>JBAWVO010000622.1:0-1534 GCA_037147235.1 Planctomycetota bacterium | reverse complement strand
AGAATACAAAGCATACCTAAATGAGAAAACCATATTATGTCTACTCGACAAACGAAACTCTTGGGTGACGATCTGGACTTCTTGACGTGGAACATTTGTCCCGAGTGTGGCGAATCAGACAACCTCGTCCAATACGACGCTTCGCATTACGTGTGCGGGTGTGGGTGGCAATTCACGATCTCGGAAGGTGAAGTGATTGCTTCGACTGACATGCCGAATGCAACGGATATCGACTTGCTCTCGTGATAGCCTGTCGCGGCGGATTTTGATCACAAGATGAAATACCACGCGATCTTGAGACGTGGCGGTTTCGAGTGCGTCAACAGGTGAGCCGGTTTAAGGCTCTCGGATTTGGAGCAAGGTTCACTAAACAGGACGCGAATCTACGACCCAGCGATTAACAAGTGGGCCAAGCATTCGTATTCCGTAGATCGTTACTTTCTTGCCCGCCCGACCATGTTTCCCCTCAGGCGATGTCATACTGTCGTGGAATCTTTCCGGGTGCCATCATTTGAGGCATTCAGCCACAGTTCTTTCAGGCTTGCCCGTGGGAATGCCGTTCTCACTCAATCCGGCCCCTCTCCAACTCGGGCCAGAATGGTTCAAGCTCCTCTTCTTGACAATACAAGGGCAACTGCTTCACCAGCCAGCGGCTATCGCGGTCGCTGATGGTATGGCCGGCAACCGACATTGCCGTTTGAATCGCCTTGCTGCCTGGGTTGCGGCCCATCTTCGATTTGAGATTCCGAAAGACTGTCTCTGCCTTTCGCATTAAGCCAGCGCGACGATTGCCCGCATCAAACATGCGTTCATTGTTTGCATTACGAAAAGCCATGGCTTGAGATACGCATTCGGGTTGGCGGTCCTCGGTTATGCGAGCCACGGCCTCCCGATCCTCAGTCCCTTGCGGATTACCTCGCGGATTGACTCGCCAAGTGCCAAAGGTGTCGTACAGCCTGGTCCCCGTCGTCGCTTGAAGATACGACCATGCCTGCGTTTCGTCAAACAGAAACCACGGCTGAAGCGATGCTGCGCCGGGGATGCCGTATTTGGTAAAGCGGGGAACGTGGCCCTTATCGAAGCACCTACTGATGATCTTCAGCCCTTCGATGCGATCCACTGGATACTTATCCTGCACTTTAGGCGATCAAGTGACGAGGGCAATCAGGGTTTCAAAGAGTGTCCGGAATTTATGTCTGTCTGGCCTGTTGGGTAGAGTGGCGAGAAATTTTTTTCGCAGCATTTCACGGCAAATCCAACGGCGGCGGTCGGCGTGGGAGGGACGACGATCGGGATTGTCCCAGGAGCGCGCTCGACGGTCGGCCAACTCAGATTTCGGCACGTCCCAACAGCATAACTCGACTAACGTGTACAGCGCATGGATCGACTGCATGAACCAAGTCAACAACACCACGCCAAGTTGATGTTTGGTGCGAAATTCCCATCCATATTTTTCCGCTAGCTTCGGAACGTCGACTCTACGGACGTACAGCATCGAGCGCAGCGACAACGCAATCACGCCCCACGCCGGATG
>JBAWVO010000621.1:0-1550 GCA_037147235.1 Planctomycetota bacterium | reverse complement strand
CTTGGGCAGGCGGGACGCCCGCACCACAATTATCCGCAAACCTGGCGGAGAGCCAGTTATTTTTACTCAGCCAGACGGTATTGGCAAGCCCGCCGCGTCGAGGACTTCAATTTTTAGGCGTTCGATTCGCCGCCGCGTGGCATCCAACACTGTAATACGGACGTTTCGCCAGGTCAAATCTTCGCCGATCGTGGGAATGTGGCCCAGTTCGTTAAAAACGAAGCCACCGATGGTGTCGTAGTCAGCGTCCTCAGGCAGGCTGAGGCCGAGCCGCTCGTTGATTTCATCGATATGGACCCAGCCCAGTGATTCGCACACACCGGGGCTTAACTCGTGGACACCTTCTACCTGGGCCGGATCGTACTCATCGACGATCTCGCCCACGATCTGTTCCAAAACGTCTTCCATCGTCACCAACCCGGAAACGCCGCCGTACTCATCCAACACCACGACCATGTGGTTGCGGCTGCGCTGCAACTCCTGGAGCAAGGCGTCGATCGGCTTCGTCTCCGGCACGAAGACCGGTTGGCGGAGCAGCTTGGTCCAGGGATCGACTCGCTGGCCCGGCTGGCGGGCCAACTCCGACAGGAGATCTTTGGCGTGCAGAATGCCCAAAATATCGTCTCGATTGCGGCCGTAGACGGGAATCCGCGTATGCCCGGCGTTGATTACTTGATCGAGCATCTCTTCCCAGGAGAGCGCGGCCGGGATGGAATGCATGTCGGTCCGCGGGGTCATGATCTGCGAGACGTCGGCATCGCCTAAATCGATCACGCCTTCGATCATTTCCCGGGCTTCTTCTTCCAGCAGGCCCTCACGATGACCTTCCGAGACGATGGTGCGGATGTCTTCTTCAATGGAGTCCTCGTCGGGAACCCGTCGGTTGCGGCCGGCCAGGCGATGCAGGGCAACGTCGACGACGTGCGCAAGCAATGCAGACGGCACGAGCAGAAAGCTCACGCCCCACAGAACCGGCCAGGCGAAGAACAGAAATGGATCGGCCCACAGCCGGGCAAAGGTCCAGGGCAACCAGAGATTGGCAGCCAGCAGGGAGAGCAGGCCGACCAGCAGGGCAGGAGCCCACGCACCGATGGCAAAACCAAGCGGTTGGCTATGCTGCCAAAGTGCGATGGCACCGGTCGCGGCCGCCGTGGCCAGGGCGAGGGTCCGTAGCGATTGCATCGCCAAGCCAACCTGCTCGCGCCAATGCAGGACATGGCCCAAGCGATCAGGCCGGTTCCACTTGCGGCAGATATCCTCCAATTCCGCCGGCGAAAACTCGGCCAGTGCGCGGGCACTCATCGCCGCCAGGCAGGTGAGGCCGAGCGAGATGGCGGAGGTCCAGAGGAGGAACGGAGAGGACATGGGGGTAAACCTGCATGGGGAAAAAATACGAAATCCGAATGTCGAAATCCGAAACAAATACAAAACTCAAATAGGAAAATCCAAAACTTGCGTGGCTCGTCCTCCACGGTGCGACTGAATCGGCAAACTAGGGATAGCACTGGACGTCATTTACCGCTTGGGTCTGGCTCGCATGGCTCCTCTTC
>JBAWVO010000620.1:0-1611 GCA_037147235.1 Planctomycetota bacterium | reverse complement strand
TGATGCCGTTCTGGATTTCGGCGCCGAACCTGTCAAACTCGCGGTAGTCGGCGAGTATCTCCTGGAACTCACTGGTCAATTCTTCTGGCACAATCGAGCTTTGAGTGGGTAAATGGCTCTAACATGGACAATTTATAAATGATTTCTGGCTGTTCGATACGGGAGCATTTCATCTTGGAGGAAAGTTGTCCACAAGGTTCCGCCGCGAGAATGGGCCGCTGTCCCGAGCTCGTCGGAGCGGCGGGTTCTTGTGGGCAACTTTCCGGGCTTGGTGTTGCGGATGAAGCGGCTTTTATCTGGATGGAAGAGCCGCAATGGCAAAGGCTCCCGGCCATGTCGATTGAACATCTCTTCACACAGGCGCTGGGCTTGGGCTCACCATGGAATGTCGTTTCAAGCAACTTCGATCCCGTCGGCAAGTCTCTGGTCCTCGGGATCGATTTCGAACGGGGCGCCCGTTTCGCCGACCCTGAAACCGGGGAGCTTTGTCCGGTTCACGACACTGTCCAGCGCAGCTGGCAGCACCTGAATTTCTTCGAGCACCGCACTACGATCAACGCGAGGGTTCCACGCATCAAGACCCCGTCAGGGTCGGTTAAGAACGTCGAGGTGCCATGGGCCAGGCCGAATGGCGGATTCACCCTGCTGATGGAAGCATTTCTGTTAACGATGGCCAAAGTGCTGCCTGTGGCCGAGATTTCGCGACAGACCTCAATCAGCGAAGATCGCATCTGGCACCTAATCCGAAGCCGTGTCGATGAGGCATGGAAGCAAACCGATTGGAGCAGCTTGGAGCGATTGGGCGTGGACGAGACATCCACCCGCAAGGGGCATAGATACGGCACGGTTTTCCTGCAAATAGAAGGCAAAGAGACCGCAGGGGGCCGTGGTGCGGCCAAATCCGCCAGGCTGCTATTCTTCACGCCGGGCAAGGACCAGCAGACCTTCTCACAATTCGTCACTGAATTGGAGCGCCGGGGAGTTCCCACGACCCAAATCAATGAAATCGCCATGGATATGTCCCGCGCGTTCATTGCCGGGGCCGGCGAGCATTTTCCAAATGCCCAACTTTGTTTTGACCGGTTTCACGTCATGAAAATCTGTGGCCAGGCGATCGAGGAGATCCGCAAGGAGGTCGTGAGAGAGCAAGGGAGCCTGCCACGCGGGGCAATGTGGGCGTTGCGCGGCAATCCTGGAAACCTCAAGGAAGAACAGCGCCAACTTCGCGAGCAAATCTGCAAGGAGCATAGCAGGATCGCACGGGCTCTGTCCATCAGGGAGTTCCTCGCCGACATGTGGAACTATCAACTGCGGGAGGATGCCACAAACCACCTGAAGGCAGTCATCTCATGGTGTGTCCGGTCACGGATGAAGCCATTCATCAATCTCGGCCACACCTTGAAAAGACATCTCGATGGCATCCTTGGCTATTTCAAGAACTACACGACTTCGGCGGCAATTGAAGCCGTCAACGGATTGCTTCAACTAGCCCGCCGCAGAGCCCGTGGCTACAGAACATTCCGCAACTATCAAGCTATAGCATACTGGATCGCGGGCGATCTAGATATCGAAAACACCTTCGCGGCCACCCACTAAATGTTCAGGAGCGCC
>JBAWVO010000619.1:0-1612 GCA_037147235.1 Planctomycetota bacterium | reverse complement strand
GGACATCCATTTTACACCTTAACCGTGCGCCCAGTTTTCCGGGTCCCGCGCAATCCTCCTCTTCCAAGCTTCTTGGCACAATCAGACTTACGCTTTGTACTATTACTTCGACCTGACGACTTGCATTGGGCGGCAACCCATGGTAATCTCGCTGGAGGAGATATAAAGTGAACCGTTCACAAACATTGCGGTTGCTGACCGAATACAAGCCAGTCTTGTCGCACCGCTTCGGCGTTGCGCGCTTGGCTTTGTTCGGCTCTGTCGTGCGTGATGCCGCAAAGGAAGGGAGCGATGTTGATGTGCTGGTCGCATTCGACGGGCCTGCCACTTCCGCGCGCTACTTCGGAGTGCAGTTTTATCTGGAAGATTTGCTGGGGTCGCCGGTTGATCTGGTGACCGAGAAAGCACTGCGTCCCGAGTTGCGCCCATTCATTGAGAAAGAGGCGGTACATGTCTGAAACTCCTGTGCATGAATGGCGTTTTTACCTTGATGACATGATCGGCTTTCCCCGCTCTCCAACCACCCGATACGCCGGAATCGTTCGCCGTTTGCCGCGGAGTTGAACTTCGCCGAGTGGCTCGCAATCATAGCGATCTCGGATCGCCTCATAGGTTGCTTGGCCAATCACAATCTGACCGGGCAAGGCTACCGATGTCTCCAATCGGCTGGCGATATTGACCACGTCGCCAATCACCGTGTAAGACTTGTGCAGCGGCGAGCCGATATCGCCGGCAATCACGCGGCCTGAATTGATGCCGATACGCAACTTTAATACAGGCTCATGCGGACGCAACCGGTTCAAGTCGTCGAGCGTTTGTTGCATGGCCAAGGCCGTGGCCACGGCCCGCTGGGCATGATCGGCTTGCCGCAACGGGGCACCGAAAACCGCCATCACGGCATCGCCAATATACTTATCCAACGTGCCATCGCGCTGAAAGACATTGGCCGTCCAACGCTCAAACACAAGGTTCAGCACCCGCACCGTTTCGGCCGCCGACCAACTCTCGGCAAGCGTCGAAAAGCCGGTGATATCGGCAAACAGCACGCTGACATCGTATTCATCGGCCTGCATCTCGTCTTCCTGCCGCGGCGCAAGCTTCATGATTTGCTCGACGACTTGCGGCGAATTGTAACGGGCTAGGCGGTCACGCATCGTCCGCTCCCGAGCGACATCGCCACGAAGCGAAATCTGCACAATGCCCGATGCGACCATCAGGCCCAGCACGGTCAGGACTTCCAGATCGCGGCTGCTCAACAGCCCGGCGTCCCCCTGCGAATCGACATAGATTATGCCCGTAACCTGGCCTTGATGATAAAGTGGCACGCAGATGGCCGAGCGAATACCCATCTGCTGAATGCTGACCGCTGCGTCAAAACGGGGGTCGTCGGCGACGCTGGCCACCAGCATGGCCTGCTGCCTACGGACGGCTTCGTGCAATATGCTGCGGCTGATCAGAAACGGCTGCTGGAGAGGCGGGGAGCCGGGAGAATACGGTGGGGCCAGTAGGGTGTCCCTTGGCACCGACGAGCATCCCTGCGCACCATGGGGCGGCTTGGCCGACGGGTAATCATGTCCATCGGGCTTTCTCCCCCCCTCCCCTCTCCACGCCC
>JBAWVO010000618.1:0-1614 GCA_037147235.1 Planctomycetota bacterium | reverse complement strand
GCCCCCTGCTCCCTGCTCCCCACTCCCCATCACGCCGGACGAACCGCTGCTGGGAGCGTGTTGGGCCAGATAATCTTCCAAATTGTCCATCATGCGTCGCAAGGCCGCCAGGCCCTTCGGAACCTCGGATTCCAGGTAACTGGAAAGCGGTGTCCTCGCTCCCCGATATTCATTCACCGCATGGTCGATCACCAGGGCACAGTGCCGAACCGATTCGACTTTCTCTTGGGCAATCTCCAGCCGCTTTTTTGCTCGAGCTAGGGCTTTCTTCTCGTCGATGCAGTCTGGATCGTGGTTGCCGATACGGCGGGCCGTCATTGCTTGCTGGAGCTGCACGCGGGCCTCGGTGATGTGTTCCCAACCATGGCGGACTTGGTGGCTCCAATGGTCGTGGCGGTCGTGATGGATCCACTCCAGGGCGCGGCGGATCTCGATGTCGAGACTTTCCAAGGCAGCCGTCGCCTCGTTTCGGAAGATATCGACCGCCGCGGCCATCTCCTGCACGGCATCAATTCGGGTGAGGCGGGCTTGGCCCATGTTGGATACCTTAACGCCCCCCGCCCGCTTTTGGGAGAGGGGCGGGGGGGGAGGGGGTTATCGCTGCTGGAGATATTCGTCGATGATTTCGGCTTTGCGATGCAGATAAGGAACATGGTGTTCAATGACCTCGACAAATCGGGCGATGGTCCGCATGTGCTGCTCGAATTCTTCGGCGAACTTCTTCTGTTCCTGGTCACGCCACGTCCGTTCCAGTGCCACCATCTGGGAACCTAGCGCGGTAACGCGGTCCTGGACGTCGCCGCTGAACTTCTTGAGATTCTGCGCGAACCGACGCAGTTCTTCGGGATCAACAATGGCTTGAGTCATGAAATCTCTCTAAAAATCCACCCTACTTCAACGACGACGAGCGGTTCCAGCGCAACCACCATGATATGGATTGTAAAGTACAGGGGGGAGCTTGTCAAATCCGAGACAATCCGAGGCTCACGTCATGCCTGTAACGCAGGAGAAACGCCTAAGCCACGAGGCGTCTTCGGGCGGGTCAATTCGATGAACTTGCCGAGCTTTGCCAGCAGCGTATCGGGATCGAACGGCTTGATCAGGTAATCGGTGATGCCGGCCTGAATGGCCTCGATCACCCGCCTTTTCTCCGATTCGGCGGACACCATCAGCAGGGGGATCGTGAGGCGTGCCTTGCGAATCTCGCGAACGATCTCCAGGCCGGATTTGCCGGGCATCTGCCAGTCAACGACTGCGCCATCATAATGATTGCGCTTGAGCAAAGCCCAGGCTTTGTTGCCGTCTTCGGCTTCGTCAACCTCAATGCCCTCCAGGCCCCTCAAGTGAATTGCCACGATGGCGCGGCAAGCCGGATCATCGTCAACAACCAAGATTTTCATGCGATTGCTTCACGTTGGCGTGTTTCTGAATTAACAACGACATTGTGCTAGGAAAAGCATACCTTATAATTACCCCTTGGTGTTGGACTTTCTCTTCTCCTGGCCGCTCTTGCGGTACATTGGGCTGGTTGCTATGGTGAGGGTAACATGACGTATGTTATTTTGGCTCTTCCGGTTTTAGGTGCAGAAGTAGGGTGGGGAGAGTGAAACGAGC
>JBAWVO010000617.1:0-1615 GCA_037147235.1 Planctomycetota bacterium | reverse complement strand
GATGTGCGAGTATCGCAAGGTGGGCAAGGACGGCTGGTGGGGCACCGACCGGATGTTGGAGGCGCTCTTCCGCAAGGCCAATGCCATGCCCTGGGGCTGGCCCTGCAACGTGCACGGCGTCGACGGATTTACCGGCCACGGCCACGATTACCAGGCCGGGCTCGCGATCTGGATCCTGCCGCTGGCGATGAAGGGGCAGGACATAAAGTCTGGCGTCGGCCCCGGCAGCCTGGTGCACGAGATTCTTACCGCAACAAGCAAGGAGACCAAATCATGAAGATCGCGATCCTCGAGGAGAAGAAGGAGCACCTCTACCACGCGGCCATGCTTGACCCGAACACGGCCGCCTCGCTCACGCTGCCGCAGATCTGGAAGCTGATGGACGAGATGATCGTCGCCCATGGCATTGGCCTGCCGCGTTTTGCGAGATGAGCGGGCAGGGTACGAGTTTTCCGGGTGGAGGAGTCACCATGCTTTTTGTGCGCGGACGGAAGCTGAATCTTTCCATCCCGGGTGGCTGCCCGCCGGTCCGCCTCGCTGCCGAGGATGTCGCCGGCGACTTTTCACGCCTTTGGTTTGACTCTGATCTTTCCCTTTCGGGATATAGCGCCGGCTATAAATACGGGCCCGGCGGATAGTTTCAAGTAATATGGGCGCGCGATCCAGGACACCGTTGAAAAGGGGACGGAGGTTCTCTTGCGCGTATTCATGGGCAATTTCGTTCCGCAGTTCCCGAACTTCGCGAAAGACGTCGGCCGATACGATCAATCCTCTTTTCTCGGCGCGGTTCAGTGCGTCCAACAGCGTCCCGCTGTCTTCCAACTCGATTGCATCCAGACAACGGAAGAGTTTCTGCAAGATCATATCGCTCACCCGTGCGTAGCGGCTGGTCAGTGCTTCGAAGGCGTCGAGATCGGCGGCACTGAGTTCGCGTTTGGCGGCAGCCTTGCGGCAACGTGTCAGGGACCGGCGCAGCCAGCGGGCGCCATCATCGAGTTGGGTCAGTATCTCCGAAAGCGCCTGGATATATTCGCGGTGTTTCATATCGGGCGGGCCTCTTTGCGGATGAGTTTGATGAAAGCCGAAGGTCGACCGCAATCCACCGCGATGTCGATCTTCTGCGGTCCGAGGACGTTCATGAGTTCGAGTTTCAGGCGCAACCGCGCCATGAAGTCGATCTTGTTGGAACGGATCAGCAAATCGATGTCGCCGCCCCGCCTTTCGTCATGCAGGCGGGATCCGAAGAGCATGACCCGGGCCGCCGGGTCTTGGGCGGCCACGCACGCGCGTATGGATCGTCGTTGGTGGGGGGTTAATCGCATACCCGCTGTTTCCTTTCTTGACTATATATAGGCAAAAACCCCTCGCGGTGCAAGCATCCATCAGCAATTCGCATTTAATTTCTCATTTTCTGGCCATATTGGCTCCATCTGACGACGGAGATTTGGAGTGCGGCGGCTTGACCTGCTCCTTACACGGATTTAAAAGAATACTTCGCCCGCTAATACTCCGACCATTAAATAGTAGCGACTCCGCGCGACGAAAAAGACTTTACCACCCGCCTGGAGTACCAGGCTGGAGGCACGGAGACACAGAGAAGAGAAGAAAGAGAAAT
>JBAWVO010000616.1:0-1623 GCA_037147235.1 Planctomycetota bacterium | reverse complement strand
AAATGGAGATCATTGAGAAACATCCCCGTGGAAGTCGGCCAGCGTCCGGTCATCAGAGCCGCGCGGTAGGGCGTACATACCGGACAAACGGAGACCGCGTTGCGAAACCAGATACCTTCCGCGGCGAACCGGTCCAGTGCCGGCGTCTTGACGTTCGGGTCTCCCGCATAGCCGGTCGCCATGGCCCGCCACTGATCGGCCAACAAGATCACGATATTGGGTTTCGTCGCAGACTCGGCAGCCTGGAGCGTGGATAGCGATACCAGTAGCAGGGCGGTCAGGGTACGAATGTGGTAGCTCATGGTTTTGTTGCCTCGGTTGCCTGGATAATGGAAAGATCCGGCATTGATCGCAGTGCTTTTTGAACGGATGCTCTATCGTGTGGACGTGCCCAGTGTCGGTGGGCCCTGGAGCCAGCCGAGTGAAGCAAGGAACTTGTCGGTTTCCATCAAAGTCTGGGTAAAGTACAGGTCGCGATTGAAAAAACCGTGGCCTGCATTCGGATAAACATGCGAGTCGCAACGTGCGGCGACATTCTTCATCCCTGCCTCAAATTCCTGAAGCACACGAATTGGAATGAGTTTGTCCGCGTCCCCGAGAAACACGATGGTGGGTGGAGCTTCCTTGGTGATGTGATGAGCCGGCGAGAATTCCAGGAACCGTTTACCGACTCGCTCATGCCCCCATTGGCCCGGGCCGTTGTTGAAGACCGGATTGAAAAGTACCAGTGCATCCGGCTTGCATGAAACCGCGAGATCATCTCGCGGATCGTCCTGACCTTTCACCAAGGCAGTGAACGCCGCCAGATGGCCGCCTGCGGAACCTCCCGCGGCCGTAATCCGCCGGGGATTGATACCCAACTCCGCGGCATGCGCTCTCACGTAGCGCATGGCTGACTTCGCATCGGCGCAGCAGACGACGGGCGGGCCTTTGTCGCCCTTCGGGATAGTTCGATACTCCACGCGGATGCCGACCATGCCGCGCGTGGCGAGGTACTCGCTTTGTTTGAGGAACTGGGCCGGGGTGCCCCCTACCCACCCGCCGCCAAAGAAGAATACGATAGCTGGGCACTGATCCGTGGCTTTCCAAACGGGGGGCTTCTCGATGAAAAGCCTCAGCTCGTGATCGCCTGCCTTCTTATAAACCACCGTCTCCGTGGCATGCAGGGTGGCCAGCGAAGCTAGTAATAGGATGGTAAGGGAAATGAGTCGCATTTTCATGTTGGCGGTCTTGGTCGGTTGTTTCAGCTTTTGTGGTCAGAATAGCGGGGAATGGTTTATGCGAGTGGAGTTAATCGTATTCCGTGTCAACACGCTTCAGCAATGGCTTGGGATTTTGCACACGGTCGGACGGACGAACACCGGGGCCATTCTTGTTTATACCGAGATCGGAATGGTTGCTGATTAGCCTTAATGGTTACGATGTATGATGTTCCTGACTCACCGATTCTACTCCGTAGCCAATCTGTTCGCAATCAATCGGGAAACCGATTCCCAGGAACGTGCTGATCTGCTTGCCACCGCGTCGTTTATGACCGCCGACACAGGGGGTAATGCAGACGGCAGACACACATGCCCACCAAGGCCCCTGGCAAGCCCCAGGATCGCTTGTGTGGATTTGCTG
>JBAWVO010000615.1:0-1631 GCA_037147235.1 Planctomycetota bacterium | reverse complement strand
GAGCGGAATGAGATTGACGTGAAGGCGGAGGAATAGGCGGCTTAGGGACAGAAAACGGGAAAGGAAGAAATAAACCGCGGAAACCACGGATAGAGGAAGATAAATATCCTTCCTGCTCCTTAATTTTTCTGTCATCTATCTTCTTTTCCGCGAGAGAGTGCAAAGAGCGCAAAAGAACAAGCATCTTTCTATTGCGCCCTTTGCGGTCTTTCGCGGTGAATTCCCTTGGCCGTGTTCGGCGTAGGTCTCCTGCCCCCGCCGACCAGAGACAACCCTACCGGCTGTCGCGACGGGCTTTCCTGAGCTTGGATCTGTCGCGGCAGCCGGTTTTATCTGGCGGGTTAGGTGCAGCCTTCCCAAAGACGAAAGCCGCCGAGGAAGGCGTTCTCGTTTTTTCCCAAGCGGGTTTCCGGGGGAAGCTCCTTGATCAATCGCGAGTTGCCGCCGCCCAGAACAACATAGTCGGCGACTAAAGCCAGCCGCAACCGAGTGGCCACGTCCTCAACAAACTGCCGCCATCTCTTCCGGCCAAAATGATCGAGGCCGCGCTGCCCGATGTGTTCCTCGAAGGTTCGCCCTTTGCGATACGGCAAGTGGCCGGCCTCCATCGGAACCAAAGTTTTGCTGTCCAAGACCAGTGTGGTGCCCAGGCCGGTACCCAGACCGAGGAACAACATGCGGCCGCCTTCATAACTGCCCAGGGCCTGCATCGCGGCGTCATTCACGAGTTTGACGGGGCGACCCAGGGCGGCCGTCAAATCGAATCCGACCCAGCCGGTGCCGAGATTTTTCGGTTCGAGGACTAGCTTGCCATCGGCGATTGGTCCGGGGAAGCCGATCGAGACGACGTCGTACGACCAGTCCTTGGTTGCCTCGAACACATCGGCCACGAACCGCTGGGGCGTGAGATCGGGGGCCGACGGGATCTTGAGAACCTCGGTCTGTCCGGTTGCCAAAAGCTTGATGTGGGTTCCCCCAATGTCAATCACGAGTACATTCATTATTTTCCCTTTTTATTACTGCGGATCTTGGCCGCGAATCGGCACGGGCCGTCGCACGCCATCGACCAGTTCGACGGTAACATAACTCACTTCGGCCTCCGTCACCTGAACCAGATCTCCCTTGCGATCGGCTTCCACGAACACATGGACGGTGATCGAAGTGCGGCCAACCCGCTTGAACGTGGTCCAAAAGCTAACGATATCGCCGACCAGGACCGGCCGATGGAATTCCACCCGATCCATGCCGACCAGCATCGTCTGCTGCCGAGGCCACTTGGCCTGCTGGATCTCATGCTGGGCCGCCACGGACCCGGCCAGGTCGATGTAACTCAGGATGACCCCCCCAAAGATGGTGCCATGCGGATTGGTGTCCGCCGGCATCATCACAACTTTGATAGCCAGGAAGCGATCTTCGCCCGGGGGTGTCGTTTTGCCCAAGTTCATCCAGTTATTGTAATTCAACTTGAGGTTCGTGACAATTCTCGCAACGGTTATAAAACAGAAAGGCCGCTGGAACTCGTCAGTTTCAGCGGCCTTGTTTTGGACGGATCGCCTGCCAAAGGGAAGGACTATGCCTTCTTCACTTCGGACTTCTTCACTTCGGACTTCTTCACTTCGGACTTCTTCACT
>JBAWVO010000614.1:0-1632 GCA_037147235.1 Planctomycetota bacterium | reverse complement strand
GGAGGGTCTTGTTGACCGCGTCTTGAAACCGCAGAAGGGCGGCAGGCCCAAAAAAGAGAAAAACCAATAATGTGTCCCCGGATTTTCTCTACCAATATGCACTAGCTAGACCTAGAGATTCAGAAAATCAAAATTCCTATTCTTTTTTCTTTTCTTAAATGTTTGGGACGCTTTGGCCGCTGTCGTCGCGACCTACGAAGACCTGGGATGGTATAATTACCTTTCATGAAACCAAAAGTCTATCTCGAAACTACAATTGCCAGTTACCTCACCGCTTGGCGAAGTCGTGACCTCGTCATGGCAGCTAACCAAGAGACAACGCGTGAGTGGTGGGAGGACCGCAGCGATGCTTTTGAAATCTTCGTCTCGCAAACCGTCATCAAGGAGTCCAGTTCGGGTGACCCAGGTGCCGCACAACGTCGATTGGAGTTTTTGAGGCCATTTCCACGGCTGGACATCACGGAAGAAGTGGAGACATTGGCCGCAAAATTGGTCGCAGGGGTTCCATTGCCTCCTAAGGCGCAGGCTGATGCCGTCCACATTGCAGTCGCCGCCGTCCATCGCATGAATTACCTGCTCACGTGGAATTGCACGCACATCGCCAATGCGACGCTGCGATCCCAAATTGAGTCCGTCTGCCGTTCGTTAGGATATGAGCCACCGGTCGTCTGCACGCCCCAAGAAATGTTGGAGCAAGGAGAACAAGATGTGTGACACCATTGTCGAGGAAGTCCGCAAAACCCGTGATGAGTACGCGCGCCGATTCAACTATGATCTGCACGCCATGTGTGTCGATCTGCGTCGTGAACAAGAACTCAGCGGTGCCCAAGTCGTATCGTTCGCCAAAAAGCCAGTGGATTTGCCCGTTCGAGAACACGCTCAAGCCGACACCACTGCTGAACTCAATCAATAAACCGAATTAGAATTAAATCGGGGGACACAATACTGGTATTGACGAAGGATGCATGTTTTGGTGGTTTGGCGGGATGGCGCGATTATCACGGCTCGTCATTCCCGGCATGCCTCACCACCTGACGCAACGCGGGAACCGGCGGCAGCCGACATTTTTCAACGAAGGTGATTACCATGCTTACCTGGAACTCATGGTGGAATGGTGCAACAAAGAGGGAGTGGATTTCGCCAACAATGTGTCTGGATTTCGCGGATTTCGACCCCGGATTTCTCGCCCGCAGCCGATTCTTGGTTGGGCGTGCGGAGAGTTTCGGTGACGGGTGGCCGGTCACGGTTTTTCCCATTTTCGGGGTGTTTCGATTTTTTTGGGTGTCTCGTCGAGATCCCCCAGCGCGAACTGGATGCCCGCTAGGTAGTGCTGCAAGATGTTCGGCCGCCAGTAGACGTCCTTTTGATGGCCGAAGGCGGAGTAGAACACCCTCCCCTTGCCATAGGCCCTCGTCCAGCTCAAGGGGAAATTACCGCGGGCGCGTTTCACGCCGGGCTTGCTCATGTCGGTCTTTTCGGTATCGATGCTCAACAGGATGCGGACCCTGTCCCGCGAGAAGTGATCGAAGATGAAAATCTCATCGGTGTGGGGGAATGAGGACGTCGCGACGCCACGAAGCAGCGGATGGCCGGGCTCTTCCAGTTTGACAGTGACCGTGCTGCCGGCGTTCC
>JBAWVO010000613.1:0-1639 GCA_037147235.1 Planctomycetota bacterium | reverse complement strand
CGGCGGTAACTTCGTTCAATCCAAAAGGACAAACCCAAGCACGGGCAGTATAACATGACCAGCATGGCGACCAAGGCAACGATCGTTCCGGCCAGGTGATAGGCCGCCAGTTCCTTATCTCGCCGGCTGCCGTGCATCACGGTCAATCCACCGGCCAGTATTGGCACGGCGGCCACGGCAAACAGAACCGATAGTCGCTGGAGCACGATCGCCACGTCGCTAGGCACGATTGCCTGGGCCAACTCCAGCGGCGTGATGGCCCGGACCACCAGCAGGCCGAGGGCAACGACCGTTGAGAAGGCCGTGATGCCCAGCAACGTAAACACGAATCCGATCTGTGTGTCGGTGAGCAAATCTCCCCTCGCCCTTTGGGAAAGCGACGGGGGGTGAGGGAGGCCTAACGGCCGCCGGTCGGATCGGAAGTAGAGGTAGCAGCCGACCGCTCCGGCAAAGAGCGCAACGGGCCCAGCACCTGCCCCGACCATCAACCAGGCAGGTGAGTCAGCGCAGACCCGTTGCGCGGTCAGCAGCACTGCGATCGAGTCGCCCAGGACTACCGCCACCGTCAGCCATCGGCCGCCCGGCACGAGGATTCGGGCTGCCAGGCCCACCAGGTAGGTGAAGATTCCCAGCGAAGCAAGCTCAGTGATCAGGGTCAGGAGCGTCCACTCCCCCCGTGCCATGCCCGCCATTGCAACAAAATTCAAGGGCACCAAGAGCGTGCCAATCACCAGCAAAGCCCGGCTGGTCGATTCCAGCTTCCAACGATGATGGGCGTACAATCCGACGCCGAAGACGGCCGACGAAATTGACACGAAGATAAAGAACTTGGAATAAGGGATCCGTTCCAGGGTTTCCCACAGGCTGACCACCAGCGCGACCGACGAGCAAACGAGCAGCAATCCACCGATCAACTCACCCCAGCGAATATTCCGCTGTTCCATGAAGGTAGCCAACACCTCGGTCCAGGACCGTGGCGACGAAGCCGGTACGTCAGGCTTTCCAGCCTGACCCGGCGCGACCACAGGCCGGCTTGGTTTCACCTCTTCCACGATCACGGCAGCAAGAACCGGTTCGGCAGGCTTCTCCGCAACAGGATACAGCAATCCCTGGCGATAGTCCTTCAATCGAACCAGCAGGCGATCTACCACCTTTGGCTCCAGCGTACTCTTCTGACGGAATCGCTGCAATTGACGCCCGACCGCCTCCAGATCGCTCAACTCCCTGGCCGTGAGACTTGCGAGATCCTTGTTGCACCATTCACATCGGTCGTGGGTAGCTGGAGTCACCCGCCCGCAGAAAGCACACGTTTGGCTCGGTTTTTTGCGACCACCGCCAAAGATGGCGGCCAGCAGTACCCAGATCCCGTGGCCGACGAACGTGATGATCGTCAGGACTATCACAAACAGCACGATTGGTGAATCAAGCATGATCCGAACCTCCGAAGGTTAGGGTTGGTTTCCCCTAAGTATACGACAAAGGTAGGAAGAGAGGGCCTCCGTTGTGGCCGGTCTGTGACCGAGCCATCCGGTCGACCGGAGGTCTTACGACGACGTTCGGTTGCGCAGTCGGTTTTGCAGATTAGTGGTCAGCGATTCAAGCTGGGCAAGGTCCAATGCTCGTAGCTCCTGCTCCTCGC
>JBAWVO010000612.1:0-1650 GCA_037147235.1 Planctomycetota bacterium | reverse complement strand
TGAAACACCGGCCGTAAGCTTCAAGGGCATGAATTTTTCTCCTGGATATATTCTGGGTGATGGGTTCATCCGGCGTAGGAACGGGCCGGGTAAGGTTTTGTCAGGAAGCGATCCCGGACGATCTGCGCGCACGTGGGATCGCCCTCAAGGGGGCGATGATGCCAGAACCTCAACCGCCTCACAATGCGCAAGGTATTAAGACGCGCGGGATGCTCTGCCGAGTCTGGGCATAAGCCGCAGGGCCGTCTGCCGTCGGGGCCACGGCCGTCCGCGTAACGCATGTGAACGCTCGGCGAAGGCATCGAACCGAACCATGTGGAAGCCGGCTTGACGGTCCGGTGAAGAAGGCCAATGTGCGGAGATATTCCGCGACAAATGCTCTCTGCAATTCACCGGGGTAGAGACGATGGCCGGCATCCAAGGAATGCGCATGAAGCACGGGAATCCACCCGCGGGGGCTCGATGAGCAGGAGGTGAAAACGCAGCACGGCATGCGGAGATTTGGACGCGCACGGGGGGGAAACCCTGACGGGAAATTAACCCGAAGCCTAACCCACCGTGTCACCGCTCGACTCTACCCGATGTCAGCACGATGCGGAAGCCGACGAAATCCGCAGAGCCGCTGGCCACTTGAAAATCGTCCTTGGACTGACGACCCGTACGAAGTTTGAGAACCTACATCCCTTGCCATCGCCACCGCCGAGGGCCGACGTCTAACAATGCGGTTGCAGCCAGGCGTGCAGGTCGGCAAGGGAGTTGAAATCGAGCAGAGCTTCGCCGAGTTGCTCAAGGCGGTCGGCCGATAGGTTCTCTATCTGCGATTCCGCCGCCGCATCAGGATTGCCCAGCCGCTTGAGGAGCAGATGCAACACCAGCTTGCGCTCGTGAACCAACCCCTCCTGTCGCCCCTGCTCCAAGCCTCTCTCCATCCAACTGGTTACGATTTCCATGACTTCCACTCCATCTCTTGAGGGGGTGATATTCACAACTCTGCCCCTAATTGTTGTTCTTCCTCCATTGTAAGCCGAAGGTACGAATCGATAAAGCCCGAGATCAGATTTCGCCGCGCAGGGTCGAGTTGTAAGCTTGGCCAGCATGCGCAAACAGGCCAGCTTCACCCGGGCCGCTTCTTTCCGCTCCCTGTGCATGTTCGCCATCAAGGCTGCAACGATCGGGTCGTTCCGTTTCTCGAAGTCCCGCCACGACAGTTGGTTCAGTTGTACCACCCGAAACCGGAACGAGAGTACGGCCAAGTCCGTGAAGGCAATCCGGTATTCGTCGGGCTCCGGCTTCCTGGGGTCTGAAACGAGAACAGCGCGATCGGGTAGACGGGCGAGTCGTATTTTTCGTGAAAGCGGGCGAAGTAAGTAAACATCCGCTGCGGGAAAGTCTCCTGCTGCCTGGTCTGTGCTTCGACATGGATCAGGAAGCCCAGCAACTTTCCGTGGAAACGTACCTTCGCCACCAGGTCCACCTCGTGACGCTCACTTTGGGTGACGTCCGTGAAGACCTCCTTGTCCAGGAACTCCAGCGAGCCAGGATCCAGACACGCAGCCAACTCCGGGCAAAACACTTCCAGGAAGTCCACGAAAAATGGTTCATCCGACTAAAGCGTACTTGGTTTGATGGATGCCGAGGATTTTGAGTCGC
>JBAWVO010000611.1:0-1664 GCA_037147235.1 Planctomycetota bacterium | reverse complement strand
CAAGACGAGCCAGACAACCGCAACGGCCAACCTGGAAAAACAAGCGAATTTAGGGCTGCTGAGCATGCTTGGGAACCTGTGGGGTGCAGGTTTGGGGTAATTTGGCAAGCTTGCGTGACGAGGGAGACTTGCTAAGTCTCTTCGCTGCCTTACTCGCCGTTAAAGTCTTCCTAGATGATGCAGTCGGAATAATCGGCAAACTCACGCCGGTTCTTTGGACTGTTTCCAAGAATTCCGCGGACGGTAAAGATCCGTGGCGGTGCCGAAAAAGACCTCGGCGGCGAATCCCAACGATTCGCTGAGAGTGGGATGGGGGTGGATCGACTCGGTGATGTCGGCCACGGAAGCCCCCATCTCGATGGCCAGTACCGCCTCGGCAATCAACTCGCCGGCCCCTGCGCCGACGATGCCACAGCCCAGGACACGTTCGCTAACGGGATCGATAAGCCACTTCGTCAGACCTTCGGTGCGGCCGACCGATTGGGCACGGCCGCTGGCAGCCCAAGGAAATTGGGTAACTTCTACGGTGCGGCCTTGTGCCTTGGCCTCGGTTTCAGTCAGGCCGGCCCAGGCGATTTCTGGATCGGTGAAGACCACGGCCGGAATGGCGCGGGGTTCAAAGGCGACTTTGCGACCGACGATGGCCTCGACTGCGGTCTTGCCTTCATGGGCCGCCTTGTGGGCGAGCATCGGTTGGCCGGCTACGTCGCCGATGGCCCAAATGTGCGGCTCGGCCGTCCGCCGCTGGGCATCAACGGTGACAAAACCTTGCTTGTCAACCTGGACCTTGGTTTTCTCCAGCCCCAGGCCGTCGCTATTCGGCCGGCGGCCGACAGAAACCAGCACGCGACTGAATTGCTGGACCTTGCGATCGACGTTGCCGTCAAAGGTCACTTCGATCGCCTGGCCTTGATCGACCATGGAGACAACCTTTACGCCGAGCAAAATCTCAGCGAAATCCTTGCTCAGCTTCTTGTGCAGTGGGCGGACCAGGTCGCGATCAGCACCGGGCAATAGACCGTCGGTCAACTCGACCACGCTGACGCGCGTACCGAGGGCGGCATAGACCGTTCCCATTTCTAGGCCGATATAACCGCCACCGACAACCAGCAGCGACTCGGGCACGTCGGCCAGTTCCAGCGCACCGGTCGAGTCCATCACCCGCGGCGTCGGCAGGTCGAAGGCCGGTATCCGCGAGGGCCGCGAACCGCTGGCCAGGATGCAGTTCTCAAAGCGCACTCGGTCATCAGCCAGCGGGGTGTTGCCGACCGGTTGCAGCCGAAGCGTCCGCCCGTCTTCAAAAAATGCCTTGGCCTGGATGAGCGTAACATTACGCTTGGAAGCGATCTGCTTCAGCCCACCCGTGAGCGTCGAGATGACTTTTTCTTTCCTCGCCCGCAGGGCGTTGATATCGATGGCCGGCTTGGGAAAGGAGATGCCCCATTCGGCCAAGTGCGAGGCTTCCGACATTGCCTTGGCAACGTGCAGCAGGGCCTTTGAGGGAATGCAGCCACGGAGGAGGCATGTGCCGCCCAGTCGCGATTCCAAATCGACCAGGGTGACCTGCATGCCGAGATCGGCCGCCAGAAATGCCGCGGCGTAACCACCCGGTCCGCCGCCGAGAACAACGAGTTGTGAGTCCATGGGAGGGGGAGGGCTAGGGG
>JBAWVO010000610.1:0-1666 GCA_037147235.1 Planctomycetota bacterium | reverse complement strand
CGTGGATATCGACATCTTCGAGGCGACCTTCTAATTCTCACCGATGACCAGTCGGGCCGGGGACGGTACGCGCATACTGCGGGAGGCGCCCCTCTGTCGGTAGAGCAGCTAATGCCCATTGTGATGCAATGCCTCGTACTTCCTCATTCTTTCGGGGTAGTGGAGGCAATCTTCTGCCAGGGCGGCCATGGCCGCCCTGGCAGAAGATTGCCTCCACTATCACATTGTTTAATCAGTCATCCTCAGTCATAATAGGTTAGTGGGCAAAATTAAAATTCCTCGAAGAGTTTGCCATATTCGGTCGTGCCTTTGCGGATTTGGCTCACTGCCGTCGGTATAATCACGTACGGGTTAGGTTGCCAGCGAGTGCAGAAGGAGATGTCCATGTTCACAATGTCTGGAATGTCCAAAATTCGCAGTAGCGTTGGTTGCGCGATTCTCTTGTCGCTTTGCACCGGGACCGCGATTGGCCAAGTGCGTTTTGAAAACGCCTCGGGTAGAGCGACGGCCGTTTCTTCAGGCCAGCTCAAGAAAACAGCCGTGCCGGACGCCGAATCCCAGGAAAAAGCCGACAAACTTATGCGTGAAATCTACAAGGAGAAGTTCGACGACGCAACTTCCGCCAAAGCCCAGGTACGACTCGCGCGCGAGCTTCTGGGCAAGGCGTTGGAGATGGCCAACGACCCACCCTCCTGCTATGTCCTCCTGCGTGAAGCTGGACGTCTCGCATTCAACAAGGCCCGCGATTATGGGCTTTCGCTTGAAGTTATTGATGCTTTGGACGAGCACTTTGACGTGGATGCATTCAGTTTGCGGATCAAAGTCATGAAGGCGGAAGACGCAAATGCCGAAACCCCCTTTGTCGATCGTTGTGCGTTGGGGATCCAGTTGATGGCGGAAGCGGCTGCAAAAGGGCGATTGGACCTGTCTGTCCAGATGGGCGAATTGACAAAAAAGGCTGCGGAGGAGTCTCACGACGCATTGCTTATCGCGTATGTCGAGGATCATAAAGCCCGTCTGGTGAAGTCGTCGCAGGATCAGAAAGCAGAGAAGGATTTACTTGCGCGAGCGAACAGTTCACCGGCCGATCCCGAGGCTAACCTGGCCTTGGGAAAGCTCTACTGTTTTGATCGGCGGGACTGGATAAAGGGCCTACCAATGCTCGCCTTGGGCAGCGATGTCGCTCTCAAACATTTGGCAGAGAAGGAATTGGAGAAACCTTTGGGCAGCGCAGGACAGCTTGAGCTGGGCGACGGTTGGTGGGATCTCGCACAGAAGAATGTTACCCAAGAGAAAGCCGCGTTGCTCGCTCGCGCAGCGTACTGGTATCGGTTTGCCGGGCCCGGACTGTCCGGCCTGTTGCAAGTCAAGGTAGAAAAGCGGCTCGCAGAGCTTGGCCCGGATATGACGACTGCGAAAAAGCAGGGCGATATAATGGCTTCGGCACGGGGTTACGGATGCCGAGTGGGGAACTTTCGACCGATTATTGCTATGACCGTCGGCGGTACAAAACAATCGGAGCGGGCGGTGACCGCCGCCCTGGTCTGGTTAGCCAATCACCAGATGTCGGACGGTGGCTGGAGCCTGCAAAACTTTGACCAGCGCTGCCGATCGGGCGACAAAACATGCACCGGTAAAGGCGGCGTTTCGGCCGATGCCGGCGCAA
>JBAWVO010000609.1:0-1686 GCA_037147235.1 Planctomycetota bacterium | reverse complement strand
ATCATCTTTTCGGCGATCCGCCCGACATCGATATGTCGAAGCTGCCGATCAGCACGTATGGCAAGGCCCGCAAGAAGACTGCTGAGTGGTTCAGCAATCAAGGCAATCTGCCGCCGGGGATGGTCGCGATGGCGGGCGAGCCCCTGGAACTGGCCGCGACCGAAATGGTCGATCAGCCGGATTGGGAGCCATCCGACGATGAAAATCATCCACAGGGGATCATCAAAGACATTCCTCTTGGAGGCACCGACCGAATACGAATTACCGCCAACCCCTACATGCATCTCGATGAAGGCACTGAGTCTGCCCGCAACCAGCACGGCATGGCTTATCCGCACTCAATCGGATTTACGCGACACGACGGACCCGATGACCCAGGCACCGATGAAATCACCGGCGGCGGCAAGGCTGGAGCGATTCTTAGCCACGCATCAATGGCCATCGCCGAGTTGCTGCACGCGAACCCTCCGCCCATGAGCCTGCATTTTGCGGCGCGGGGGAAAAGTCGGAACCGAGCCTACCGGCACCTCATGCAGCGAGCCGCGAACTCAGACTTAGGTAACGGGAAATACGAGTTCATCGAGCAGGTCCTGGACGAGCCTGACTTGCATGCGTACCACATTATCCATCACAAGGTAAAGAAACTGCCGCAATACAAGAATCCGCTGGATGTTATGCAATCAGAATCGCCGATAGGCGAACCGCTGGGACTGGCCGGCACCGATCCTGTGGAGCAAGACGACGCTTACTTCAATATCGTGCATAAATCGGTTGCCGATCAGTCGGTGCATCACGGTATGCAAACCATGGAGATTGGTGCCGACAGCACCCCGCAGCCGTCTTCGGGTATGCCAGCCGGGATGCTGCACCTGGACAGAGTGCCATCAGCGGGAACGTGAGCGATGCGAAGCAATGAGCCGAAAGAAGAACAAACCACTGAAAGACAAGGAGAATAATGTCATGTCACAGGAACCTGTCCGTACACCTGCCAACACGCCTGTCCGTAAGACTGTCGGGACCAAGGAGCTGGCCGAGGCCCTGGATTGCGATCCGCGCACGATCGTCAAGGCGGCCAAGGCCGGAAAGATCCCGGCTTTCCGGATCGACAAGGAATTCCGCTTCGATCCGGCGGCCGTCCGCATTGCCCTGAGTAATAACGCCAGGTCGAAAAAGTAGTAAGGCTGGGGCTGGCTGGGTTTGTTGCGTCGGTCGATGTGACGAATGTCGCTAGCTTAAGGAATGCGACCACCATGAATCGTAGCTGCGTTGGCGTGCTACCACAAGCTGTTGCAGGCTGGCCGAGGGCTCGACGCTGAAGCTAGTGACATTCGTCGATGTAACCGACGCGCTCAACAAACCAATTCTGACAGCTCGGGACGCTCTGGCTTGTCCTCGTTGCGGCGGAATGATTAAGGTGATTGCCTTTATCGAACCGCCACAAGGCAACGTAATCGAGAAGATTCTTCGCCACTGTGGGCCATGTCAGTTTTCCCCCTTCCTGCACCCATTTACGCACCGTTTTCTCTGGTGTATACTAATTATCGAAAACTGTATTTTCTATCAGGCTTGGGTGAGGAAGGGCGGAGCATGAACATGCCGCTACCGGCCTGTGCGACTAACCATTATGACGGTTGCGGCGGACCCGGCGCGCTGGACAGTTTTTGGGTAAAGTTAAGGTGTGTTGTT
>JBAWVO010000608.1:0-1707 GCA_037147235.1 Planctomycetota bacterium | reverse complement strand
ATGTCCAAAACACTAACGATCACATTGGCGCTTCTGGCGGCTGTCACAATCGGATGCGGCAAGAAAACCACTTTCAAAACCCGCGACGGCGAGGTGACCGTTGACAGGAATGGAGGACAGGTCACGTACGAGGGGAAGTCCAAGGACGGAACCGTCAAAATTGCGGCCAATGAGGGCGGCGTGGCATTGCCGGATAATTTCCCGAAGGATATGCCGATCTACAAGGGAGCCGTCGTGAAAGTCTCCTCGACGCAGGACAAAACCATGCTGGCGCACATGACGGTTCCGGCATCCCAGGCCGACGTCCTGAAATATTACCAGGACCAACTGAAGGACCAGGGGTGGGAGATTGAGGCCACCATGAACATGGGCGAGGGGAGCATGATCACAGCGAATAAATCCGGCCGCCAAGGCTCGGTGATGATCATCAAACAAGACAAGGAGACCATGGTCCAGCTCACCGTGACGCAAGAGGGATCTTGAGCCGGTTGGTTCGAGCCCGGTTTTTCCTGGTTGTTGTGGCCGTGGGCTACAACCCGGCCACGCGAAAGATTCTCTATGAAGATCCGTGGTATGATGGTAGTGCGAGTCGGCGCCTGCGACCTGGACGTTTACGCGGTTTGCTCCAAGCGCCGCAGCCTGGGCATTCCGGGTTGGCGGGGGAAATGATTCATGGTGAACCGATGGGGAGATTTTCAGCAATCTTCTTGTCAGGACCGCACGGTTGGGTATTCTGCGTATTTAAGGATTTGCCCATGAATCCCTCCATTCCCCATTTCCCCACCCTCCGGTCCGGCCGGTCCGGCCACGGCTCTTCCAACGGCCTTCACGTCAAAAGCAAATTCCTAGCAATAAAGAGTATCGCAGTAATCGTGAGCGTGTCGGCGGCGTCTTTCATTGCCGTATGGGCGTTGTGGTCGTTCAGGACTCGGACTGATACCGTCAGCGTTACCGCAATTGACGAAGGCTATGTGATAGAAATCACTAGCGCCGGACGATCGTTGTTGCCTCTTGGTCCGGAAGGTCCGTTTCAAAAATGGAACGAGCAGACTCGGTTTCTTGCCCAAGGAAGTGGGGAGCGAGAAGAGATCGACGGGCTGACCTACAAGAAGTACACGATGGGCAAGAATTTAGAGACTACGGGACTCTATAAAATGTTCTCCTGCATAATCTATATATCGGAAGAGGCCAAGCGGCTTGTCGTACAAGGCGAACTGACCGTAGACAGAAAGTACCTCATCAACCACTCGGGAACATACGACGGCATCACGATTGACCGTCCAAACATCCTTCCGTTGTCTGCGCATGCTAAAATCGAAGATATCGACCATCGCTATGTCCGTGCGAAAGGCCACTTGAAAGACAGGCAGTTTGAGACGACTGGAAAGATATTTGATGTCGACGTGTGGAAAGACGGCGAGTTCGAGGTTGTCGGTTTCGTTTACAAGATGCAGGAGGATCCGCCCATCTTGCATGTCAGTTCGTACAAGAGAATCCTAGCGGAATGACAACCCCCATTTCCCCGCCCTCCGGTCCGGCCACCGGCTCTTGCAACGGCCTTCACCCGGAAAGTAATCCCCTGCCATGATTCGTTTTCTGCATACCCGCATTCGTGTTGGCGACCTTGGGCGTTCGATCGCCTTTTACAAAACCCTGGGATACGTGGCGGGCGAGCGCAAGGACTCACCACAGGGGAACAGCCTGGTG
>JBAWVO010000607.1:0-1758 GCA_037147235.1 Planctomycetota bacterium | reverse complement strand
TTTTCTGTCCCTAAGCCGCCTATTCCTCCGCCTTCACGTCAATCTCATTCCGCTCATCCGACTGCTCGCGGCGGCGGAGGTAGATCTTGATCGGCACCTCGTTGAACCTGAGCTGATCGCGAAACACGCCGAGCAGATACCGCTGGTAGCCCTGCGTGATCAATTTCGGATCGTTGCAAAACAGCACGATCGTGGGGGGCTGCTCGGCGACTTGGGTGGCGTAGTAGATCCGCGCGCGGCGGTTCTGGTGCGTGGGCGGCGGGTTCTTCTCGATCGCGGCACGCAAGAGTCTGTTGAGTTGCGCAGTCGTTAGCCGCATTCGCGACTGCTTGTAGAGCATCTGGGCGTGGTTGAGCATGGCCTTCACATTCTTGCCGGTCTGGCCCGTGATGAAGGCGATGGGTACGTAGAGCATCGTGCGGAACGTGTCACGGAGGTAGGTGACCCACTTGTCCATCGGCATCGAGCCGACCATGAGATCCCACTTGTTGACCACGAGGATGCACGGCTTGTACTGCTGGGCGATGTAGTCGCTAAGCTGCTTATCGACCTTGCTGATCCGTTGCGAGGCGTCGAAGAACAACAAAACCACGTCGGCCCGGCGGATCGCCCGCTGGGCACGGTGCGTGCTGTAGAAATCGATGTCGGTCGAGATGCTCTTGCTGCGGCGGAAGCCCGGCGTGTCGATGGCGATGAACGTCTTGCCGTCCATCTCATAGCGGACATCGATGGAGTCGCGCGTGGTGCCGGGCACTTCGCTAACGATCATCCGTTCGGCCTCGGCCAAAGTGTTCACCAGCGTACTCTTGCCCGTGTTGCGGCGGCCGACGATCGCCACCTTCATGATCCCTTCTTCCGGTGGCTTGGTTTCCAGGTCGATCGGCGGCAGTTTTTCCAGTACGGCTTCCAGCAGCTCGTCCTTGCCGCGGTTTTCCTTTGCGCTGACACGAACCACTTTGCGGCCGAACTGGTAGAACTCGTCGGCCTGGCTTTCTAGTTTGGAGTGGTCGGTCTTGTTGGCCACGCAGATCACTGGCACCTGCACGTAGCGGAGCCGCTCGGCGACTTTGCTGTCCAAAGGCGTTATGCCCTCGCGGGTATCGACGACAAAAAGGATTACCGTGGCCGAATCGATGGCCGCCTGGATCTGTTCCTCAATCTCCGCGGTCAGATTGTCGACGTCGTCGATGCCTATGCCGCCGGTATCGACCAACTCGACGAAGCGTTCGCCGAATTGCGTGAGGTGCGTGAGACGATCGCGGGTTACACCGGCCGTAGGATCGACGATGGCCAACCGCTTTCCGGCGAGCCAGTTGAAAAGGCTCGACTTGCCCACATTAGGCCGGCCCACGATGGCAACTTGCGAAACACCCATGATTTAATTTTTTCTACAGAGAAAGCATCGTCGGGGGCACTGTAATCCCCGGACGAAATGCTTAAAATCCATCTTAGTCGAATATCGCTCGAAAAACTAGTCCGGGAAGGCTGTAGGAAGGCTGTTGGTTTTTAGACCGCAGGAGAATTGCGAGGTCTTTTTCGGTGAATCTGGCAGGTGCAGGGGCATTTATGCCCCTTTTCCGCGAAGCGGTATTCGGCCCGTGCTTTAGCACGGGTAACACCTCCCATTCCCCCCGCGTCCCGACCGCCTACGGCGGTCGGGACGCGGGGCCGGTCGATCGCGGTCGTTCCAAAACCCGTGCTAAAGAGGCTGTCCGGCTTTTAAGTTGTTATTTTTAGGGCAGTTACGTAGCATGCAAG
>JBAWVO010000606.1:0-1768 GCA_037147235.1 Planctomycetota bacterium | reverse complement strand
AGAGATAAGTCAAATCCTCAACCTGAACCAGACCCAACGGTTGTGCCTGGTGCTCCCGAAGGCTCCAACAACCCAAATCCAGGTGCGCCCAAGGCAGCTCCCGGCACAAAAGATCCTGACCCGCCGAATAAAAGAAATGGATTCGATTGGTCTGGGGTCATGGGAAGTCTCGGCGCGTCCTTCGGGTGGGAGGCGGGTGGTGCAGCGGGTTCCTCATTAGGACGGCTGGCCGGAAAGGCAGCAGGCACGCTCCTAGAAGGCGGAAAGATAGACCCAGGGGATACTCTAAAAGAACTCGGTGGCATTGCGGGCGGTGCAATCGCAGGCAAGACGGGTGCCTTGATTGGCAAAAGCATTACCGGACTCTTTGGAAGCGGCAAACAAGAAGGTGGCGGAGGCGAGGGCGGAGACACAGCGGATCTTGGCGGTGGCTCAACAACGGTTACGGGCGGCGGGGGCGGAAACGGCGACGATCCGACAATATCCCTGCTGCGAGAAATCAGCATTAACCTTAAATCCATCCTGAACGATGGCCTTACGGTTCGCAACACTCGCAGGTCAGGAAGCGTAATATAATGGCTGCAATTGATGATGCCCTTGAATTGCCTTATCTCGGTCTGTTTGAAGCAACCGACCGGCGTGTTCGAGTCACCAACAGCGGCATGGAGATCGTCATTACTTATTATGTCGAGCCAGCGACTGCGGCCCCGATCATCGTAACGGCACTGCTTGGAAGTACCGATACGTCGGTAACGCCACCAACCCGATTGCTGCCAGACGTTGACTTTGAATACCCATTCTGCTTCTGTGTGGAAGCTCACATTGCACCCCAAGACAAGCGAACTGTAACTAGCAGTCCTTCGTTGTTTCCAATCAAGGCAGGGACTCCTCCAACGTGGGGGGACTTGAAGGCTAAACTCAAGGTGAATCCAATCATTTTCAGTGGCCCTCTGCAAATAGAACGCGACCCAAAAGAAACGGGCTTTGCCAAGAAGGGACAGTGCGGGGTATTCATCGAGGCTGTTTATCGTCCCCTTCCGACTTGCTACACCGAAACAGCACACGCAGAAGCCTGGGCATGGGAGCATCCAGAATTCGCATTTGATTACGTTGATCCGCAGTTCTATCCGGCTTCGAGACAGTTTGCGGCAAACGGCTATCCTGGTAAAGCCAACTCCTTTTGTTTTTTATCCGTTGAAGGGTTTCCGACGCCAGCACCGAACGCCGGCAACAATGCTTTGCTGGTTACGGAAACTTGGCAGGAGTTTACGATTCGCCGCGTCATGTGTCCTACGGTTCCCTGGACGACGATCAGGACGTTACAGAACCGAATCAACGGCCTCCTGGATTGGACGCCCGCCAACATGACCATCCCTGGATTAGTTGACAATAAGTTTCCTATTGGAACAATGCGATTCGATTCAGCGGAAATAATACGCCGCACGATGCCGACATGCTTCGATATCAATGGCAAGGTCGCTACGGAAGCGTTAACCGGCAGAGCGAATCTAGGAAACACCGACCCGTCAACATTAAACATTCCAGTAACGCAGCAAACAACGTGGTGGGACATCACCTATAAGTTCTCGTGGCGTACAACTTGGGACATGTATCTGCCCTACGATTGCGGTTTTTTGAATAGGCTTTGGCCAATTTTTCAGGGGCCTGGGTGGCTAACCTGGAATTACGA
Organism: Planctomycetota bacterium; assembly: GCA_037147235.1. Taxonomy (GTDB): domain Bacteria; phylum Planctomycetota; class Planctomycetia; order Pirellulales; family Thermoguttaceae; genus JANXQG01. The sequence goes on along the minus strand of JBAWVO010000606.1, from coordinate 78 downwards.
CTGGTACATTGGGGCAGAACCAGGACAGGCCAAAGAAGGAGAAGCCGACATATCGGTGACGCATCTTCCGGGTTGGTA
>JBAWVO010000605.1:0-1787 GCA_037147235.1 Planctomycetota bacterium | reverse complement strand
GGGAAACAGGACTTGAACCTGCACGACCTTGCGGCCACTAGGCCCTCAACCTAGCGCGTCTGCCAATTCCGCCATTCCCGCAGAAGCAGTTGTTGTTCCCTTCCAGTCTATCTCAAAAGATCATAACGTCAAGGCGGTACTACAATCGCAAGATCACATTATTTTCGCCGCTTCACCACCAGCACGGTTCGATCCTGACCTTTCCCCGGTATGGTAAGCCCTGGGCCGGCCAGATTGTCAAGTTGCCGGCGAAGGATTGTCGCCATCTCGGCCGCAGATCGGTCGTGGATAGCTTGCAAAAGCTTGCCTATCCCCAGTTCGCCCAGCGGCTTGCCTTCGACCCCGGGCGTATCCAGGGCACCATCGGTACACAGAACAAGTGCTTCGCCAGGCTCCAATTCATAACCGGTCTGCTCGTAAATCGATTCCGGCCCCTCGCCCAGCCGAGCGGAAACCTGGGTCAGCGACTCCCATCCATCGGGCCGAATCACCAACGCAGCTTGGTGTCCGGCCGAGGCGGTACTTATCCGGCCAGTTGCCGTTTCGATCAGGCCGTAGAAAAGTGTGGCATGTTGGTCGCCGGCTGAACCAGCCCAAAGCGTCAGGTTCAGCCGCTTGAGCGTCTGTTGGGCCTCGCGATAATACTGTCCATGGGCACGCAACGCTGCCTTCAGGCCGCTGGCCGCTATGGCTCCCTGGACGCCGCCGTCCATCGCATGGCCGACCGCCACCGCCAGTAGTCCATCGGGCAGACAGAACCAGTCGTGGAAATCGCCGCCGAGAGAGTCGGCCTGTGCGGTCCAGCCGGCCAAGTCCCAATGGTCCAGCAGCGGCGCGACAGTCGGTAGTTGGTTTCGCTGCATCCGCTCGGCTGCGGCAATCTGCTTCTTGATTGCGGCTGCGGCAAAGCCCTCCTGCCAGAGCATTTCCCGTTCCAGGTCAGCCGCCACGCGTCCGGCGACTATTTCCACGATGTTCGTCTGCGACTCGGTGAAATCCCGTTTGGCGTTGGAAAACAACCACAGCGTACCGAGGATCGTCGTGGATGTCGAAATGGGCACGCAGACAGCGGCGGCAAACTCTTCCGGTGCTCGCCAGTGGTGCATCATCGCCACGTCTTCCAGCACGACTGCGTGTCCCAACAATGATTCCAGATCGGCCACGGCACCCTTTAAGGTTCGAGGTGGGGCCGTGAGCCGATCCAAAGGCAGTCCCCAACAAGACCGTAATTTTAGCTTGCTGGTTGCCTCGTCTAGGAGGTACAAGGCTGCCGCATGGCAGCCTACGGCCTGGGCTCCGCCGCGCAAGACGGCTTCGAGCCGGTTGGCCAAGTGTTCTGGTTCTTCCGGGTGCGGCACCAAGGGCACACCTGCGGCAAGTTCGGCCTCGCGCTCGACCAGGGCGCGGCGAAGTTGCAGAATCTCTTCCAACATGCCGCCGATTGCAGATGCGAAGCCGCGCGCAGTCTCAAAGGAGACCAGCGACGATTTTGGTTGAACTTCGCCGACAGTCTCAGAGACCGGCGACGATTTTACTTCACCTTCGACGGGGCCGAGAATGAGATGTCCAGGAGAGGTTCCATGGCCCGGGTTGACCGGTGCGGACCAACTCAGTTCGGCCGTCGATTTCGTGTTGGAAGTTTTGGGTGCCGGTCCGGACGCATATTGCAGCGACCAACCGGTTGCTCGTTGAAAAGCCTGCAATACGTCGGGCAGGCTGGCTACCGTGGCGCTGGCACATTTCGCGGCGCGAGCGGCAGGCTCGGGATAGAGTCTGAGGGGTGGGGT
>JBAWVO010000604.1:0-1819 GCA_037147235.1 Planctomycetota bacterium | reverse complement strand
CGGGACGGGGAAATGAACGGAACCTCGTGGAGGGCGTTTCCTGCAAGGATGGGGAACAACGAGTTCCTGCCCCGGAGAGGAACAAGTCCGCGCCGAGTATTGGGCGGAGTTGATTTACCGCTACGGCTATGAGCCGGCCCGAATCGGCGTGGAAGTCACCGTGCCCGACCGCGCGCCCAACGACCGGGCCGATTTGGTTGTCTTCCGCGATGACGAGCGAAAAAAGCCTTACGCCGTCATTGAGTGTAAAGCGGACGGCGTAACCGACGCCGAGTTTAATCAGGCCGTCGAGCAGGCGTGCGGCAACGGCAACCTGGGCCAAGTTCCGCGCGAACTATGTCGGCGCGGTGGCGGGCATGACGCGCCGCTTCCTTGATTTTTCCGAAAAGTACGGCGTGCTGGAGCGCGAGGCAAACCGGCCTGTGGTTCGGGAGAGCCCAATTATTCGCATCACGCACCCGGAACCGGAAGAGCCACTTTTGCCAAATGATCGATCTCGGCCTTGGTTCTTTTTTCCGTTACAGCTATGAGCAGGCAGTCTTTCAATTCGGGATACCAACGTCCCAGCGGCAGGCCGGCGAAAATGCCGGCTGCCTGGGCCTTGGCGAGCAGTTCCTCGACGCGGCCGTCGGTCACGCGGACGACAAACTCCTTGAACATCGGTTGCTGGAAAGCGAGTTGCAGCCGCGGGCCGGCGGTCAAACTCGCGGCAGCATAATGGGCCTTCTGCAAGCAGAGGTTTGCCACGTCGGCTAGGCCGGTGGGGCCCATGGTGGCTAGGTAAATCGCCGCACGAACGGCCAGCAAGGCCTGGTTCGTACAGATGTTGCTCGTGGCCTTGTCGCGGCGGATGTGCTGCTCGCGGGTTTGCAACGTCAACACCCAACAACGTCGGCCGTGGCGATCAACGGTCTGTCCGACCAGACGGCCGGGCATGCGGCGGAGGAACTGCTCGCGGCAAGCAAGGATACCGAGGTATGGCCCCCCGAATTGCATCGGCGTGCCGAGCGATTGCCCTTCCGCAACGACGATATCGGCCCCCGAGTCACCCGGCCGCTTGAGCAGGCCGAGGCTGATTGGATCGACGCTAGCGACCAGCGACGCGCCCGCTTCGTGAACGATCTTGGCCATGGTTTCGATTTTTTCCACACAGCCGAAAAAGTTGGGCTGTTGCAGCAGCAAGCAGGCCGTTTTGTCGTTCACGGCGGCACGCAGCGTTTCCGGATCGAGTGTGCCGCCGGGGGTATCCAGCGTGACCAATTCAACATCCAGATTGGCAAGGTACGTGGCCAAAATCTGCCGGTGATCGGGGTGTACGCTGCGGGCAACCAGTACGCGGCCAGGGCGACGAGTGACGCTCATGGCCATGAGTACGGCCTCGGCCGCGGCACTGCCACCGTCGTAGAGGCTCGAATTGGAATAGTCCATGCCGGTCAACTGGGCGATGAGTGTCTGATACTCAAAGAGGGCTTGGAGGTTGCCTTGGCTAACTTCCGGCTGATAGGGCGTGTAGGAAGTGACGAATTCGCTTCGCGAGGCAATAAAATCGACGACCGCCGGGACAAAGTGGTCGTAACTTCCGCCACCGAGGAAGCAGATACCGCTGCCCGCCGGATCGTTCTTCGCCGCCAACGCATTCATGTGCGCGGTGAGTTCCAACTCACCCAAGGCAGGCGGCACCTCGAGCGGCCGGCCCAGCCGCAACTCCTGCGGCACCATCGCAAAAAGGTCATCGATTGATTCCACGCCGATCGATTTCAGCATGGTTTTCTGATCGTCGGCGTTATTGAGGAAATACGGCATGGGAGTGGTCGTGGGG
>JBAWVO010000603.1:0-1821 GCA_037147235.1 Planctomycetota bacterium | reverse complement strand
GTACTCCCGCCATGGCTGCCAGCTTGACCGACCACGTCTGGACCCTCAGGGAATGATTAACCCTTCCGGCCGTGCAATCCGGCTAGGACACCAGGCAACGCCCCCGATACCGGGCAACTCCGGCAGCACTACGAGGGTCTTCCCGATCGCCTGCAAAGCGAGCACATCGACCCGCATGTCCCCTGGCTGTACGGCTTTAAGCTCGACTTCCGCTTCCGCTGACCGCCGCCGCGAGAAGTCTAATCAACCAGGCCAGAAAAATCGCTGCGAAGGGGCCATTTTGGAGGCCGTTTCCGGCTGGTGTTGACTTCCTGGCGGACAAGCCGATAATTACCCCTGAAGGTCGATACATCCTCGACCGTAAGGGCTTTGTAACCCTTAGTTGAGATTCTACGATGGTTTCCACAAAAAAGGCCACAGGCCCCGGTACTCGTGCGCGTAACCAAGCAATGATCCGCGAAGGCGGGGAGCAAGAACGCGCGGCAGTCTCAACCTGCTCAACAAGCGAGCGCCGCGGCCCGTGGTCTTTCACGGATGGAGAACCAAGCATGAACGCAAAGTCAAACCCATGGCCGCAGCACTCACCCCGGCCGCCGTATGTCAGGATGAGCAGCAATAAGCAAGAGGCGTGTGTGCCATACGAGCGAAGCGGCTAGATGAAATCAATTGGCTTTAGCCAGAACGATGGCTCCGCCCAACCAACCTTGTTCAATGCAGTGCAACATGTCGGAATAATCGCTTTCAATGTAGTCGTACCATGCCTTGCCGTACTGTTCGATTATGGCCGCGCGTTTGCTCTGAATCTTCCCGACCAGTTGGCGATACCAATTCAAATATCGTTCAGACAAATCCACAACCGAATCCAAGCTCCAGCCGGTTTGGGTCAGTTTAGCAGGCAGTCTCGCCAGGTTTAACGGATGCCAGTATTCAAACCGCGCCACGCTAGGTTCGCGACGCTCAAACTGGCCTGTCGGGTCGGTGTAATCGAAAATGGCAAGCACAGCCGCATCATCCGCTACACTTCGCAGTTGCTCCAAGGCTAGGGCTTGTTTGGGGAATGCATAAAAGGCATTGAATAGGAAAAACAGGCCAAACTTTTCCTTGAAATGTTCAGATAGCCTTTCCACGTCTGCTATATGGAATTGAACCAATGGGCAACGCTGGCGTGCTTCGTTTATGGAAACCTCATCGATATCCAGGCCAATTATTGGACCCCAACCATGACGGCGAATATAGTCTGCCGTGCCGCCGCGTCCGCAGCCAACATCAAGGATTGCCCCAGTTTGACTCCGGGGGACATGATCCAGCACCAGCCGGACCGATTCTTCCTCGCCGGCATGGGCATAGTCGCCTTCGCGGATCATGGCGAGGATGGCCTTGCCTTCGTGAGAGTTCATGTGCATGGTGGATGTATCCAGAATTTCAGATAAGTTAGATCAGTAAGCCTGCCTACATAAGCTAGTGTCTTGGGTGATTCTACGCCAAATCTCGTCCAATTGGGAGTAAGTCCCAAGATAGCCGGCCTCACGCTGGAACTACCGCAGGTCCAGTCCTCCCGCTACCAGCGCGAGGCGAGCGTGCCATACGAGCGAAGCGGTTGGCCAGGGGCGAGAGGAGTGGCATGTTCACGAAATTCGTTTCGTGAAGATACGAACCACAGTACCGCAGTCATCCACCTGAAATTCCACGCCAGAAGATAACTCGCCGATTGATGGCGTGCCGCGGGCATCACCCCCCCCCTGCCCTGCCGTGGGTCTCGGTGGGGGGTGTCCTTCCGGCAAGCGTGTGTGAATCGTTTTGGGGATTGTGGTATTGTAGGCT
>JBAWVO010000602.1:0-1837 GCA_037147235.1 Planctomycetota bacterium | reverse complement strand
GGGGAGGGGTGGATGATTTAGATCGGACCAAGCAGAAAAAAGGCGAGGCTGCAAACCCCGCCTAAAAACCATCGTGCTGGTCGGGTCTAAGTTATCGCTACGCCCCGGTCAGCTTTCTAGTTTCAATGGGATTCAACAGCCCCGCCGCTCAAACTATGCGCAATTGTACGCGAGTTGACGGGGCAGTCAAGCTTATAGGATTGCAAGATGGCACAGTCAAATGCATTTGGAGAATTTTCCGCGTACGAGGTCTACACCCTGGAACAGGTGGCGGCCAAACTGAACCGGCCCCGCAAGTGGACCTACGATACGCTTATCCGGCCAATTGATCACGGCAGCAAGAAGCGTCTCTTGGACTCCGAGGGAAATCCGGTCCCTGGAGTTTTTTATCGTAAGATCGGGTCTCTATATTTCATCCCGGGCCTGGCGATGATTGCTTGGACCTCAGAACGGGTCGAAAGAATTGAAGATTGATTTGAGCGGGCGTCCAGCGGGTGTCAGTGACACCCGCTGCCGCCAAAAAACCCCGTTTTTGCCGTGTTTTTGCCTATTGCTTGCAAAAGTATGCAACGAGCATGAAACACCGTAATTTACGGCACCAAACGCATGTTTTGGTGTGGTTTTTTTCCAGTACCAGCCATAGTAGCGTATCAAATGCAATACTTTTTTTTGGGGGGGGCGTGTTGCGTGAACTCGGCGATAAAATCGAGCGGATCGAGGATCTGGAAATTCCGCTTCGGCCCGGTCGCTAGGTCGTTACGCCGAGGGTCGGGGAAGGCACGGCAAGCATCCTTCTCCGCCTTGTAGACGACCTGCCCGCTCTCGGTCACCTTGATCAGCCGCGAGAGGCTGAACGGGCAGCGCGTCATGTGCTGCATCAGACGCTGAATGCCCGCGAGGTCGCCTGCGGGCAAAAGGGGCTTGATCGTAACCTTGCTAACTGCTAGCACCTTGCTTCGCGGCCGAATGGCCTAAACTGCCGGAAACACGGGCAGACATCACTGCTAGCATGCTGTTCCTGGACGTAGTCTCCAGCAGGCAGGCCGTTGTGCCGAAGGATTACGCAAAATAATACAACCTCTTTCAGAGACAAGTTTCTCGCATCCAGAAGCTTCACAAAATCATAAACCGTCTCTTCATTACTCCAGGATGGCTTGAGCGTAAACTCAAGCCCGATTCTTGGGCAAGCGTAGCAAGTGCGATTACAATTGCGTGTGAAAACTTCTCTCTAGCAGTGAACAATGGCTGACTGGCAAGGTCATCGCTTGGTGTGGCCGCCAATCTGAAACTGCGATGTTTGGGCATTTGATGCAGTTATGCCTCAGAGGGAGCCTTCCTCGCAGGTGTTCTCCGTGTGGAAAACCTGTCCGCAAACAGGGTGGGGAGCACCGGAGCGAAGAGAGAAACGCGGCGGTACTGTTACGACCGGCCACCATGCACAGCATGATTGGCGTCGTAACAAGCACTACTTCCCGGCCAATCTCACCGCAGGCCCAGCGGCTGGAGCGGAACCGTTGCTGGAAAGCAATTTTCCGATCGGATGCCAGTCGGCGAACACGCCCATGAGATACGTGTTGCGCCCAGGTTCGATGCGAACGGTCGTATCGGCACCGAGCAAGCCGCCATAACCGCCGTCGGGCTGCAAGTGAATTTGATGGTCGCCGGCGGGCAGTTCGACACGCAGCACCTGGATGCGGTCGGGCAGCAAACCCCAGCAGCGGCAATCCGCCGATTCAGTCGCCTGCCAGGCAATTCCGCCGATGTTCATGGCCAGATCGACCCAGCCGTTCTTCTGCGTCTTCAGGACTTCTTTTGCCCCGTACATGATGCCTTCCTT
>JBAWVO010000601.1:0-1838 GCA_037147235.1 Planctomycetota bacterium | reverse complement strand
TTAAACCATCAGGAGGCCAGAGTCAGTTTTAACAATACACGGGACATCCCCGATTTTTATGTGAGCCAAAGTGCTGCTCGCGAGGCCGTTTTGACGCGAGGGCAGTTCAACGTGATTCACCCTACCTCGGGAAACAAGGTCGATTTCATGGTTGCACGGAACGATCCCTGGGGACGAATGCAGTTGACTCGTCGAATCCGCCGGCCGATCTTGCCCGATCAGGATGGCTTCGTTGCGGCCCCTGAAGATGTGATTATTGCAAAGCTCTGGTACTTCCATGAAGGCGGTTCCGATAAGCATCTTCGCGATATCGCTGGCATGCTGCAAACCAGCAGCGAGTTGATCGACATGCAGTATGTCGATCAGTGGGCTCAAAAGCTTGGGTTCGCCGATCATTGGCGGGAGGTGGTGGAGCGCGTACACGGAGGATCAAAGTGACTCCCCATCACTCTTCCGCCCCAGGGCCATTGCGTAGGCGGTGGCGTGCGTGCGGCAATAGGCGATGCTTACGAGTACTTCCGCCACGCCAAGTCGCTCGACAATGTCTTTGATCGCGCCTTGCACGGCAACGGTGGGCCGGCCGGAAGGGGCCTTGCGGATCTCGATATCCGTCCGAGCCACGCCACGCCGCGTGCTGATCCCCAAGGCTTTGAAGACAGCTTCCTTGGCTGCCCAGTGCGCGGCAAAATGCTGCGTCGATTGCCGACGACTCTGGCAATAACGGACCTCATCCGCCGTGTAAACACGATGGATGAACAGCTCCCCGTGCCGCTCGATCATCCGCGCGATCCGTAGACATTCCGTAATTTCGGTGCCAATTCCCAAAATTCCGCCCATCTTCAGTTCATCCCGTCCAATTGCCTTTTCTCATCCAAGCAAACTGCCTCATCCAACACGAGCACCACTTGCTCGCGCTGGGCGGCCGAGAGCCATGCCTCCACGACCTTGGTTTTCTTTTGGCCGCGACATGCCAATTCTAGCCGGTTCGGTCCGCAACCGCTTGCGCAGTGAGAAAGGCGATACTGAGCTGTGTCGAACGGTTCCTCAATCGGCAGCGATGCCGCTTCGGCCAATCGCCGTACTCGATCGGCGGCCAACGGGCCGGTGCGCGTCGTGCGATACCAACTGCGGCAAAGGCTGCAATACGGAGCCTTGCATGCCAGGCAGACGATCATCAACGTGGCAAGGAGCATCAGCAGGCCATCGAGGGCCCAACTTGCCCAGGCGGCTGCACCGCGAAGGGTAAACTCCGCAGTCACGGGCCGTCCCTGATCCGCCTGTCGCTGCATGAACCGTGCAAAATCGGTCGTTGCGTCCGGCATCCTCATTTCTTGAAACGCCTGGAACGCCACAATCGAGAGGCCCTGCGGTTTCTGCGCGATTACGGCTGCTTTGAAATCGAGGAAGCTGAAATAATGTTCCCCTGCCACCGCCACCGTAACTGCCAAAAGAGTACCGGTCCAGAGGGTCGCGCGGTGGCCGACCTGACCCAGTCGCATCAGCCCCGCCAGCAACAGCCCAAGCCCACATCCGACCAGCATCGGAAAAATCACCAGCGGTGCCCAAAAGCTCTGCGCCCAAACCGCCCCGCGCGCGACTGCCGCGCCAAGGATCGGTGCCGCGACTATCCAGATGAACGCCTGGGCCGCGACGAAACGACCGACCCGACGCGGAGTTTCAGCGGCAGTAGAAGAATTACAGGAAATGGCCATGACTTCATGTTACCATCCCTTTCAAGATTCGTCACGTAGAACGGAATTCATTCCGTTTACCCACATCTTTTGGCCGGCCAAGCGTCTTCATGGCCATTTATGGTCATTCCCGGCGCAGCCGGTATT
>JBAWVO010000600.1:0-1843 GCA_037147235.1 Planctomycetota bacterium | reverse complement strand
AATCTCCGTCAAAGGCATCGCCGGGATAATGCGTTCCAATGCTGTCGGATGATGCGGTGTGCAAGGGCGGGCTGCGGGCCAATAAGAAGAGCCACCCGGAAGAGTCTGGGCGGCTCGATTGGATTTGTCGATGGTTGGGGGCTGAGGCTGTTAACCAGCCGGTCGTAGATTTGAGTCCCGTTTGGGGAACTGAACGTCCGGCCGCAAGTCGGGCAGCCACATAGGTTTACGCAGAACGCCGAGAGTTGCCCCTCTCGGCGTTTTTGTTTATCTATAGGCCGCGTCGGCACTTGCGTCAAGTCTGCCAACCCCGGGCGGGTTCTCCCTGTTTGGGCCAAGAGGGCACCTAACCCTGGTTCCGACCGAACCCATTCCCAACGGGCCTTGAACTCTCGCGCTCTCATCGAGACATGACGGAACGGGTTATCAGCTTGCTGAGCAGGCTACCTGGCCGTTCGGGCGGGGAGCCGCCACGCGGCGAGGGGAATCGTGCGTTAGGCGCATGGAGGGACTTGCGTTCGCGCCAAATGGCAATAGGCTCGCCCCTGGCAGTCCCTGCGATTTCGATTTGGGGTTGCCTCACAGCCAAGCGCAACGTAGCACCCGTGTCCGGCGGGATTCAGCACGCCCAATGCATCGGGTGTCGGCGGTCGCCGCGTCGCACCAACGCAGTCATTGATCGTTTCGTGCTGAAAGTGCCAGGGAGCCCCCGCACGCAGACCGCGTGGGGGGCGATGCGTCGTTGGAAAGACTCTGTCCAGGCAATAAATGCAATAGTACGCGGAGCCAATCGCAGCATGCAGGACGTGAGTAATCACTCCGGCTGTTACCGCATTGGCTATGGCTATGCTATTGCCGTCGCAAATTGCTTCCGCGATTGCGACACGGTGGGCATGAGGAACATTGGGGTTGGGAAGGGCGTAATTCATTAGAAAGCCTGAGACCTTTCTTGTGAGAGTCTACGGGGTATTGATATCGTGATGGAGAGGACGCACGAGGAAGCCATCTGTCTGTTCAATGACTTCGACAACTGACCTCCCCGCCAGTTTGAAGCGATTTCTAAGAGTGGCCGGAATTACCATGTTTCCGCGGTCATCGATAGCGACCTCCTGCCGAAACGACCCGTGGGTGGACTGGATGTCGATTACGTCCCGTGCCGGGACAACATGGGAAGGGCCGGTGCTATTCCCGTCGCTACCGATGGCCACGACTCGAGTCTCGACGGCCCCTCGTTGCACGATATACATCGGGCCCTCATTCTCCCTTCCGCGGACCAGCCCCTTGAAGGGAAAGACGCGGCCGGTGTGATGATTCATTGGCCGCTTTAGTTGATTCTGCGGAATCGGTTGGCGGTCATCCACGTCGGCACTGAAAACAAGGAATGTGATGCCGTCGACGGTTCCATCAGCGGCCATCCTGCCCACTCGTGTATGTACCGGTCCAGGCGTCTTGATCACGATTACACGGCCGAGATCCTCCCGTCCGCGCACCACGGCGGAAGTTGGGTAACGCCTGCCCGCATGGCTATCCATCTGCTTCAACACGGTTGACCTCCAAGAACGGAAAATCAGACTACAAATATATGGCATCTGACATTATACATATCGTCCCTGATAAGTCAATCGCCGCCCCTCACTTGACTTGAAAAGAGGCAAAAAACGTCCTATAATCCCCCTCTTTAGGGAGTGATACCATTGCCTCGCAGCATCGAACCGCCAGTAGGCCCCGCCTGAAAACAGGCCCCCTCCGAAGATAGAAGAGGTCTACCGCCACTGTTAGCGATCCCAAAAGCTATACTGCCCGTGCTTGGGTTTGTCCTTTTGGATTGAACGAAGTTACCGCC
>JBAWVO010000599.1:0-1874 GCA_037147235.1 Planctomycetota bacterium | reverse complement strand
ATTAACTTTTTGGGAATATCCCGCATTTTCATGCTCTGCCGATTCCATATCTTTGACCGCCCCGACTCTGGTGCAAAAACTTTTTTGCACGGTAACAGGATGGATTTCATTGGGTTACGCCGCCTCCTTGCGCCGGCGATCCAGATAGCCGAGAAAATCCATCAGCCCGGCCGAGCGTTGCTCATGCATCGAATACCGCATCTCATCCCGGTTCCCATGGGAGAGGATTTTCGCCGCTACAAACAGCATTTTAAGCCGCGCGATTCGAATGGTGTGGTCGGGCATGGTGATTCGTCGCCGATCATCTTCGGAGGCTACCCCCTTGGTTTCACGCTGCGCATGACCGGCCAGAAGCTTCATCCACCGCCACAGATTGTAGGCCAACATGACGATCTGGAAAAACGCATGGTGAGCCTGAAACCGCTTCGAGGGAATCGCCAGAACGCCCTCGCGTTGTGCTTCCCCGATCAGATTTTCCACGTCAGCACGCTGGTCATAATCATCAATGACTTGATGGGGGCGGCCTTTCGCGTTGGTCACAAACACCCGATAGAGAAAGTTCTCCGACTCCAGCAGCTTCAATTGCCGATCTCCTCTTTGATCTTCGCGGATACGCATGACGACGAATCGGAATGGCTGCTCCCAGCCCATCGGTTGGTAGTCGCACTCGTTGTATTCGTATTCCCCATGCCGATACCAACCGTCTTCAGGAAACGGCGGGGTGCAGCGTTTATTTCCGAAGGTGAAGACAAAACCCTCGTCCAAACAGGCTTTTATGCTCTCCCACCCGATGAATTCCCCATCTCCCCGCACACGAATCTCCTTCACACACTCGGGCAACTGCTTGCGAAACTGCCGGATTTGACGGGCCACTTCCTCGTTGCTGATCGTCTCGCCGCGCCGCTGAGTCCCACACAAATATTCCCGCGTCTCCTCGATAAAGCACAGTACCGGGCGCAACCCTTTTTTGCCGCGATGCTTGGTGTTGTGCCCTTTGCGCGCCCCTTCGATCTCCCCATACACCGTGGCCACGGTCGTGTCGATGTTCACCGTCACCCGGCGCGGCGCGTATTCACACAGCGCCCATACCTTCGCTCGCAATGCCGCCCCCAGCCTCAGCAACGAGGCCGACTGCAAGATCGTCAGCGAGGTCAGGTACCGCCAGAAAGTGCTGACTGCGGGCAAAGTCTTGACGCGCAATACGCCGCAGACCATCGCGTCCGTACGCACATAGGCGAGATGCCCCAATCGTTGAAATCCAATAAACAACATCGTCAGCATTCCCAGAACCATCCGGTAATCACCCAATTTAACTTCCCGTTTCGGGCAAACGTAATGCCCTTCAAACGTCTTCTCGAAGTCGAGCAAATCCAAAAACTTCACAAACGCCAGCAAGCCGCCGAACGCCGTCAGTCGCTCGGAACATTCGGCGTAGGGTGTGTCCGGCGTGATCACCGTCTTTCTCACACCCGCGTCCCGCCCGTTTTCGACTTGTCCACGACTCCTTTTTGCCGCATCTTTCCTCGTAACCATCTGGGTGACCTCCGTTTAGGGTTGATCGACTTGAACTTCAGTCAATCATATCGGGGTTCCCAGATGGCTTTTCAATCTCAAATCAAGTATTCAGATGCAAAATTCAGGTATGAAGCAAACAGGTTGTCCCTACGTGGCAGTGGCATACGATCAATACTCTGGTTGATATCCGCCCGGTTCTTTTCCTCATTCCATTCGAATCGAATATCATTCATGTGTACGGTGTATGTATGGATTTGTTTTCAGGCAATCATCTTTGCCGAACAAGATGATCACTTTCCCCGCGTGTTCTAAAGAAGCAGGCAGACCGGCGGCTATTCCACGATCCGTCTCCATAAGAC
>JBAWVO010000598.1:0-1875 GCA_037147235.1 Planctomycetota bacterium | reverse complement strand
CGGCAGGGCGGCGTGTTCCATCTGGGCGGGCGGGAGAAGATTTCGCGCTATGAGCTGGGCCGCGCGGTGGCGCGGCTCGGCGGCTGGAGCGATGCGTGTCTGGTTCCGGTGAAGCAGGCGGAGGTGGCATCCGCGCCGCCGCGGCCGCCGGATGTGTCGCTCAACAGCGACAAGGCCATGGCGTGCGGGTATCAGCCGCCACCGCTGATGGACGATCTCGCTGATGCGATGAAGGGCTGAGCGCCGGCAGGAAGACACGAAGAGTTTTCACGCAAAGGCGCAAAGATCGCAAAGGGTGGCGGAGGGCGGAAACTTTAATGCAGTTTGCATTTCGGGTGAAAACGGATGCGGCGATCTTGGGATAAGTTCTGTCAACGGCCAGCCGTTGCTAGTGTAGTGTCCCTTAAATAGCTATACATTGACTTATTGCCTTGGTTTTCCGCATTCTTGGCTGGGTGCAGCCCGGCTTGATACCCTCCAGCTTCCGGCGTGCGCGGTCCAATTTCTCAATGATTTCACCGACGTTGGCCGTCCAGATGAAAGGCCGCGGATTTTCGTTCCACGCGCCGAGGAAGTCGGCGATGGCCTTCTCAAGCGCCGGCACACTGAAGAACACCCCGCGCCGAATTGCTTTGTCCGTCAATTCTCGAAACCAGCGCTCGACCATATTCAGCCAGCTCGAACTGGTCGGGATGAAATGGCAGACAAAACGCGGATGTTTCCCCAGCCATTTCTGCACCTCCAGCGTCTTATGGGTGCCGTAATTATCCATGATGACATGAAGCCTTAGCTCGGGCGGATATTCGCGGTCAATCCGGCGAAGAAACTTCAACCATTCCTGATGGCGGTGTCGGGGTTGACACTGGCCGATGACCTTCCCCGTCAACATATTCAGCCCGGCAAACAGCGTCGTGGTCCCGTTCCTCTTGTAGTCATGTGTATAGGTTCCGCACCGGCCCTTCTTCAGCGGCAAGCCCGGTTGCGTGCGGTCCAGCGCTTGTATCTGGCTCTTTTCATCGATGCAAATGACCACGGCTTTCTGGGGCGGGTTAAGGTAGAGCCCAACAACATCTGTCAACTTCTCCAAGAAGTTCGGATCGCGCGAAAGCTTGAAGGTGCGGTGCTGATGCGGCTTGAGATTGTGCAGTTGCCACAGACGGTTAACCGTATTCTTACTCACGCCTTGCGCCCGGGCCATCGACCGACAACTCCAATGCGTTTCACCTTTCGGCTTGCTCTGTAGCGTCGCATTCACCATGGCGTCACGTTGGGCCGACTTGTACGTCGGCTTTCGTCCACGTCCAGCCCGGATTTCCCACACAGCGCCAACCCCCTCGTCGCGTACTCTTTCTCGCCATGTCCGAACAGTGTGTCGATTGACTCCCGTCTGCCAGGCAATCTGCTGGTCCGGCTCGCCCGTTCCCGCCAACAGCACCAGACGGCAACGCAAGGCCACCTGTTGAGGCGTCCCGGCCGCCGCCGCCCACTGTTCCAATTGTTTGTGATCCATCACCGTCAGACTCACTGCATTTGCTGTTTTTCTCATGCCAGAAATATAGCAAAACATTGAATTATATGTCTAGCTATTTAAGGGACAATACACTAGCGGTGAAACGACCCAACGCATCATACGTATTCGTGGACACCCGTCCGTCAGGCAGGATTGTGCGGATCGGCCGGTTCATGCTGTCATACACATAACTCGTCACATTTGTCAGCGCATCCACCATGTTCGTGCGGTTGCCTGCCGCGTCATAGCCAAACCGCACCACATAGCCGCGTCCGTTGGTGACCGCCGTCACGTGGCCCACAAGGTCGAATGCATAGGCTGTGGAATTACCGGGGCGATCCGTGGCAACGATAAGCCGCGAACCG
>JBAWVO010000597.1:0-1889 GCA_037147235.1 Planctomycetota bacterium | reverse complement strand
TTTCTTTTCAACACGCACAACCACCGTACAGGAGACCATCGACATGTCTGATTACATGGCAGCCGAGATCCACATTGGCGGCAAGGTCCATCCCAGCGTAGCCCAGGCCCTTTGCACGGCTATCACCAAGTCAGGGGCTTCGCTGGAATGGGGTGGCGGCAGGTGCAACATGGACACGCCGGACGAGTTGCTTCGGGCTCGCACGTCCGATACCGACGAGCCGCACTTGCTGAAGCTCTATGACGATCAGGCCCGTTGGGGCGAGTTCTCTGCGTTGGAGGCATTTCTTCGGGAGAACGGCATCGCGTACTGCCGCTGGAGCGATGGAAAGTACGATTACGATTCCGAAGTTGACGCCTTTCAGCCTGAGTGTGGGCAACTTTCCTGGATCACCAACCATAATCGGCAGCCGATCGTGCTGGCATCTGAGCTTGCACCAATCGAGGCCAAGATCACTAATCTTCTGGAAACGCTGAAAGGCGGCAAGGTAGATACCGTCGTGGTCATCGCCCAGATCGAGAAGATTCGTCAGGAATTTCGTTCCACACTACCACCTAACATGCCGCCGTTTGAAACCTTAGAATTCGTGGAGGATTGAGCATGGCAACGAATGATGGCAATCATGCCTACGTGTTACGGATTGACGGGCCACTTCTTTCCAAGCAGCGGCAATGGCTCCTGGACCAAGCTGAGCGTACAAGCAACGAAGGCCGCGATCATCTGGAGGGCATCCTTGCTCTTCTTGACGAAATCGCGGATCAAGCCTACGAACAGCATGGCATCGACTGCTTGCTTATGAGCGAGGACCGCATGAGCTGAATGGATCTCATGTCCTGAAAACTGTTTCCAACTCTGGCAGCATAGACGAGCACGTATCAGGACGCAAGCGGAAAGACGTCTATCTGCGGGGCGATTACGAGAATCGACCGCTTCACGCCCCCCCAAAAATTCGCCGCAGTTTCCGGTGACGCATGGCAAACACTTGTCGATAAACCCAACCGAGAAACGTCCCCATCCAATGCCAGCGGGGAATATAGGTCAGTTCATCGAGAAGCTCACAACCAGTGGAAGTCGGTGTGATCGTTCGTCGATGCTTCCAGAGAAGCATGGTAAAGAGCCGTGAACTCTCGCAGAATCCTTGGCCCGGTTTGAGTTCCAAGAGCGTAAAGTCGTCGTAGTCAACCGGGATGAATCCGAACAACAGAATCCATGCCCGAAATGCCGGCTGACCCAAGGGGATGTTTTCTGGGGTGATTTTGTTCAGCGACTCGGGGAATGTCATGCGAGCGAACGGCCAGAGTTCGCGATTGACTCCGGTGAACGTACCGACATGGGCCCAGACATCTTTGACCGATGCCCGTAGTTGACTGCATTGAGAGAAAGTCTTGCTCATAAATGCCTCTTTCTGATTGACAAGTCAATTGACAGTCCAAAGATAAAGGATGATGAAGCACAACAGCACACCAAGAACGATCCACCACGGCTTGTGCGGGGGCGGGGCATCTTCGGCAGAGAGATATTGCTCGCAATAGGGGCACCGCTCAGCATCTTCGTGAATCGGCCGCTTGCAGTACGGGCATGGCACCGTGTAATCGTCAGCCGATTCGTCCCAATCATCGTTGCGTTGCGTGTGACGAGCCAAAGTAGTGCCCCCGATGCCTTTCAAGACGCGGAATGTTAGCTGCCCATGATTGTAGAGAAGCGATACGGCCGCTGCAAGCCTTTCGCAGAACGCAACAATAACCCGGGACTGTAGCAGAAACCCACCAGTAAACGATTACCTGACGCACATTTTGTAATCAAGAACAAAATCAGGAGGAGAATACTATCGCAGAAGCACTTCGCAATCGAACCGTCATCGTTGCTTGTGGCGTAGGCCGCGACTCGAC
>JBAWVO010000596.1:0-1893 GCA_037147235.1 Planctomycetota bacterium | reverse complement strand
CTCCCGCTGCCGTCGAACACGACCTTGCTGCCGGTCTTGTCGGTCCAGACGAAGTTAGGAAGGATAAGGGGTCGGGAGTCGTTGTTGTCAACATCAAAGACTCGACCCCTTTGTATCTGCGCAAACCGTAATCGTCTTGGCATGATGGTAATTTAATGTCGTTTCTCGCGCCTGTCAAGATCAAAGACTCCCGACCCCTTTTCTTGGTTTCCGTTACCCTTTTCTTTTCCTTCACGCGACCTCTGCCGACTCTACTAATTGGAAAGCCGGATTGAGCATCGCATCAGCTACAATTATCTTGCTGCTCCAAAGCGGTTCTTCAAGCTTATCAACAAAGAGATCAATAAGTTCTTCGTCATCGCCAACAACGCGCTGAGCGGCGACAATCTGATAATTGCCCACAGGCAGTTCAATGGCCCGTCCGATCTTAATCTCTTCGGGTCCATCAACCATTACTTTTCCCGTGAAAATCACGAACGGCACTGCAATTACTCGCTCATATGCTTCACGGGGCTGGAACGGTCCTCGGTGAAAATAAACATCGGCAAATCCAAACTCAAGAAGTGTGCCAAAGGATATGACAGACTCACGCCTGGCAAATCCCTGCGCGCTATGCGCATCGGTCCAAAGGCAACCCGGGGCCTTGACGACGGAGTCGTAGACGAAGAATTGACTATATGAGAAATAAAGTCGCGGTTGTAGTAGAGACTGTGCATACATCGGTTTACCTCGTTATTTTGACACGGAATTGCGTTCCAGGTTGAATATTGTTTTGTTCATAGAAATTTTTGAGGATACCTCCCTGCGCGTTCTGCTGTGAGGGTGCAATATGGCCGACCCAAGAACCTTTTCCTCCTTCCATTGTGCTGGCAAAGGGATACTCGTCCCGGCTAAGCCCGACGATTCTGGGAACATCCTGCAAGGCTGCCGCGCGATTCAATGCCTGGTTCCCGCCATAGGTGAGGACTTGTGGATGTCCTGCCATTTGAGCGTGATAGATGTTTTCTGCTAAGCCCGGGTACCTGCTCGCGCTGATTTCCAGCGTTGGCAATTGAGCGCTTGAAACCAGCTTCGCCGCCGCGAAATTCGGCGCGAAGCCACGACCCGCATAGGCTTGATAACAGAGTTCATCGGCCTGACTCTGGAACGCCGTGTAGCTTGGGGCAACCCTCGCTTCCATGCCCGCGAAGCGAACCGCGCCTCGCGACTCCCACGATGCCGCCCGCGACTCCCACGCCACCGGCCGGAGCGCTGCCCCCAGGAGCCTGCCAGCGCCCTCAAACGCGGCGGTTGTGGCGACGAAAGTAGCAGCGTTGAAAATCGCCTGATCGCGGTACTCGATCGCCTGCGAGTAGCTGTTCTCGCTGGCATACTGATACCTCGCAAAATCCAACAACCCGGTCTGCCCAGCAATGCCAAAAAAAGAGTTGTCCGGGACCGCTGCTTCAATTTCCCTATGCCCCATTGCATTGGCTGCCCCGACCTTCGCCTCGGCCATCGCCATGTAGATCGGATTGTGCGCCTGTTGCTCAGCGATGGCAGCTTGCTGTTTGTCCCAATCAGCCAACGACCGCTGATCCTCGCCCTTCTGGAAGTACATCTCCGCCCCGATATAGGCGGGATTGTCGTATGCCGCGATGCGTTGGTCCTTCGTCGGAAAGCTGGTCGCGTAAGCATTCTTGGCGTCATAGAACGCTGTCCTGCTGGGATAATTCTGATACTGGGGAATGGCCACAGTAGGGGCGGTGTTCGAGAGGCCACTTGCGACACTCGATACGCCGTTCCAGGCTGAACTAAAATAACTACTTGCTGTCGAAACCAACTGCCCAAACATCCCTGTCGGGTCGGTCTCGTTCCAGGGGTTGTTGCCGACATAGCGATAGTCGTTCGCGT
>JBAWVO010000595.1:0-1906 GCA_037147235.1 Planctomycetota bacterium | reverse complement strand
CTCAAACAAGCCGCTTAAATCAGCACCTCCGGGAATCATGCAAAGCTATTTAGCACACGTGAAGCCGGACCGGCAGTCGGAAATCCTCAGCCTGATGGAGTCGTGCAACGACTATGGCATCACATTTGCTAAGGGGCTGGTCCTGAAGACGCCGACGGCCAAGCGATCGAAGGTCAACGGCACGAAGACGCCGTGGATACAGGCGGAACAGAAGAAGAACGATCTCTTAAAGCGATTGCAGGAGGCTGAGCAGCAACAGGACTTCTTCTCGGGTTTGTATCGGCAGTACACCACCAACCTGCTGAAGCTGGTGATCTTCGTCCGATCGATGCTGATCAACGAGCGGGTACGGAACTACCTGGCCGAGCAGCATGCCCAGCAGTTAGCTATTTTTGACGAAATCATCCACAGTGCCGAGCGGTAAGATGGCCGGGAAAATCTGGAACAAGGAGCGGGTTGTTGAGGCGATACTCGAACGGGAGCGGCAAGGCTTGGTTCCGGCGTGTGCCTGGACATCGGACAAACAGCTCTATCATGCGGCCTGGAAATACTTCGGCGGTTGGTATCAGGCACTCGGTGCCGCCGGATTGGAAGCGAGGCAGCCGAGGAAATGGTCGAAGGCAATGGTTCTCGACGAGATCCGACTGCGTCAGCAGCGTGGTCTCAAGATGACGAGCGTTTGCAGGGAAGATGGCAGATTGGCGAATGCCGCCAGAAAATACTTTGACCGTTGGTGTCATGCAGTGGTGGCAGCGGGCCTGAAGCCACACTGCCGGAGCGAATGGACAGCACAACGTGTTATCGAGGCACTTCAGGCATGGCGGCAAGAACGATCGTCGACTTCAACAGTCTGGCGAGAAGATAAGAAGCTCTATTTTGCCGCGAAGTACCACTTTGGCAACTTGGGCAAGGCGTTGCTGGCCGCAGGAGTACCACCCAATCGGAGATGCCGGAACCGACAGCGGGTCATTGAGATCATCCGTGCGGGCTATTCTGACGGTGGGCCTGGCATGGCGATATGGAGGGACAAACCACTCTCGATGGTTGCGGTGACCATTTTCGGCAGGGGCTAGGCACGAGGGCCATTTGGAAACGCGACACAGGACTCAATTCGGTGGCCAAGAAACTCTTCGGCACTTGGGTCAGGCGGTGACCGGGGCGGGGTTCGAGCTGGCACACCAGACGTGGACGCGAGAAATCCAAGCATGGCATCAAGCCGGCGTGCGGGTGAGCAGCATATCGCGCCAGAATCCCAGGCTGACCGTGGCTGCCATCCGGCTCATCGGTGGCTGGCACGATGCTTTGGCCGCTGCGGGGCTCGATGTCCGGAAGAAACACCAAAAGACTAAGGAATGAGCATGTCACGTAAAGCTGTGATTCGCCGAATCGTCGAACGCGAACTCCAGGGTCAAGGCCTGACGGAAGAATCGGTGCTCCAGGATGTATCCGATCTCCACCAGGCGGCTTGCGAGCAGTTTGGCACATGGGAAACGGCCCTCCAGTACGCAGGCGTCAACCCGCGTCGATTGTCGGCTAAGCAGGCATACACTTCAGAGTATCTCCTCCAGAGAATCCGTACCCTCTGCCGAAACGGGTATAGTCTCAAGGCCGAATACTGCCAGCGTCGTGATCGACGTCTGTGGGATGCGGCTCGACAGTATCATGGGACTTGGCGGAATGCTCTCCAAGCGGCCGGGATCAACCTGGAATTCGCCGGTCTGCGGAGCGGAAAGCCTCGCCGGCACAAAAAGGAGAAGATCCTGAACGAACTGCGGCAGTGGCTTGTGGTGGGTCATTCGCGTAATTGGTTGGATATTTGCCTGAAAAACCATGATCTGGCCTTAGCGGTCAAGCGGCGTTTCGGCAGTTGGCACCGAGCGATGATCGCTATCGATGTGATCCCAGA
>JBAWVO010000594.1:0-1919 GCA_037147235.1 Planctomycetota bacterium | reverse complement strand
CTTCGCTTGATACGGGTATTCTCAGTCGTCCCTACGGGACTTTCGTTGTTTTCGTTCCCACACCCAGCGATAAATCGCTGGGCTATTCTCAGGTGCCCCTCCGGGGCAAAATCGCGTTTCCCGCCAAATTCTCAATTCTCAATTCTCAATTCTCAATTCTCAATTCTCAATTCTCAATTTGCAATTCTCAATTTGCAATTTGCAATCCATCTCTTCCTCTTCATGACCATAAATGGCCATGAAGACGCTCGGCCGGCCAAAAGATGTGGGTAACGACAAGTGCTAAAGCACGGGCCTAATACCGGCTGCGCCGGGAACGACCATAAATGGCCGTGAAAACGCTCGGCTGCGCCCTTCGCTGGATGAACTGCTGGGCTGTTCGGCACGGACACAACGCCGTTGGCGTAGAAGATTTCGTGGATACCGTTTCCCAGGGTAGCCGCTGCGCGGCAACCCTGGGCTGGGGGACACAACGCCGTTGGCGTAGAAACTACGTAGCGGGATCGCGCGTGCCGTATTGCTGGACGATGGCAACAGCAGCCAGGATCAGGGCACATCCCACAAGCTGCCAGGCACCCAGCGATTCTTTGAGGAGCAGGTATCCGAACAGGGCGGCGAATACGGCTTCCAGGCTGAGGATGATGGCCGCATCGGCGGCAGGCGCGTGCTTCTGTCCTACGGCTTGCAGGGTATAACCGGCGGCAACGGAAAATATTCCGATGTAGACGATGTCCCGCCAGCAGTATGCAAGCCCTGGCAGCGTATCGGCTTCCAAGGCCAGCCCGAGAATGAGATTCAGCGATCCGGCAACCAGGTATTGGCCCACCGAAAACAAGAGGACTTCCACCTGGGTCACGGCCCGGCCGACGATTACGACGTGGAACGCCCACAGAACGGCCCCCACCAGCACCAAGGCATCCCCAAGGCCAGCCTCGCCCAAGCCAAACCTGAACTGATCGTCCATGCTAAGCAAAAACACTCCCACCGCAGCGACCAAGGCACCGGCCCACGATCGCCAAGCCATTTTCTGCCTCCAGACCGCGAAGAGGACCACGGGCACCAGGACGACGTACAACCCCGTGAGGAAGCCGGCTTTGCCGGCTGTCGTATATTTCAGGCCCGCCTGTTGGCATGCGGCGGCACCCACCAGCAGAATTCCGGTGATCGCTGCCCAGCGAAAGAAGTTTTTCGAGGGCCATTGGCGCGGTCGCACCCAGGGGAGCAGGATCGCCGCTCCGAGCAGGAAGCGGAGGCCGTTGAAGAGAAAGGGACCGAGATGGTCTGTCGCGTGTTTTTGAGGAACAAATGCGCTACCCCACAGCAGGGCAGCAAGCAACAGCAGCAGGTCGGCACGTAATCGCCGGCTAGGGAACGTCATCGGCTGGAAACTCCTGGATCGCGATAGGGCGCAAAATGTAAGATGGGCTTTAGCCCGTCCACGTCAAATCTCGACGGGCTAAAGCCCATCCTACAGGAATAAATTCCGTTTTACGAATCACCACCAACCTAGCAGTTGGCCGGCGCGGTGCCCGAAGAGTACGAGTCCCACGGCGATCGAACCGAAGACCGCAGTCAGCACGGCACCGCCGGCAATGTCCAACGCGTCGCGGATATGGGGATTCTCCTGAGCGGTGATCGCCCGTGCCATCGATTCCAGGGCACTGTTGAACATCTCCGCCGCCAGCACGCCGCCAATGCACAATAGCAGGGCGCACCATTGCAAGGCCTCCATCCGCAGCACCGCGGCCGCCACCAATACCGCAGCCGCAACGACGAAATGCGCAACGAAGCTGCTTTCCGCGCGAACCCCTTCCCGGAGGCCGCGGAACGCATCGGCAAATTTTTGTTTCCAAGGACGAGACATGGGAGGAAATGACGAATGACGAATGACGAATGACGAATGACGAATGACGAATGAC
>JBAWVO010000593.1:0-1919 GCA_037147235.1 Planctomycetota bacterium | reverse complement strand
CCATTGCAACCACACGTTAGAGAACTAAATCGCCCACAGATTCGGCGGATGAGGCAGTTTATTATTTGGGTTCGTCCGCAGAATTTGTGTGGAATGAGGTTGGCCGCTAGCGAAAGTAGCCGGGGCGCGGCGGGCGCATCAAGATCCAATCCGGCATAACTCGCTTCGCTCGGCCTGCGGCACTTATTCCGTTTGGATCTTGACCCGCCCTTGGCCCCTACTGGGTAGCCGGTATGGGTTTTGCGTGGCAAAACCCTGTGTGTTTTCCGATCAAAGACTTGCGAATGGCGGCCGCGGGCGTTGGATGGGGTTGCGAAACAACAAACAACCCCGCCGCCGCCATTCAACTCACCCTTAAAACACTTTTCCGTCATGTGCAAGACCTTACCGGTTTTGTCGTGAAGTCCGTCAACAATCTCCTCGACGACGAGGAACCGCGCATCGAGGTGGTGCTCGAAGTCCACGCCAACCACAAGCGGCGCTGTTCCTGCTGCCTGAAGCCCGGGCGCGTTCATGACAAGCTGCCCGAACGCCGTTGGTACTACGTGCCGATCTGGAACATTCCGGTTTATCTGTGGTATGCTCCGCGCCGCGTGATCTGCCCGGTGCGTGGCGCTCCGACCGTGGAGGCCATGCCCTGGAGTCGTGGCAAGAGTCCCTATGCGGAAGCTTACATGATTTTCCTCGCCCGCTGGGCCAGTCGCTTGTCCTGGAAGACGACCGCCGAAATTTTCAACGCCAGTTGGGATGCGGTGTTTCGTTCGGTGAAGTGGGTCGTGGACTGGGGACTCGAACACCGCGACCTGTCGGGTGTCACCGCGCTCGGGGTGGACGAACTCCATTGGGGCCGTGGCAAAAAGGGCACCAATTTCCTGACCCTCATCTACCAGATCGATTCCGGTTCGCGCCGTCTGCTCCATGTCGGCTTGCGCCGCACCGAGGCAGCCCTGCGCGAGGGCCTCGGGACGCTCGAAGCGCAGCACGCCGGGTTCCTCAACGGCCTGAAGGTGGTTTGCAGTGATATGTGGAAATCGTTCCTCAAAGTGATCGCCGCTATGTGTCCGAACGCCATCAACGTGCTCGACCCATTCCACATCGCCAAGCACCTCAATGAGGCGGTCGATCACGTGCGCCGGGGCGAGCAAGCCCGCCTGCGCACCAAGGAGGAGCGCGCCCGCGCCAAGGGTGGCCGCTTCCTGCTGTTGAAACGCTCCACCAAGGTGCGTGGCAAGGCCAGGGCCAAACTCAACGCCGTTCTCGCTTCGCTCGGGACCACGTCCCGCGCCTGGGAACTCAAGGAAAGCTTCCGGCGCTTCTGGCTCTACCGCAGTCCGATCTGGGCTGCGGCTTATCTGAAAGCATGGACCACCCGCGCCATGCGCTCCCGGATTGAACCGATGAAAAAGGTAGCCCGCATGCTCCGCGCCCATGAGGAACTCTTGCTCAACTATTTCCGCGCCAAACGCCAATATAACAGCGGCGTGGTCGAGGGCTTGAACAATAAAGCCCGTGTTTCGCTTGCGCATAGCTTTGGTCATCGCTCTTCCGAGATACTCAAACTCGTTTTGTATCATACACTTGGCAAGCTGCCGGAACCTCCTTGTTCACACAAATTCTGCTGACGAGGCATTTATGTGTTTGCCCCGGTGTTCGGGGGCGTGATTGCCGCACTCTTTTTCGTCAGGGTTTTGGAACCGGCCATGAAACACCCTTCCGACCGTTGCGATTGTGACTCTAACCAACCCAAATAAACGATAAGAGATACACCATGAAAACACGATTGATCCTTGTGGGCGGCTTCCTTGGAGCCGGCAAAACCACCATGCTTTGGGAGGCGTCCCGGCGGCTGGTTGAACGCGGTCTGCGGGTCGGGCTAATCACCAACGACCAGGCACCGGAACTTGTCGATACCGCATTCT
>JBAWVO010000592.1:0-1933 GCA_037147235.1 Planctomycetota bacterium | reverse complement strand
GCCAGGGGTCTACAACGCGGTACGGCAGTACGTCATGGTCAGCCGCGTGGATGCTTTTGAGAAAGAGACCCGTACTAGCCGTCTCTGGCTGAACATCGGCGGCTCAGCTCTGACTGACGGCGGCTTGTTCCAGGCCACCGCTACGGAAGGCGTCCACCACGATCGGTGGGACACGCGGGTACAGCCCGCAACCGTGGCAATCACGAGCAAGAACGACAGCCGCAGTGCAGCCAAGGCAACCGCGGATCGTGAGGATCGTGAGCGGCTGTTGCGGTATCTACAGCAGCAGTACCCGAGCGGCGACACGATCAACCACATGACAACCGGTACCGAGCGACCGACGATGCTGGCAGGAATGGGACACAAGAAGTCGAAAGATCTGCTTCATGAACTAGAGGCCAGGGGGCAGGTTATCAGTCGGCCGGAGCAGCGTGGCAACGATCCGCGAGCGGCCGATGTCTGGTACTATGTTCCACCCTGTTGCAACGGCAACACACCACCCACAAGCGTCTAACCCCGTTGGCAAACACGGCTTGTTGACGGGGCCGCTGACGGGGCCAACGGGCTCCCTGCCCGTTAGCCCCGCTGGCACCGCTGTCTTTTACTTTAGTAAAAGCAGCGGGGCTGACGGGCGGGCCCCCATACCCTTACCCCCCTTTTGCTTTACACAAAACAAACCACGTCACTGACCTAACGAAAACTGATACGGTGTCGAAACAGAAGACCACGTCACTGACCTAACGTAGATCAGTACGGGGCAACATTCCTAGCGATCACCGCCGAGGCCGTTAATGATATGCCTCGCGGAAAATGCGGTTGCGCCGTAAGGCGTTACTCGCTAAAATTCCAGTCATAGTTGTCTTTCCAAGAGTCCCTGTGCCAACGGAACCAAACCATGGACGTATCCGAACGCGAAATAATCCGCTGGAAGGTTGCGGACCTTCATTCGTCGCCGTATCAAGCACAACTTTTCGACGACCTTCCCGACCAGGAACTCGCCGAAATGGTCGAGGATATGCGAGTGCATAGCCAGCGCGCTCCGCTCGAAATCCGACCGAACGGCGAGATCGTTGATGGGCATCAGCGAAAGAGAGCCGCCGAGGTACTCGGCTGGGAGACGGTAGCCGTGGTGGTACGCGACGACCTGGCGCACGCCAACAGCGACGAGATTGAGTGCGAGATGATCGACGCCAATCTCCATCGCAGACAACTCGGCGTCCTAGAGGTCGCCCGTCTTTACGCGCGTCTGCGGCAAATTGCTCGTGGTTGGGATGCAGATGAGTTCTTCGGTGCCGTCAAGCAGGATGTGCGCGACCGCTTGGCCAAACGCCTTGGTAATGTCTCCGGCAGAACTTTAGATCGCTATCTCCGGCTCTTGCTCACGCCCAGGGAGGTCCAGGACGCCGTCAGCAGGCAGGAACTGGCAATGAGCGCGGCGCTGCGGGTGGCCAAGCTGTCCGCGGATGATAAGGCAACGATCGCCGCTGCGATCCGCGGGGGCCAAGCGGCGAAGGACGCCGTTACCACGTTCTTCGAGGCACGTCGCTCCCGAACCGCTAACACGGCGACACACGAGCTTCTCGCAGCGTTGTCCAGCACCGTCCCTGCGTCGTCCGAAGCAACAACGACAGCGGCGGACGATGGTGAGGATCTGGGCGTCTTGCAGGGCCCCGTTGACTGCCTCGACAGTGCAATCGGTGATGTCATCCGCGCCGAAGTGCCGCCCAAGCGGAAGATCGACGCGTTCGTGCAGGCGACGGCCTGCCTGGAAGTGCTGCTCGACGAGGCGGAGATGGAAGCGGCTGAATAGCCTCGAAGCGCATCACCCGCGCACGGAATATGAGGTGGCTTTTGCACATAAGGGGATTGGGAGTTGCCGGACATTTTGTCCGGCGAAAGAGACCGGCCGTCAAGCCCGACAAAAGTGACAAAC
>JBAWVO010000591.1:0-1941 GCA_037147235.1 Planctomycetota bacterium | reverse complement strand
CCAAAAACCGCCCCTTGACTGGTAAGAGCGTTTCAGGGATAGGGTGGGCCGAGTGAAACGAGTCCCACCATCCTCCATGCACCTCCGGAAATCACGCAAAGTCATTTAGTCAAGTTTGATGCCTCAGGCGATTGCAGCGATTGTAAGGCCACGCAACCCGAAGACATCGAATTATAATCCGAAAACTTGGGGTGGCATAATTTGCAAGCTAGTGTTGTGGGTAAGTTGAATTTCAAAATATCGACCGTAGGATGGACTTCCAAGTCCGTCCACAAAAACAAAGACGGAATTCAAAGTCCGTCCTACAACAACCATGTTACGAGGCAACATCGTGACGGAAACAAAGCCGCGTTCTGGTCATGTAATCGATTTGCGTAGGCAGGCCGAGGAGATCGCCGGGGAAAAGGCAGCCGAGTTGCCGGAAAACCTCTCGGCCCACTCGCCCGAAGAAGTACAACGGGCGTTTCACGAGCTGGAGGTGCATCAGATTGAGTTGGAGATGCAAAATGAGATCCTGCACCAGACGCAGGTTGCGCTAAATGCCACGAATACACGCTATTTCGACCTCTACAACCAGGCCCCGGTGGGCTATTGCACCCTCAGCGAGCAAGGACTGATCCTGGAGGCCAATCTCACCATCGCCACCCTGCTGGGCGAGACAAGCAACAATTTGGTTAAGCAGCCGTTGGCTCACTTTGTCCACGAAGAAGACCAGGATATCTACTTTCAGTACCGCAGACAGCTCTCTGTAACGGAGAAGCCGCAGACGCTTGAACTGCGGATGGTGCGAACGGGCACAGCCCCCCCCCCCCATTGTGGGTGAATCTTGCGGCAACTGCCGCGCAAGATGATGTCGGCGCGTTTGTGTGTAGAGTCGTGATCAGCGACATCAGTGAGCGCAAGTGCGCCGAAGAGAAGTCGCGGCAATTCAGCCAGCAAATCGAGTCGGCCGCGGTTCATGTGAAAAGCCTCATGGCTGAGGTGATCCTGAAAAACGACTTCACCACGAGGTTTGATAATTCGAGCCTGACTCCCTGCTGGGAAGCGAAGAAGTGCGACAATACCGCCTGCCGATCCTATCGGGACTCCGTGAACCTGCGCTGCTGGGATGTCGCTGGTACACTTTGCGGTGGCAAAGTCCAGGGAAGTTGCGCACAAAAACTTGGCAACTGCCGCCTCTGCGAAGTCTATCAACGTGCCCGAATCAACCCGGTCAACGACTTGGGCGAGACGTTTAACAACATGATCACTGTCCTCAGTGACCGACACGAGGAGCTGAAGAAGATCAACCAGGCCCTCGAAAAGTCGAACCACCTCGCGGAGGCGGCAACTCTTGCCAAGAGCGAGTTCCTGGCCAACATGAGCCACGAAATCCGCACGCCGATCGCCGCAATCTTGGGCTATGCGGAAGTGCTGCTCAGCGAGGAAGGACTTGAGAAAGCACCCGAGCAGCGGCGCAAAGCATTTAATACCATCCAACGCAACGGCAAGCACCTCCTGGGACTAATTAACGACATCCTCGATCTGTCGAAGGTGGAATCCGGACAGATACAGATCGAGCCGATCCGCTGTTCGCCCGGCGAATTGTTGGCCGACGTCGCCTCGTTGATGCGAGTCCCCGCGGCCGCCAAACACCTAACCATTCAGACCGACCTGGCCGGCCCTCTGCCCGAGACCATGCTCACCGACCCGTTGCGACTGCGTCAAGTGTTCGTCAACCTAGTAGGCAACGCGATCAAGTTCACGGAGAAAGGCGAGGTCCGCATCGCGGTTCGGCTGATATCTTGTGGTGCGGTTGCAAGGGCAGGCGAGACGCCGGCACCACAAGTTGTTCTTCGCTTTGACGTGACCGACACGGGCATTGGCATGAGCGAAGAGCAAATCGGAAGGCTCTTCCAAGCCTTCAGCCAGTCGGACAACTCGTCCACGCGGAAGTTTGGC
>JBAWVO010000590.1:0-1991 GCA_037147235.1 Planctomycetota bacterium | reverse complement strand
CTTGTTGTGGCCGGTCTCTGACCGAGCCACGCCGCCGACCGAAGGTCTCCAATTTCCGGGAGACCTTCGGTCGGGCGTTTCGGCGGGGTCGGAGACCCGCGCCGAACGACCTTTGCATCGCCCCACCCGCATCTCAACATTCTACTATAAACCGGCAAGTCCGGTGCGTAAACTTACTCACCCCAATGGCGTGGCCTCGTAAACCCAGATTGCGACAAAATGGGATGGCTAGGACGAATATACCGACAAGGATGGACTCGGAAACCATCCGAAAACTCCCCTCTGCCTTTTGGGAGAGGGGCAGGGGGTGAGGTCCATCCTAAAAATTCTGTCTCCTCGATACCGTTTGTATCCTATATTTATGCAGTTTGTTGTCCCTGCCTGCGGAGCAAGTTCCCGTGAATTACCGGAAAACCATTCCACGCGTCGAGGACGCCTTGCAGCTGACACGACGGGTCGCCCAATCTCTTCGGCCACTAGGTCTTGAAGTGGGCAGACTCGTTTTGTCGATATTCATCGTGGGTCTCTTGCTGTCGAGTGGTTGCCGTGAGGAACTCCCTCCCAGAACCCACGAGGACAAGACCGAAAGTTCGGCTTTCAAATCTTTGCCCACGGTATCACCCGGCACGGGCATCCAAGGTCGCCGCATGTTGCTCGTGCATAGTTATCACCAAGGATACCGCTGGGTCGATACGATCACGGAAGGGGTACGATCGGCCATCCAAGGAACAGGGGTGGAACTGGATATATTTTGCATGGACACGAAACGCCACACCGACGAAGCCTGGAAAATCGATGCGGGCCAACGGGCAAGAAAAAGGGTCGAAGAATTTCACCCCGATATCATTCTTGCGTCCGATGACGATGCCCAAAAGTACTTTGCCGCGTTCTATCTGAACACGGCCCTGCCGGTTGTGTTCACCGGCGTTGACGCGGATCCGTCCAAGTACGGCTATCCGGCCGCGAACGTGACCGGCATCATCGAGCGTCCCCACTTCAAGGAATCCCTGGCCCTCGCCCAACGCCTTCGCTCCATCAAACGAATCGCCGTCCTGAGTTGTCACGACAGCACCTCGATACTAGCCCTGGGGTTCATGAAGCAGGAGCAATTGGACGTTGAGGTTGCCGAGTGGCTGATGGTAGATAACTTTGACGATTGGAAAAAGGCCGTTGAGCGTTTCAATCGCTCCGTGGATGCAATTGTCATTCGTTCCTATCAGGCGGTGAAGAAACCGGGTTCGCTGGAAAACATAATCCCGCGCGAAGTTGCTGCGTGGACTTGCGAGCACGCCACCGTTCCGACGATTGCTTTTCACGACTTTGAGATCGAAGACGGCCTGCTCGTTGGTGTCGTGAAGTCTGGGCAAGAGTATGGTCGACTACCGGCGGAATATGCTCTCCGCATCCTTGCGGGAACGCCCCCCGGTACGCTGCCCATTATCAAGCCGGGCCACGGCATCCCAAGGATCAACCGCACCACGGCGCGCCGATTGGGAATCTCCTGCGCGGACAAGATGCCAAACGATGTGGTTCTATTTCCAAGGAGTGGGCCATGATCCGACGCCTGACCTTCCATTTGATTGCGGGGATGCTGACCCTCGCGGTTGCACTGGCGATGGCAATCGGTGTTCTTTCTTACGAGCGAAGGCAGGTGGACTGCCAAAATCTTGGGGGCCAGAATGCGCTGTTGGGGGCTCGAATCACGCAGTATGTTTTGGAGAAGGCGGTTGGCAACGGCCTGTTTGATCGGAACACGCTTTTCAACGGAAATTATGATCTAATCAAAGATCGTGGTGTGTCCCATTACCGAACGGAATACGATCGTTTTTTTGATCACAATGTTGTGACGATCCTGAATGCGTTTCAAGAAAACGGTGATATTTACTATGCCTACGTTATTAACAACGACGGATTCATTCCGGCACATACCGACAAGGCTAAGCGACCGCGCAAAAATAACTTGAACAAATTCCTATTGGTCGTTTTGATGG
>JBAWVO010000589.1:0-2008 GCA_037147235.1 Planctomycetota bacterium | reverse complement strand
CCTCCCCGGTCCCGGGTTGCAACGCTCACCAGGTTGCGGAATATCGGCCTAGTGCGTGAGGGTCCATATCACTATGGTCCCATCCCGATGAAACACGTCTATGTCGTTGACGCGGGATGGTTGTGGAACGAACCGCCGGTATATGTTGGAATGATGGATCCCACTGGCGTTGTTTACCATTTGAATAAGGGAGTATCGCCCAATTACACTGGTTCGCCTGGACTTACCGAGAATTGGTATAAAGGGCTGGATGCGAAGTCATACTGCGTCAGCTATGACAAGCTTGAAAACGAAGTGACAGGCTTGTTTCATGCGATGACCAATGACTGGAATAAGTGGTTCGAGGAGAATGACGACCCGACCGCAAAATTCGACGCGTGGGCTCGGCAGCGCGTGCTCGATGGCACGGTAAAGAATCCGGAAAGTTGGTACAATCAGAAGTCGGCTTTCGTCCGTTCAGCGCAGAATGAGACGACAGGTTACTATGCAACATTGCCCTTAGCCGTACTCGGCGCGAAAAGCAGTGTTGTAAGCGAACTGGGCGAGAGCGGACAGTTCGGCAGAAGCGGATCAAGAGCGTTGACTGAGTACGACCCGAGGTTCGCCGCAAGGCAGATGGGGCTCGACGCCGAGCATTTCGTAAACCTCCCGAAGCTCCGGCAACAGTACGTGACGCAGGTTGTTTCATTGCGGTACAAGATACCGGCACTGAGACAAAGTGGCTTGAGTACGGAGCAGATTGCGAGAACGCTTTCTGCGGAGAGGAGGGCTCTTGGGGTGCTGTTCAAGAATCGCACGCCCCCTGCGGAGCTTCCGGGGATCTATGCTCGTAACATGAAGAAGTATGGAGACGAATTAGGTCCGACAATCGACTACTTGCGAAACGTAAAGAACAAGAGTTGGGTGGAGATTATCGAAAGTGCCAGTACGCCGGGCGGAACAGATATGGGATACTAAGTTAGGCAAGAATATGATTTGGGTTCAATCGAAAGATGAATTTGACTGTGTGGCGCAATTCGACCCAGCTACAGGTGTGCTGGGAAAGCACTCAAGAGCAGCACTCGGCGTAGTGGCTCCTACATGGCCGGAGATCGCCGGAAGTTTTTCGGAAGTAAAAAACGGTGCCTTTGTTTTATATCGCTATCGTGGGCAAATTTTCCTGCGAGCATTCGGTAACGTTTATGAACTTGACAACCAGACTGTTGTAAACGTGTGTGGAACCGGTTTCAAGAGACGGATGTCTATCCAGACAATGGGATGTTGCGTTCTGGATATGGAGTACGAACTTGTGAGCCGCAATGCGATTTCATGTGATCCGACCCCCTTTGTCGAAGATGAAGATTTCGACTTTGGATTGTTCGTTAGCAATATGTCGAAAAGCCGGGAACGGCGTGAGGTCATGCTTGGCAAAAGTTAGGAAAACGAGGTCGAAACGGGATTCTGAAACGAAGGTCAAAAGGGGTCAGAGAAAGCGCCGGTCAAAACCGGCATGGAGTAGCGGATGAAAGAGCCGCATGGAAAAGCAGTAGCGAACCGTTCTAACCCCGAGTCATGCGCCGGCGGTGGTAACATCGCGGGCGAGGCGTTGACATCGCCACTGCAATCCCACTCGCCGAACTCCTATCGCCCTTCACACCATCGCCCCCGCCAATGGCTTCGGCAAAAGGAGATCCTTCACCTGATGCTGAGTTTCGTGCAGAAACTACCGCACCGAGGCGATCCACTTTTCCTTTCTCCTCGCACCCATGGCCGCACTAGCCCAACCCGGCTACCTTTTCGACCTGGCGTTATTGCTCAGGGCAATGCGGACGGCCGCCGGATCGAAGCGGAACTCCTTGTCGATCCGAAAAGCCGGGATCTTGCCAGCCTTGGCCGCCTTGACGATCGTGCGCGGATCGCAATCCAGGGCCTCGGCCAGTTCTTTGGTCCCGACAGTCTTGCGGACAGGCGTATGGACAGTCTCTTGTGTCATGACATCATTCTCCTTGTCTTTCGGTGGTTTGTTCTT
>JBAWVO010000588.1:0-2023 GCA_037147235.1 Planctomycetota bacterium | reverse complement strand
TCCAAAAACCGCCCCTTGACTGGTAAGAGCGTTTCAGGGATAGGGTGGGCCGAGTAACACGAGTCCCACCAGATTTATCAATGCCCGATATTGATGAGACTCGCGTAGCTCGGCCCACCCCACGCACTCAACCGCTGCCCTCGCTGACCTACGACCGCACGGCCAAGCGGTCGTACGAAAAGGCTTATTGGCAGATGATTGCCAAACTCGCGACCGGCCGCTTTAAGAATAAGGACAACGCAGACTGCGTGCTCGATCCACCAACCCACAAGCGACTCGTGCATCCCAACCGCGACCTGGAGGCATTAGGCGATTACCTGCTTGCCCACTATGCGAAGGTCGCCAAGGCGGCCGGCATGGCCGATCAGGTTCTGGTGGGCGAGCTACCGTTCCGCTGGCAAACCGATTTTCATTTCTCCTGGTCCGGCGGCTGGAAATTGAACCAGGAGGGTGAAGCCTACGAGCGCGACTTGGTGATTGTGATCCCCGGCAAGAATCGCAAACGGGCCGTGATCATGGCCGACCACTATGACACGGCCTACATGGAAGACGTCTACGGCTACTTCGATCAAGGTGGCGGGCCGCGGATCGCCGCCGCCGGGGCCGACGATAACCACTCGGCCACCGCTGCCATGATGCTCGCCGCCCCGATCTTCCTCGACTTGGCCAAACAGGGCAAGCTCGATTCGGACATCTGGCTCGTGCATCTCACCGGCGAGGAGTTCCCTTCCGACTGCATGGGTGCCCGGGCTTTGTGTCAGCAAGTCGTCGAAGGCAGCTTGAAGATCCGCCTGACCAACGGCCGCTGGAAGAACCTGGCCAAGGCCCGCGTGGAGGGCGTCTACGTGATGGATATGATCGCCCACAACAATGACCGCGAGAAGGATATCTTTCAGATTGCCCCAGGCGCCAATAGTCCGTCGATGCAATTGGCTGAGGAGGCCCATGCGGCCACGGAGATTTAGAACGCCTCGACGGCGGTATGGAACCGCCGCGGTGATCGGCGCGGTGCTTCGCGCGGCAAGCGATCGGCCGACGGCATCACAATTCCCGACGTGGCCTTGCATCTGCCGCTGAGCGGCGAGGTGCGGCCGCCCTACTATCGCCGCAGTGCCCTGTACAACACCGACGGCCAGATCTTCTCCGATGCCGGCGTACCCGTCGTCTTGTTCATGGAGAACTACGACATCAATCGCCAGGGCTATCACGACACGCACGACACAATGGAGAACATCGATCTCGATTATGGTGCCGCTCTGAGCGCGATCGCCATCGAGTCCGTCGCGCGGGCAGCCGGGCGGTGACCTGCCCGCTTGCGGACTGTCGATTTAGCATCCCGCGATGGTCTAAGGTAGGGGTTGAACGAACGCAGCCAGTCCCATCCTACGGCCTTGGTCATAACCTTGCCAACTGCTAGCGTAGGGTGCGTGGAGCGGTGCGTGGAGCGAACCAACACCCGGGAAATGGTGCGTTGCGCACGGACTCAATACTTTGAGAACGTCTACCCTGGAATAGACCGGTTCGTGTAACGCACCATTTCGCGGGCATCCGTACTCCACGCACCCTACGTTTGCATCGGCCACTCGCCACGGTAAAGCGGGATAGATCTGGAGTGGTGCCACTTGTGCTGTGGCCGGTCTCCTGACCGAGCGCCCCCCGACCGTAGGTCTCCCAGACTCCGGGAGACCTTCGGTTGAGCCTTTCGGCAGGGTCGGGAGACTTCCTCGGAATTGGCGGCCTGTTGGACCGTGGCCGTGGCAATCTCGGAAATCTTGGCCGCCGTGGCCTTGACGCTCTCCACGATCTTCTTCAGAGCCTCGCCCGTCTCGCCGCTCAGGCGAACCTGCGAACGCCACGTAAAAGTCCTTAACGGCGTTGCCCGGAGGGGCTGCGCGAGAATAGCCCAGCGATTTATCGCTGGGGAAGAGAGGTTATTCAGACACAAAGTTGCCAAACAAAGTCGTTTTCGAGTTTTCCTGGCCGTTTACTACCACGTATAGCGAAATCGTCTTGACCAAAGGAT
>JBAWVO010000587.1:0-2031 GCA_037147235.1 Planctomycetota bacterium | reverse complement strand
AGCCCCACCAAAAGCGGACCGCAACAGAATTGGTGGGGCTCGCTGCGCTCTCCCCCACCCTACAATTATTCGCGTTCTGCACCTGGAACCGGAAGAGCCAAAAAACGACAACCCAGTGTGGCTCGGTCAGGAGACCGGCCACAACTGAGAGACCGGCCACAACAAGGTACGGAATGAATTCCGTGCTACGAAGCCTACCAACAATCCCACCAAGAAAGATCTCCATGAACGTCGAGAAAAAATCTGTCTGCCGTTGCGCGCTGACTGCGGCAATGGCCGCGCTGTTGCTTGCCGTGCCCGCTTGGGCGGGCCAGCCCAAGAAGGGTCCGGTGAAGGTTTTCATCCTTGCGGGCCAGTCGAACATGGAGGGGCAGGGTGCCATCAGCGGAGGAAAAGGGACGCTGGAGACCTTGGTCAAGGATCCGGCATCGGCGGCGCGCTATAAACACCTTGTCGCCAAAGATGGAAAATGGGCCGTGCGCGATGACGTCTGGTGTGTCTACGGCAACAAGGGGAAGCTGATGGTGGGCGGCTTCGCCGGGGCAGGCGCGATTGGCCCGGAGCTTGGCTTCGGCTGGGTGGTTGGCAACTACCTCGACAACCAGGTTTTGCTGATCAAAATCGCGGTGGGCGGCACGAGCCTCGCCCAAAACTGGCGTCCGCCAAGTTCCGGCGGTGAGGTCGGGTGGCTCTATAAGGCGGTGCTCGATACGGTCAAGAACCTGCCAAAGACCCTCAAGGCTGATTTCCCCGACTACGACGGCAAGGGGTACGAAATTGCCGGCTTCAGTTGGCACCAGGGGTGGCAAGACGGGTGCGTCCAAGGCATGGCCGACGAATACGAGAAGAACATGGTCAATTTCATCAAGGATATCCGCAAAGACCTCGGTGTGCCGAATCTTCCCTTCGTGATCGGCGGCAGCGGGTTTGGCGGTTGGGAGCAGAAGGTTCCCCGTCGGCTCAAAATTTCGGAAGCGCAGAAGGCCGCCGCGGAGCGTACGGAATTCAGGGGGAACGTGTTCTACCTCGAAACCCGGCCGTTCTTCCGGCCCCGTGAAGTCTCACCCAACGGTTTTGGCTATCATTGGAACTGCAACGCCGAAACCTACTACCTGATCGGCGACGGCATGGGGAAGGCAATGGTGGAATTGCTGGGCGGCCCGAAGGCACCGGCCAATGCCACGGACCCCACTCCGAAGAAAGTGAAAAAACCGTCGGGTCCGAAAGTGCCGCCGCCCACGGTCGTCAAGCTTGAAGAACTGACGCTTGAGCTTGGCAACAAGATAACGATGAAGTTCTTGAAGATCCCCGCCGGCAAGTTCATGATGGGCAGCCCGGTGAACGAAGAAGGGCGCAGGAGTGACGAGGGCCCGCAGCACGAGGTGACAATCAGCAAGCCGTTCTACATGGGGGTATATGAGGTAACCGTGGAACAGTTCGACCAGTTCGTGAAAGACTCCGGCTACGCCTGGGAGAAGCCCGTTCACGGATTTCCCCGCAGAGGCGACCACCCGGCAACCAACACGACCATGGAGGATGCCAAGGCATTCTGCCAATGGTTGTCCAAGAAGACGGGCAAGACGGTAAGCCTGCCTACCGAAGCGCAGTGGGAGTACGCCTGCCGCGCCGGCACGAGCACGGCGTTCTGTTGTGGCGACGATGCCGAGGATCTCGTTGCTTACGGGCATCACTCGGGGGACGGCTGGGATGGCGTGGCCAGCAACTCGCCCATATTCGCCCCGGTCGGGTCATTCAAGCCGAACGCTTTCGGCTTGTACGACATGCACGGCAACGTGTTGGAATGGTGTTCCGACTTCTACGCCGCCTATTCGGCGGACCGCCAAACCAACCCCACGGGGCCGGCAACGGGCGGCAAGTATACGGTGCGCGGCGGGGATTGGAGCAAATCTCCGGAAGCTTGTCGCTCTGCTCGCCGCTTTCAGGCGGCGGGGGGGCGGGCGTTCAATCGTGATGGTTTTCGGGTGGTGGTTCAGTAGGGAGGGAAGGGAGGAGTTAGGAGAAGAGGGAAAG
>JBAWVO010000586.1:0-2033 GCA_037147235.1 Planctomycetota bacterium | reverse complement strand
CCCGACTTCGCGGACTGGAGGCATTTGCGGGGCTGAAAGCCCCAATTTTGCGACATCACGGCAAAAAGGTCGGCACTACAGGATTGTCTCAATTTGATGGTTTCGCCGGGGCCTGGATCTTTGGCGGTGATTGTTCGGGCAGGGTGAGATAAAGTTGGTGGAGCAGGATTTGGAGGTCTTTTTCGGGTTGGGTGAAGCGGGTGAGCACGATTTCCCGTTCGTCAGTGGTCGGAAAGTGGACGTCGAGCATTTGGACGGCGGCGAACTTTTCAAGGACCGCACGGGGTGTCAGGCCGCTGGCACATCGTTTGAGGCGGGCTTTGAGAGTGACCTGCAGGCAGTAGGACAGGAAGGAAATGAAGATGTGCGCCTTGATGCGCTCCTCAAGTTGGTGGTGGATCGGACGGATGGACAGGTCTCCTTTGAGTTCCTTGAAGGCTTGTTCGATCTCGGTGAGTTGGAGGTAGTACTCCCAAAGTTTGACCGGATCGGTGTCGGTGATATTGGCACGCAACAGGTAACGGCCCTCGCGACGCCGCGCCACACGCAGGGAGCTGCGGTCGATTTGATAGGCCAGGGTGGCGGATTGGTTTTTCCCTTCGCCATGGAGTGTGACTTGTACTTTGACGTGACGTGCATCGCGGCCCGCATCTTTTTTGGCGGCTCCGAGGGCTTGGTGGAGTTCGTCCCGTTTGAGTTGGCGTTTGCGGGTAGTTAGATCGGCCAGAACCTTGAGATATTTGCGCAGACGGCGACGGCGCATGGATCGTTCTTTGCAGATGCGGTCCTCGCTTTGGGCCAGCACATAGGTTTCTCCTTCGCGGGCGAGGAGTTTGACTTTGACGCTGGGGCGCGCGGTGTGCCACGGCATGTCTAACAAAGGCTTTTCCAGAGCGCTGAGCCGTCCTTTGGGCGTGCCCACGAGATAGGAAACGGGCGGGTTGCTTTGACGCATTTGGAGCAGGGTGTCCTCAGTGGGTATGCCGCGGTCCATGATCCAGATGCGGTCCGCTTTGCCGTACTGGGTTTCGATTTTCTTGAGGAAGTCGGCAAGGGTGGTGTTGTCGGTGGTGTTGCCGGCGAGCACTTCATAGGCGATGGGAAATCCCTCGGGCGTGACGATGAGGGCGATGACGACCTGGACGCAGTCGCCGCGTTTGTCGCGGGAGTAGCCGAAACGGCGGATGTCTTCGGGGTTTTCTGGCGGGTTGCTCTCGAAGTAGGTACTGGTTAGATCATAGAGCAGCACTTCGTATTTGGCATCGAAGAGCGTGCGCCAACGTTCTGTGAGATGATCGAAAAGCGCGGTTTTGTGCTCAAGGAGCTGGTCGTGGCACTGATAAAGGCGATGGATTTCCACGAGCGAGAAGTCCGCTCCCATCAGGTCTGCCAGGGCGCTGTGATCAAACCAGTGGCGGTGCAGGCGCCATTCGCTGCCGGGGTCTATCAGACGGTAGAGGACAAGGGTTTGCAGGATCTGATCCCAGCGCGCACCTTGCCGACCCGACGGAAGTTTTTCCGCCCAGAATGTGTCGAGGCCGAGTTGCTTCCAGAGTTCGCAGCCAAGCCAACAGGCTCCCCATTGGCGGGGCCGCTCCAGGCGCATTTTTGAAAGGCGGATGCCGACACTCGGAATGGGCGAGTCGTTGGCGGTGGGCAAATGCTCTTCCGGGAACAGTGATACTTGGCGGGGTGCCGACTCGTCATGGTCAAACAATTCCACCGTCCTGCGCCACGATGCTTCCTGGCAACCATTGAGTTCCCCCAGATAGAGCACATGGCGTTGAAGAATGCGCCCGCCCATCACGCGGCGGTTTTCAACAATACTCCAGTAAAGATGCTCCTTGCCATCCTTGCGGCGTTTCTTACTGCGCAAAAACATAACCGGATTACACCATGGCAAACCGAAGGGGCGCAATGGGGTAGGTCGGCACTACAAGCACTTTTGAGAAGTGACCCTCGTGAAATAAAGGGTTCCAGCGTCTAACGGCACCGAAAATAGCTGTTTTTAGCCGTGAGTCCGCGAAGTCGGG
>JBAWVO010000585.1:0-2033 GCA_037147235.1 Planctomycetota bacterium | reverse complement strand
TTGATCAAGGAGATCAACTATCGCGTCAAGGGAACCGAGAAGTTCTGGAACAGACCGAAGGGAGCAGACCCGCAGAAGGTGGACCAGGCTTTCTTCGCGGTCCACCTGACGAAAGAAGCTCTCTCCGCCGCGAATTTTGGTACTGTACTTGGCGTCGTAGCACCCGAAGCCTGCAGCGAAGCTGTCCACGAGGTCGTCGCTAACTGATGCCGAGCCTACGTTCGCTTGGTGGAACTCGGCAAGACTTCTCTTGCCTATCCGAACGTCCTTGCCTCGCGGTCTGAGCCGACTCTTGTTTCAGGTCTTAAAACCGGTTTTATGCAGTACCTCGAATATCTGCTTTTTGGGAGGTTTCTTGCTGTAATTCGTTGATACCTGAGTTGTCAATCCGGCAGCTACACCCCTCATGTTTCAGGCAGTCGGCCGCTTTCTGGCCGCTGAAGAAACCGTTCTGGGCATGACGAATGATCGAATTCTCGATTTTGGTATGAGAAGCAGCATGCATCCCGATCTCATCTTCAGCAAATCGCGATGTTGTATTCGCTATCCCTTACTCGATCTTCACTGTCCAGCGGTTGACTTTTCCTTTCTCCAGCGCAAAGGCTGTCACGACGGCTGCTGTATTACCCGCCCGAACCGTGATTCGGTAATCGCCCAGAAAACCGCGAAGCTGGACGGTTCCGTCCGAGCTGCTTTGGACCTGCGTGTGCGTCCACCATTTTCCTTTGATCAGCCGCTTCAGTGCTTCGTAGGCCGGTTTGGGCGTCAGATCCTTCCGCAGAAGTCCCGCCGGGGCATTTTTCCATGCACGGAAGTCGGAAAAATCCCACCAGGTGATTACCTCAACCGCCGGATGGGAAAACAGCATGGTGTAGAAGCGGGCGGTTTCGCGGGCCTGATACGCCTCACCCTCCGGAGTGGACGGCCATGGGCTGCCGGAAGGCTTATCCCAAACTCGATCCCCAGAAAGAACCGTGGTCTCGGTGAAATGAAGCGGCACCCCGAACCGCGCGAACTCCTGGCACACCTTCCAAATACGCCCGTTCGACCAGATGCCACCATGCATGTGACTCTGAATCCCGATGACGTCATACAGCCGTCTGCCCTTATCGTCCACCAGTTGTTCGATCACCCGCTCGTACCCGGAATCGGTCCGGTAGTCGTTGATCAGGAATACACCCTGCGGGTTGGCCTGTCGGGCATGCAGGAAGCATTCACGGGTCATGGCAATTTGCCCGTACTTCTTCCACATCGCGGTGTATTTGGGGGCACTGCGTTTTGCGAACTCGTCCCGATCATAATGGGTCACCTCGTTTACAACATCCCAGCGGTCAATCAGCCCGCTGAACCGCTTGACACAATCGTCGATGCGGGCCATTTGCAGCTGATGGATTTCTTCGGAGTCATTGGAAAGCCAGGCCGGGTCGGCGTGGTTCCAGGCCAAGGGGTGCCCCTTCGTGAGGATTGCGTGCGAGCGGCACCAGCGGGCAACTTCTTCCGTATGAGCGTGAATGGGATTTCCTCGTTGAGGTTCATACATCGGCCAGTAGAAAGGCAGAGTAGCGTAATTCAACAACTCCGCAAAGCGTTGCCGATAGGCCTGCTCCCGGCCTTCGTCGGGCAGCTTGCCCCAGGCGTAGATATTGCAGCCGAAAAGAAATGCGTGGCGTGTTTGCTCCACGTCGATTGTCGCACCGTTGACGGGTTTGCCTGCCGCATCGACAACCACGACTGTTGCGTCTGCCTTACGGCATTGTTCGATCCTCGCGTCGGCTCCAGCCAGCAACTCGGCATCTGTGGGTTCCGATGCGAACACGGCATTAGACATCGCCAGTGTGACCACGATTAAGGCGATGACGGCGGATAGTAGACATCTTGCGAACATGATCGTTTTCCTTCAGGAAAAGGGCTGGAGACTGAATCATCGCACGCCAGGCGTGGCTTCGCAAGTGTCCGGGTGGCACTAGCCGCAGCGCGGTAAGGATCGGCGCATAAATAACTGTCGTGTTTTGCCCACTCGCCGAGCGGGGGCG
>JBAWVO010000584.1:0-2039 GCA_037147235.1 Planctomycetota bacterium | reverse complement strand
AGAGAATACAAAGCATACCTAAATGAGAAAACCATATTATGTCTACTCGACACCTCAAAAGTCGCATCGCGAGATTATACGCCGCAGCAGCGAAGATCCGTAACCCCGAGGTGGCTGGATACGATCAGCACTTCGTCGAACAACTGAAGTCGATGCTCGGCTCGATCCTTCCGCCTTCGATCGCCGATGCGTGGATCGATCAGGAACTTATCGGTGATGGTGGCACTGCTGACGACGAGCTCGCCTTTCTCAAGTTTTACTGCGATAGGGTACATTGAGATGGCGAGCTTCGTGTCCGTCTTGTAGGGGATTCCAGCGAATTGGGTGGATGGTTGACGGTGATGTGGAAGGATTCTTGAAATCCATCGGCGGGCCGCTATACTGAGGGGAGCGGTGGGTTATCGGACTGGTGGAAAAGCACGTTTCACCACTCTGTATACGGTCACCCTACAATGAATAATCCGGCCTAATTCTCTTGAAAGTGCTGTTAACCCCAACGAGGCATGGCTCTTGCCATACCCGACTTGAACGCGAATAATTCTATTGCCGTGAGAAAGTCCCTCCGGCGAAAGGAGAATTGTCATGCTCCACGTCGCTCTTCTCGTTGCTGGTCTGCTGGTCAGTCAAGTGCCGCCTCCACCGTCCCCTGAATACTCGCCTGGGCAGCAGTATTCTTCTGACCAAACGCCCGCTGACGTCCAGGGTCGTCGCGAATGGCTCCTGGCACACCTCATCGTGGATATGCAGTCGCAGGGCAAGTACGACGCCCAGAAGTACCGCGAAATCGAATCCATGCTGAACAACGTAAGTGCCAGCCAATTGGGTGTACTGGGAAATTATTACCAACAGCGCAAATCGCAGGTCGAGGCATGGCAGTTGGATCAAGCCCAGACCAATCTTCGCCGCTTGGAGGCCTACCGCGACCACTTGAAGCGAGAGCTTGAATGGAAGATCGTCACCCGTCAACAGGAACAGGCGATTACGGCATACGGCTCCGCACTTGCCCAGCAGCCGTTTCAATGGCAGTTGGGGCAGATCTATGCCGCCCAAGCGTGGCCGTACGACTTTAATCGGCCCGAATATTACGCGCCAAAGCCGCACCATCATCACAATTATCGGTGACCTATGGAGATTCCTCGCAAACCTGCTGACGCGAATCTGGAACCACT
The DNA here is from genome assembly GCA_037147235.1 of Planctomycetota bacterium. GTDB lineage: Bacteria > Planctomycetota > Planctomycetia > Pirellulales > Thermoguttaceae > JANXQG01. Next base: position 870 of record JBAWVO010000584.1, on the reverse strand, counting down.
TTTATCAACCACGCCATCAAACCTCGCTCCTATGGTGAATGGGGGAAGTCGGTTGAGGCGCAGCTACAGGAGAACAATGATGTCCACGAAGCATCCCATGACTATCGCTGCACAACAGGCACACGACATGCTGGCCAAAGATCCAAGCGTCCTGCTCGTGTGCGCCTACGATAAGGATGAGCAGTTCCGACAGTACGATTTGGAGGGGGCCATCTCGCTCAACGAGTTCCGCAGGCGAGTGATCTCCTTGCCCAAAGACGAGGATGTGATTTTCTACTGCGCCAGTTCGCTTGAAGTAGCGGCAACAAAACAGGCACAGAAATATTTCCACGAAGGTTTTGTCAACGCGCAGATTCTCCAGGGGGGCGTCGATGCCTGGAAAGCCTCGGGTTATGCCTTGGTCGGATTAAATGCCTGAACTGCGTATTTGCCAATAACAGGGAATGCGATCCCCCCCCACGCAGAGTGGGCATCGAACGGTGATTTACCCGTACTCTCGGCCTCTATGGGAGCCGCTGCCTGATTATTTAACACATTCTGTTGGGCTTGGTGTCCGTCGAGCGATCGGGACGCGAAACAGGATTCTGTCCCCATTGGTGGGGCATGGGTGGGAAGTGGTTAACAGCAATACGTTCGAGGCGATCTTCTAATTCGCAGCGACAGTCTGCCAACACACTGTATGCAGCCGCCTAGTCTCAGATTTCTGAATCAAGGTACGATCAATGTCGCGGTTTGGAAACAAAACTATTATGGCGAGTTTTCAGACGGCCATGCTCCTGGCGTCTGCCTCGGACTCGCTGCTGGCCGATTGACTTCTCTTGGTCCGGAACGTGCTCACCAGGTCGCGGAGGGCCTGGGCCTGGGCACCAA
>JBAWVO010000583.1:0-2041 GCA_037147235.1 Planctomycetota bacterium | reverse complement strand
TTTCGTCGGGGCGGAGACCATCGTCAACTTTTAACAATCAATGGGACGCTTCCCGATTTTCAGCATCAACACGAACGGCACAGGCTTTACGAATCTTCTTTCGTTTAGTGGAACGAACGGTTGGAACCCCTTGGGTAGCTTGACACTAAATGGTTCGACGTTATTTGGGATGACGGGCAATGGCAGCTACGGCAACGGCACGATTTTCCACATCAACACCGATGGCAGCGGCTTCCAGACTGTGCTCCAACTTAGGACCGGCGCAGAAATAACTGTCGTGTTTTGCGCATTCGCTGATCGGGGGCAGACGGCACACGGAGTGTGCCTGCTACTTTTCTTGCGACACTTATTGATGCGCCGGTCCTAACGGCAGGGGGATGCAGGTTCTCAAGTCCTTCAACGGTACTAACTCAAGACCATTCAAGGCATCGGCTACCCGTCCAGCCCGCTGGAGCAGATGGCAATGTTCCGCATGACCTACGACGCGCCGCCCAGTGTTCGACAAGCGGCAGGCCGCCTAATCAGGCACCTCCGGTTCGGGGCGTCGGACAAGGGCTCCATGAGTTCTCCCTTTCCGGAGCAGTTGATGCAGTCCCAAGTGCCCGAATCCGCTCGGACAACGAACAAGCCATCTGAATCGCATGAATGTTGCTGATGCCTAGCACCCGTGGGGTCGATCCTGGGCATCTGGCTGCTCAGGATCATCCCTCAACGCCTCTTCGACGTGTTGGCCCTTTCCCTGGCCGGCATGGCCGCGATACGATTGATTGTCGCGTAATCGTAGGCAGCGACCTATCCTTATCCCGCAGGCAAAGATTCCTGGCCGGTGACTTGGCCGCGAATGGAAATGGTCACGTCCTTCAGGGGCACATTGCAGCCCGATCGTTGCACTGCTGCCTCGGCAATCCGCACCAGGCCGGTACAACAGGGCACTTCCATGTGGACGATGGTCACACTATGTACGTCGGACGTCGCCAGTATCGCGGCCAGTTTCTCGACATAAGCTTGCCCGTCATCCAGTTTTGGGCAACCGATCAAAACCGGCCGGCCGCGCAACAGCAGCCGGTGGAAATCGGCCATTGCAAAGGGCACGCAGTCGGCCACCAAGAGCAAATCGGCACCGCGCAGGAACGGTGCGTGCGGTGGCACCAACCGGAGTTGGATCGGCCAGTTCCCCAGGGCAGATAGTTCCGCTGGCGGCTCACCGCTAGCTGTGACCGCTGATGTGCTTTGCAAGGGAGCCATCGTATACAACATGGGCAGCGATTGCACGGCCACGCCTGGACATCCGGCGGGCGTTGTCGGCAGGTTACGTTTCGCATCCAGATGGGAAAGACGCTCGCGCACCAACTCCTCGCTGAACGCATCTGCCTCGCGATCTACGACGCGGATTGCGCCTTGCGGGCACTCGCCCAGGCAAGCCCCCAGGCCGTCGCAGTAGGTTTCGGCCACGAGCCGGGCCTTGCCGTCGCGGATTTCGATCGCACCCTCGGCACAAGCCGTCACGCACTGGCCGCAGCCGTCACACTTCTCTTCGTCGATTTCGATGATCTTGCGAACTGCCATATTGAAATACTGTCCGTGGGTTAAGATTGCGATGGTGGCATCAGCCGCCAGGGCAATGGGTTACAGGCTCCTCTTATTAAATCCTACCCGGCCGGCGAAGACGCGGCATTGATTTGGATCAAGTCCGCTTAAAACACTTGGCCTTGATCATACCCAATGCCGTACACCAACGACTTGGTACGGTTGGCCACCAGCGCCTTGTTGGCGGCCCGCGAGAACCATCTTACCCTCGACAACATGAGGGGTGTGGCCGCCCACCGGGCAAAATCCTTCCTCGCAGGGGGGTATTGACATCGGATGCGGTTGTATTAGGATGGAACCTGTTCCCTCGCGAAAAAAATCCCATGCAAGGAATCTGGCTTACCGCCATGCGCAAACTCGGCCACGACCAACTTCTGTCTGCTGAAGTCCAAAAGGCAGTGGCGCATCTGCATAGGGCGTACGAATTTGCATTGGACGTTCAGATCGACATTTG
>JBAWVO010000582.1:0-2043 GCA_037147235.1 Planctomycetota bacterium | reverse complement strand
CGCACCCTACGGGTTGCCGTCACTGCTGGCAGTTGGCAAGGTTATGATCAAGGCCGGCCACGCGCTACCTAAGGACCGCGGATGAGAGCAGCCCGCTCTTCACGCGAGCCAAAATAGTCCTCGGCCAACTCGGGCAAGACAATGATGTCCACGCACGAATTCTGCGTCCGGTTTTCCGCACCCTCTTGGATCGTGTGTGGCTCGTTTGAACCGGCCTGGCTCAAGCGCATCCGATCGGCCTCAACGCCTGCTTCCACCAGATATTTCATCGTCACCATGCAGCGGGCGTACGACAGTTGCCAGGCATCTTGCGCACCTCCGGCTGTGGCGGCGCGTTGTCGGGCGTGGCCGCGAAGCTCGATCTTTTGCCGCTTCCCCATCAAAAAGGGAAGAATCCGGCTCAATTGTTCCTTGGCCTCATCGTTGATATCCTTTGAATCTTCGTCAAATAACAAGACCGTTCCAGTTCCTTGCTCTTTGCCATTATTCAAGACGAACAAGATCGGTTTGCCCACACCGCCGGAACGATTTCCCTCGCCGGCCCAAGGCTTTGGTCCGACTTCCTCAATCTTGCGTCCAGTTAGCTTCGGAGCGTTCTTGGGGCGTTTTATCCCGGCCGGATCGCCTGGCGTGCGCGATGGCATGAGAGTCTTTGAACCGGGGTCCAAGGGGCCAGTCGTCGTCGAGCCGGCGGGCGAGGGGCCTTTGGTCTTGGACTTAGAGTTGAATGGGTCATTAAAGTAGTGAGCCACGGCCATCTTCATCTGCTTATTCTGGGCCGTGATCCACATAACCATGAAAAAAGCCATCATCGCGGTCACAAAGTCCGCGTAGGCTACCTTCCAAGCTCCGCCACCACCAGCCGACATAGTTGCTTACCCTATTTTCTATCTTGATTTTTGATTGAGTTCACGCATACCGTCATACGATTTTTTGCACTAGGAAGCATCGACTTCGGCAAAGAGCTTATCCAATTCCTCGCGTGGCATGCGATACTCGGTGGACACGCCGCGCCGCGCGTGATCCAAAGCGACCTTGGGAGGCAGGTCGTTGATAAATCCCTGCATGACCGCGGAAATCGTGCGGAAGAATTTCATCTCCGCTGCGCCGAGAAACTCCATGCGGGAAGCCAACGGACCCGCGAACCCATAGGAGGCGAGAATTCCCAGTAACGTTCCCACGAGTGCTGCGCCCACTTTTTCGCCGATTTCATCCACCGGCCCGTCGATTGCCCCCATGGTGATCACGATCCCCAGCACGGCCGCCACGATGCCGAAACCGGGTAGGGCGTCAGCCGTCTTCGTGAGGGCCGACACGCTGGCGTGATGCTCTTCTTCGATGACCTTCAATTCCGTCTCCAGCAGCAAGGGCAATTGCTCCGGCTTCACGGTTCCTTCGATAATCGGCGACAGGGCACCGCAGATGAATTCCGTAACGTGATGGTTTGAAGTGATACGGGGATACTTCTTGAAAATATCGCTTTCCTTGCTACTGGAGACGTGCTGTTCCAAGGCGATCAGGCCTTCTCGGCGGGCCAACCGAAAGAGATCGTAGAGCAGCTTGAAAAGCTCTTCGTAGGCACCTCGATTGAAGGACGTGCCCTTGAAGCATTGTAGGACGCCTTTGACAAGATCAAGGAGAACCTTCTTTGGCGACATGACCAACAGGGCACCAAGTGCTGCTCCGCCGATCGTGAGGACTTCATAAGGGTGAATCAATGCGCCGACCTTGCCGCCGGAGCCGATAAAGCCCGCCAGCACACTTGCAATGACAACGACGCATCCGGCAATAACAAGCATGAAGGTTCTTCCGGTTGTAGTAATTATGAGTTTTGCGGGATCAATTTGGTTAACAAGAATATCTAGCATAAAAAACGACCACCGTGGCTGCGCAAGCGAGGACCGGAGGAAAAATATTCGTGGCCCGGTGGAGGATAGGCGGGCCATGCCTGTTTCAACGACTGCGGAATCGATCCTTCAAGGAAAAATTGGCTCTTCCGGTTCTAGGTGCAGAAGTAGGGTGGGGAGAGTGAAACGAGCCCCA
>JBAWVO010000581.1:0-2065 GCA_037147235.1 Planctomycetota bacterium | reverse complement strand
TTGTGGGCAAGACCCGCTGCCCGGCCATCGACGGCCAACGGGTGGTCAAGCCGGGCCCGGAATTCCTGACTCCGGTGATTCGCTGGCTGGATGAAGGTGTAGACGCCCCTGCGGAAACCAAGCCGGTTTTCGTTCCCGATGTCATTGTGACAGCGAGTGACGTGCAGGTTTCCGAGATCCGGGTTGCCTGCCAGACATTGGAGCTTGCCGATCAACCAGGCGCAATGCTTGCTAAGCGAGGTGTAAGTCGGCTGGAGGATCTGACCCACACTCAGGCCGACGAAATCCTGGCGACACTCCGAAAGAAGATCCAGGCCCGGAAGGTCGAACTCGATGCCAAGCTGGCGGAGGCCGAGAAAGCGGAGGCGGCGGCCAGCAAAAACCCTACGTCTGCCGCGACGGGCGACCATGCGGCCCCAGCGGCTACTGTGGGCGCGACGGATGCCCAACGTGTCAAGGAGTCCCATTCTGAAAACCCTACGGCGGCTACCTCCACCCCGACCGGCAACGGATCATCGAACTCCGAACTAGCCTCCACTACCGTGGGTGTGGAACCAGGGGTAATCCCCGAGCGGCCGGATCAGGTGGGAAGCATCCTGCCTGACGACGAAAAGCGAATCCTAGCCTATTGCCACAAGCTCATGCTGGGCGATGCCGATCTGGCCAGGATTTTGGCGAAGCGGATACAGGGCAACCCGCCCCACCCAACGCGATGCGTTGCAGACCTGACATACACGCACTCGCAAGAGATTTTAGAGAACCTTCGGGTGGCACTCGCCAAGAGGTTTCCCGACATCCAGCCCTTTTGACGCGGCGATTATTGGCGGGGAACGATTGACCCGCATTTTGAAAACCTATGCACAAGCCGGGATATTGCGGAGCGGTTCGGTGGTGTGCGAAGAGAAGATGTTCCGCGAAAACTACCAATTCCATTTTTAACCAGAAGGTACAAAAACATGAAAGCATCAGCCAAGGGCTATCAATCAGAATCCGACGTGAAGGGCAAGCCCGCTCCCGTGGACGGCCACTATCACGTCACCATCAGCAACGTCAATGATTCCCGCGCTCGAAAGGATGGTTCGCCGCTCAACGCGACCATCGTCGAATTCGAGGTGATCACCGGTAGTGTGCCGGGGCAAGAGGGAAAGACGGTCAGTCAGTGGTACAACCTGGATGACCAGGGCACCGAAACCGCCGAGTATTGCGAGAAGGTTTCGCGTCTGTGCATGGCCGCCGGCATCCTCAAGCCGGGCGAAGAGAAGGACGTTGACGCGGCGGACCTGGAGAACTGTCAGGTCGTCATCAAGGTCCAGAACTACGCCAAGAAAACTGGCGGCACAGGATGCGGATTGGCCGATTACGGCCTCGGCGTGTGGGGCATCAACCACCCCGATGTGGCCAGCGTGCCGAAACATCTGGACGCAATCCGATTGTGGAACGAGGTTCGCGGCGTGAGCAACAACGGCAACGGTCAGGCTGCGGCCTATGCAAGCGGGAACGGTCACGGAAACGGCCACGCGCCGGTTAGCGGTAATGCGGCAACCGCTACGGTCTCCGCGGATGACATTTAGGCTGGAAGTGTTTCCAAGCCATGCCGGGCGAGGCTTTTAACTTCTCGCTCGCCCGGCTTTTGATCCTTTCCGTCCAGCCGCCGGTGTGCCCGTTGCGTAAGCTACCTACCGGCGGCTGGTTTTTGACTCCGCATGATCCAAGGCTGGCGAGTTGGATTCCAAATCCGACTGGGAAGGTTCGATTCCTTCCGGGGTCGCTGAAATTTGATTCGGAGTCACTGAAATATGACCACCACCAAACCTGAAACCCTAACTGCGATATTCTTAGAAGAATCTCATAGGTGGGAAAAAGTTGCGATTCTCCGGTGTGAGGTGCGCGCGGAGAGGAAAGAGCCGCATCGGGACTTGATGGTTACGGGGGCGGTTTCGCGAGAGGAACTCAGCTGTGCCATGGTCGGTGATTTTGCTGACGATGGTTTCCTTGACACCGACGATGAAGTCGTAACGGTCAAAGCCTACGACTGCGAAGAGGGCGAGTTTGAAAGCGGAATGCC
>JBAWVO010000580.1:0-2071 GCA_037147235.1 Planctomycetota bacterium | reverse complement strand
GAAAATCCCCTTCGCTTTCCAGCAAACGACATAAAACCAACCGTACAGGTCGAAAAGATGTGTGACGAGGGCGTTGCCCTGGGCTGGTATCGTCCTACGCGGCTTACCTCGAACTCATGGCCGAAGGGTGCCGCGGCGAAGGCTTGGAAATCTGCTCACTTCACCTGCACGATGCCTTCAGGCAGCTTGACGAGGGTGCTGATGCTACCATCGAGCTCCTTCTCATGGCGGACATAGATCGGGCCTTTCGGCGTGGGGTACGTTCCTTCCGCCCAGGCGAGACGGCCGAGATGGGGCGTGATTTTCACCTGGGCGCAACCGGGGGCGACGGGGGTGACGCCAAGGACATTCTTGCTGAGCCAGGCGGTGGGGCCACCGGACCAACCGTGGCAAAAGCTGTGGCGGAAGCCAACGTAACAATAGGCGCCAAAATCCCCGTGAAGATCTTTCTTGCCGGAAACAACCGGTTCGTCAATGCGCCCGGCGTTTTTAGTCCAATCGAGGTCGAAATCTTCCCAGAAGGTGGTTGCGCCGAAGTCCAACATGCCACCCCAGTATTGGCTGATAAAGTCGAGGGCGGTGTCGATATCGTTGGATTTCGCAAGCGAGTTAAGGACGTAAAAGCCGTAGAAGGTGCTGAGATCCTTGGGGCCGTCTTTCTTGAGAACATTTGCGGAAACCTCGGCAGGATCGCGGAACCCGGCGATTGATAACAACGCGGCGGGGGCCTTGCGTCCGCTGGACTTGGGGACATGTGTGCGGAGACGTTTCGCGGTGTCGGTGCAGAGTTTAGCGGTTTCCTTGTCGCCGAGGATCTCGCTGAGCCTCGCGCCACTTTCCATGGTGAGGGTCAGCATGGCCTGAAGACCTTCGTGGACGGCGATTGGGTTTGAGGCGGTGGGCCAATCGAGGAATCGCATGCCGTCAAGCTTTTCCTTGCCGTCAGTATCGACGAATGTGCTGAGTCGCTTCAGCAGGGCGGTTAGATAGGGCTGCTGTTGCTTGAGGTAGTCGAGGTTTCCGTGATGGAGATACCATTCCTCATGGATCAGAATCCACCACATCGAGTAGGAACTGATACCGTTCATCCATGCGGTGACCGGCGTGACGTCCCGCGTCATGTCGAGGCTTTTCGGGACAACTTCGTTGAAGCCGAAAACCGTGTTGATCACGCTGACTTCCGGGTGCATGTCTCCCAGCCAGACAAGGCGATCGCGTTTGATGCCGTCCCAGAGGTAGTCCTGCATGTTGAGGTGAACGGTGTAGGCACCGGTTTGCCAAATCCTATTGAGCCGTTCGTCGGAGCACTTGAAGGAACCGATATATGGAATGTCCCGCAGTGTCAGAATCGCGCGGACCTGGCTGAGCTGGATGTCCATCTTCGGGTCGGCGTTGTCGATCCGGACAAAGCGGAAACCGCTAGGTCCGATGGTGGTTTTGCCAAGCCACGGAAGCTTTACGACCTGATCGCGCAAGGCGTGATCGTTCTGTGCGCCGCGCTCGCCAATATTCGCCATCGATTCCGCCACGGATTCTCCGAAGCGGATGCGAATCGAGGCCCCCCTCCCCTGGGAAGTGGGCGAGAAAAGCTCGACCGAACCCGCGATTTCCCTGCCGAAGTCGATTACGATCGCACCGCCCGGTTTCAGGACAAGCGGCCGGACCGGATCGCGGAGCACGGCTTGGCCGCTGTGGGGCTTGAGGAGATTGGCGGAATTCTCAACGCCCCGATCGGAAGTCCAGACGATTCGCGTCGGCTGGATCACGAACGAAGTAAGCGGGCTTTTATGAGCCACACCCTCCAGCGCAGGCGGCAGAGCCACGGCACGACCGGAAAGTGCGGCAACGAGCAGGAGCAATGCGGTACCTGTGGATTTGAATATGTTCATACTGATCATCATTATTTAACCTCACTCAACAAGCATCACGACACGGAAGCCGACGTTGTAAACGGCCTGCCAGGGACGGTAGGGCAGACGTGCAGCGGAGCGCGCGTGGACTGGACGGTCGTACCACGAGCCGCCGCGCACGGTCTTCATTTCCACCGAGTTCGGATCGTTGCGCCCGTCGT
>JBAWVO010000579.1:0-2072 GCA_037147235.1 Planctomycetota bacterium | reverse complement strand
ATGATTGCGAAGACTGCTTGCTGTTTGAGTTCATATTTTCACTGTTCAATAGGTATCCCGGCCGCTCAATTTTCCCTATCGCGTCTTCTATTTTGTGGACCAAGTCCTTTTCGCCCCACTGTGGCGTACAAGTGGTATTCCATGATTGCATGATGGGCATGGCATCGGAAAACGAGAGAGAGAATCCTTCCACCAATCTGCAAGCTACGGTAAGGGTGGCGTTATGCCCTCCTTGCCCACTGATTGCCCCAGGCATGGTTGCGACATAGCTGGAAGCGCGTGCGATAGCGACATTACGGTTGACGTTATCCGGTGGCGTGTACGTTGCCCTTTGCGGCGGCGGTAGGTGAGATTCAAACTCTTCGACGCTGAATCGTCGGTCTGGCTGAAACACCTTCGCACAGACCACGGAGCCATACTTTTTGTTGGTCGTGCCGATAGGACGAAGAACGCGAACTAAATCGAAAGTGCTGTCGAGTTCGTAGGGAGCAAGCTTGGCTCGCAATAGTTCCTGCCAGCGTTTTGATATGCTCTTGATCCGTTTCCTATTGGCATCGGTGCCGATGATGAACGGCGTGTCGAATAGGTAGTAGGCATGTAGTCCACCATCTGGCTTACCACTCACGACGATGATTGACGGAGCCAGCGGCATTTCCGCCAGCGCGTCAATAATCTGCGGTTGCGTTGGGTAGTTGTGCTCCGGCTTGGTGGCGTCGATGTCTACCACGAAGGCCACCGCGGCCTTAACTTCCGTTTCGTTGCCACGGGCATATTCGCCACGACTGCGGACACTATCGCCGTCGAGCGAGTTAATCAACAAATAGACATCGTGCTTAGCGTCGAGTTCTTCGATCTGACGAGCGAAGTCTTCCAAGTTGTCTGGACTACCGAACCGACGAATAAACGGCTCCTTGACGTATGCTAGGAGTTCTCCGGTGGTGCCAGCGGGGTACAAGGCGGAAAGGTAATCGGCCAGGACCACGCCGGGGGAGGTGGTTGTACTCATAGCGTGCCCCTCCGGTATCCTGATGCCGGACGACCACCACACGTCACCGCCCAAAACTCTTGACCTGTTGCTGGCCTAGTGCCCCAGTCCATCGGCTTGTGACCATGCCGCACTAATGCCCACGCAAGAAGCCGCCGATCATACTTGACGCCACGCCGGTCATAGACCACGGAAGCGTTATCTGTGTCGAGATCCTCGTGGATTACAAGGTGATAGTATCCGGGGTTCTTGATGCTTGGATAGACTTCGCAAAAGTAGCTTGGGTCTTCGAGTGACAAGGCGTAAAGTTCTTGATCTGCCGATAGCTCGGGATTGACTGCCAACAATTCAGCGTCTACGGGCAGGGTGCTGTAGTAATCTCTCGGCTCGGTCTTCGGCGGCTCGTCCTGTGCCCTGTACCGATCAACCACCTCCGCAACTGCGGCGGCCGTGACTGGAACACCACGCTCCCTGCACTCGTCAACCGCGTCGGCCCAGGCGTTGGCCTGCTGGTCGGCAGGAAGTTTTGCGAGTTCGCAAGCCTGTCGAGCGTTTGCCGGTGGTGCAATTTGTCCAACATGTTGGACGTTTTCCATGACCTTGGCCGCGTCGATCATTTGATAAGCTCGGCTCTTAGCGAACCCCCACCGATCCGTGCAATACTCGGCAAACGTCTTATAGTCCTGTCGGTAGAGCTTCTGCGCCTTAATGGCCAGTAGGGCCTTGCCAGCTTCCAGAAACGACTTCTGTACTCGTTCGATTACCTGCTCAAGGGAGCGTAGGTCTTTCGATTCGACGGTTGACAGGGCGGCGTCTTGCTTCCGTGCCGCCGTTGGTGTATCATTCATGTGTACAGACTCCTTGCCCGTCCGTCGAATACCATCCCGACGGCCGGGCCTTTTCTATGCCTATTCGGCGGCCGTGGGTGGGGCGATACGGCAGGATTCGACGAACCGCTCAAGGTCGTCAAGGCGGTAGCGGACGGATTTCCCGATCTTGTGATAGGGAATGTTTACGGTCTTCACGCACCGCCAAACGGCAAGGTTGCCTTCGGTGGTGTGGAGATAGTCCGCTGCCTCTTTGGGCG
>JBAWVO010000578.1:0-2075 GCA_037147235.1 Planctomycetota bacterium | reverse complement strand
GACGGCGACGGCCACCAAGGCACGGAATACTATCAGCAGCACCGCGAGGCGATGGATGAAGGTAGTGCCGTGGCGTGGCCCGAACGATTCAACGCGGATGAGCTTTCCGCGATCCAGCACAGCATGAACTTGCGATTTAGAAATGAAGGAGCCTTTATGGCTGAATATCAAAACACACCCAAGCCCCCGGCCATTGCCGGCGAGATCGTATTGACGGCAGCAGAGATCGCGAAGAAGGTCAACGGCCGGCAACGCGGCGAGGTGCCCAGCGCAGTCGAATGTCTCACCGCTTTTGTCGACGTACACGACGACCTACTTTTCTACGCGGTCTCCGGGTGGGAGAAGGACTTCACGGGCTTTGGAATTGAGTACGGAGCCTTTCCCGAGCAGTCGAAACGATACTTTACGCTTTCATCGGCCCAGCCTACCTTGCAGCAGAAATTCAGCGGGGGCGCGAAGGAATCGGCCATCTTCGCAGGGCTGGAAGTATTCGCCGCCGAGTTGCTTGCACGGCACTGGACGCGCGACGATGGAACGACGCTTCAGATCGGCAGACTATTGATCGACTCCGGCTATCTGCCGGAAATCGTAGCTTCGGTGATCCGCAAGTTGAACCAGACGGTAATCGCCATGCCATCCAAGGGAATCGGCATCAGCGCAGCCAACAAGCCAATGTCCGAATACGAACGCAAGCCCGGCGACGTTCAGGGCCACTACTGGCGGATACCGGCGACAACCGGCCGCGAGTTGCGGATAGTGAACATCGACACGAACTTTTGGAAGACATTGCTTCAAGGCCGGCTGGCCATCCCGTTAGGTGATCGCGGAACTTACACCCTTCACGGCAACGAGCGCACAGACCACCAACTTGTGGCCGACCATCTTTCCAGCGAGTACAGAATCGAGACCGCCGGCCGTGGCCGCACAGTTTGGGAATGGAAGAAGACCCCCGGCGCAGGAGATAACCACTTGCTGGACTGCTTTGTCGGAACCGCAGTAGGAGCTTCCATGCTTGGCATTGCTCTGCCAGGATCAGCGGCACCCCCGACGAAGAGAAACCGCCGGCCAATCGGTGAAATGATCGGTCGGTTAAACCCCACGTAATCGCGGCACGGCCGCACAACCAAGGAACGATGAAATGATTGAAACAATGGCACCACCACGCAGGGAAATTTATCGACCAACCCCATGGTGGAACCAAATGCCGGCAGCGGCACTACCGACCCCGCAGGCACCAGCCGCACATCGACCACCGGCCGCTACACCAGCAACACTCACAGCGGCAGCGGCGAAGACCCGCGCCCTCGCGGTTACCGATGGACTGCTGGATCAAATGCAGCGCATTGAGCCGGGACTGAGTGGTCCGCTTTACGTCGTATTCGGACAGCTTCGGAAGCAGAACATGGCCGGCCAGTATTTTCCCGGCTTGGCCGCCACGTTTGAAGCAGACGCCCGCGCAGCCGGATTATGGCACGGCCGAGGGCACGGTGTTTTGCTCGACGAGGATCAGTATCAGATTGACTTTTCAGACGCAGCCGCCGCCGGTCTCACCGCGCAGCAAGCGAACGCATACGCCACGCTGGCTTGCTCCGGAAAAGTGATCCACGAGTTTTGCCATGCACTCGCGAGCGGTTTCAGCGGCACCGAAGACCCGTTAGGCAATAGCGAATTCGATCCGCGTGAAGTGCGATCCGTTGTCTTTAACGATTCACCAGACAAACTCAGAGCCGCCACGGCCTATGACGCAGCATTGCCACCGTTTCAAAAACATGACGCGGCATTCTTGCGAGCAGTGATCCACTTGACCGCGCGAATGATGCCAACCACGAAGGGTCTAATGCTCGACCACGTGGTGCATTGTGAGAAATTCGGACTCTCACCGATCGGACAGTATGCCCTAGGACTCGCGAAGGAGCTTCCGATCCGCGCCCCGATCGCCAGATTGATTGCGTCACCAGCACCAGCAGCATTTCGCAATCTCTGGAAAGACGACGTGGCGAAGTGGTACGCATCCCTCACGAACCCAACCGATTTACAAATCGAGGCCGGAGCGAAAGCACTTCGGTCTTGCCCGT
>JBAWVO010000577.1:0-2094 GCA_037147235.1 Planctomycetota bacterium | reverse complement strand
GCCAGGTTGGATTGTCCAACTGATCTACATCAGCTTATCTTGGCACACTCATGGATCGCGTCCTTGGTTTACCTCCGTAGAGGAAGTGCAGATCACCGGAGCCGACCTCCGTCGAGCGCGCCTGCACCATGTGTCTGAGTATTACCAACGAGCGATTACTTGGGCGCGGGCAATCATTCAAGGACTGGATCGCCCGATTGCCGGAGGCCAAGCACCCCCACTTGTGATTGACGCCAACGCCGCCTTTGAGCGTTTCGCCCAGGTGATAGCAGAATCCGCTATCTCAGCCTCGCAACTTGGAACACAAGGTTGGAAGGTTGACCGGAACCCGAGAAAATCTTTTTTGCACGGTCTCCAGGAACAATCGCGAGAACCGGACATTCTTGTTAGGCGAGAGATCGACGAAGTGGTGTTAGCGGTCGGGGATGCAAAATACAAGGATATACTAGAGGCGGTCGATGCCGACTGGGGGACGGCACCGGTAAGCCTTGATGCCATTCTCTCGGGTGCGCAGCCGCGAATTGGGGCCAGGGACTGGGATCAACTATATGTGTACATGCGACTCACGGGGGCTAATCGCGGATTCTTCGTGGTGCCCTTTTGGAATGCTGAAGCTAGTGCCATCGCATTTGAGACGAATTTCCGTTTTGAGAAGCCGCCAGTCGAAGGGGATGCACAAGTCGCTGTTCTTGGCTTGAACTTACTGCACTCCCTCAAAGACGTGCGATCTCAGGCAGCCGGACGGCTTGCGGATTGGCTTAGCCGAGTTGGCCGTTTAGATGAAAGAGCGGGGCATGGAGGGCATTGAGCTTTTCTGCTGCCTTACGTCGGCCGTCCACCCCCTGGGGGAAATCGCCTGGGGCAATGTGTTTGCCCAACTCCGTCTGTGACCATTTACTACGGTCCACTGACCACTTGATTCAATTTCTTTGAACTGAAAGGCGAACTCTAACGATGCCTATGCCGTGCGAGCCAATCGTCGATTGCCTTTGTCGTCTGTGCAGAAATCACCCACCTCGTAACGGCACACCGGCCATTACGATCACCATCAGGCGTCGTAATGCGACGATCTGATATGACGGTGTCAATTTTCTCCTGGCCGAGTTTGTAGAGCGATTTTCCAATTTGCTGGTCACCCGTCATCTGAGGATCACTGGCGTCAGCATAGCAGGCGTGTATCTCAGCCAGTTCGTCGTTATCGTCCAGATGGTTGGTAAGGGCGTGGCCATCAAACCACCTCTGGCTCGTGTAGGTCGTATGCATGACTTTGACGGCTTTGGCTATAGTTAAAAGGTGAACATCCAAACGAGCCATAATCGATTTCCTTTCTTATTGAGGGTAAATCTCTTCTTGTCTGTGATCACTTAGCAAACCAACCAGCCCAGCTTGGCGGCCTGCTGTTTGCCATATTCGACCCAGTGACCCACCGCAATGACAGGTATCTTTTTCCTCAAATCGGGCCTGATTCGTATTCGCGGCCAGCAGCAGGGGCCGCCCAGTCACTCCTCAGTATAGCGGTCACGCAAACGCAATACTACTGGCGGGGTGTTTATTTTTGCCGGAAAACTTTTCTATGGTCATAATAGCCTGGCTTCACGCTGGCCGTCGCCACAACCCCAAATTGCCATTCAAGCGGCGGACGTTCTGGCAATAGCTTGGCCAGCAGGGTTCGGAATAGAAGTGTCCACTGCCCCAGCCGCCGTAAATGAGATACTCCGGAATCCCCGCCGAGTTCTGCAAGACCGAGCGAGCGAAGATCAGGTTTTCGTCCTCGAAATTTGTCCAGTTGAAACCGAATCCATGCCCTGGTTGAATGATCGCCACAAGAGCAGGGACGACCCGGTTTCCGTGGAACATCGCTTGGAACGAGGCCGCCCCATCCCCGCCAACGTAAAGCATCATGAATACAACCCGAAAAACTTTCCGCAACCAATAGGCAACCCGGCAAACTTTCCGCAGCCCATTGGGACCGTGGCTGCGGCTGCGGCCGCCGCTGCCTGTTCCTGAACCAACCGCTGCTGATTCGCTATTTGTTGCGCCTGCGTGGGCAGTCCCTGCTGTATCCTCTGAAGGTCAACGATACTCTGCTCAATC
>JBAWVO010000576.1:0-2131 GCA_037147235.1 Planctomycetota bacterium | reverse complement strand
AGATCGGCTGTGGGAATGCCGGCAGCAATGGGCCGTGCAATCCAGGAATCGTTCTCCGGGGCCAAAAAAAGGTAAGCGTGGTCCGAAGCGCGTAAGCGTCCTAAATTCGTCCCCCCGCCGCTGGCGCGGCATGGGGCGATTTGTTAGGCTACTGCCTGGGCCTCGGCACGGCGGGCAGCGGCAAAGCGGGCCGGGGTCAACTCGGCAGCTTGGGCGGCGGTCGCATTGTGCGGCAGACGCTTGATGACTTCGGTCAGGTACATCTCGGGGTCCAGACCCTGGATCTTGCAATTGGCCATGAGCGTGTAGAGCAACGCGTTGTTGGCCCCGGCCTCAAGACTGCCGAAGAACATCCAATTGCGTGCACCGAGTTTGGCCGGGCGCACCTTGTTTTCCGCTAGATTATTGTCGACCTCCAAACGTCCATTCTCCAGGCAGACGATAAACTTGTCCCATTGGTTGATGGCGTAGGTGAGTGCCTCGCCCAGCAGTCCATGGGGAAGTTGGGAAGCTCTGGCCCTCACGATCAGGCGGTGGAGTTCATCGGCGATGGGGCGGGATCGGCTGCGGCGGATCAACTCGCGGCAGGCGGGTGGCGCTCCGGTCTGGCGGGTCTGCTTCTCTATCAAGTAGATACGCTGGATGAGCCGCAGGATGGGCAACGTGATTTCAGGAGCCTGGTCCATCGCCTCGACAAACTTGCGCCGGATATGTGCGAGGCACCCGGCCAGCCGAATGGTCATGAAGCGTGCCGCCAGGGCCGAGTAGGCGCTGAAGCCATCGCATTGGATGGTTCCGGCGTAGCCGATGGTGCCGGTTTGCTCGTCGTAGCCGAGAAAGTCTAACAGGCAACCGTGGCCGCGCCCGGCATGCCAGTCGTAATAGCACGTCCCGCCCAGGGGATCGTTGTAGATCCACAGGTAGCCGAGCTTGGTCGAGCCATGACCGGGCTTGAGATATTCGATGGGCGTTTCGTCCACCTGGAGTTCGGTAGCCTGGAGCACTTCAGCTTTCATCGCCTTGCCGAGTGGGGTGAGGTGGTCGGCAAAACAGTGATTCCAGGAGTTGATGGTCTGTCGCCCGATGTCCACATCGTGTCGTCGTCGGAAGCGTTTGGACTGACGATAGTGCGGCAGATGATCCTCGAATTTATCAACGATGATCTGCGCGGCGAGCGCCGGTGCGCACAGTGTGCCGGGGATGCTGGGAAGCGGGGCGGGCGCGATAACCGGCGGACGGGTCTTGTCGGCCTTGAAGACAAACTTCTTGCGGATCGTGCGCCGCCATATCATCTCGGGTTTGATCACGTCGAGTTCGTCGTGATGTTCCTCGCTGATTTCGTCATAATCATTCGGATTGGCTTTCACTTCATCGGGAATGAGAACTGCCTCGACGATGATTTTCAGATTCTTCGGAAAGCGGTCAGCCTTGGTGCGGCGGTTTTTTGCGACGTTTGGTTTTTCCCCCTCCGGTGCGGATGGCACGCCATCGCTTTGGTCCGGAGAGGGTGCCGGTTTTCCCAGCACCACCTCGTCGAACATCAGTTGGAGCTGGGCCGGATCAAGCTTCTCGGAACTTGCGCCGAAGAGCCGGTGTCTCAGGCCCTCGATGATCCGGTCCTTGCGCTTGATTTCGGCTATTGCCAGCGCGAGCTCGGCTTCCAGACGCTCCACCCGCTCTAGCAGGTTGGCAGGGTCAGGGTGGTTCGCGGCGGACATGTCAGAAACATGTCAAATAACATATATCTGGCAAGAAAAAACATCGGAATTGGCATAGGGGATTTCACGTATGTTTTCGCGCCTCAGCGCTCATACCACGGCCTGAATTTGGCACCGCGCATGTCAACCCCGTCCAGCAACAAGCGCAGGGCCTCCGGCTGAAGAGTGATCTTGTGTTGGCCGGTTTCGCTAGGCTCTGGCCAACTGAACGTGCCCCGCTCAAGGCGTTTTGTTGCGAGCCAAAGTCCAGTGTTGTCAAAACATAACAGCTTGACCCGTGTATGTCGCTTGTTGATGAAGACGAAGAGCGCGTCGCTGGCCAGCGGTTGGCCCAGGTGCTCGACGGCAGCGGTGGTGAGTCCGTTGAATCCCTTGCGCATGTCGCAGGGTTCCACGGCCAGATAGACTTTGAG
>JBAWVO010000575.1:0-2132 GCA_037147235.1 Planctomycetota bacterium | reverse complement strand
CGGCTCGATTGGATTTGTCGATTGGCTGGGCGACTAACTTCTTGCTTCCGCAGTCGCCGGACTCAGCACAAAATGCCGACGAAACCGATGGCGGCTCTTTGCTGGCCACCCCGAATGTCAGTTCGACGGTGCTGGAAACCTCAATTCCGATGGCTTTCCAGCGACTTGAATGACGAGATGGCAATCGCGGAGTCTATCGTGTGGGGAATTCCAGCGAATCGGGGAATGATTGGAGGAACATTAGATGGAATGTCGGATGACCGCAGAACTAGCCTTCCCTGCCCCGGGATAACGGTATCAAGGTTCCGGCCAGGCAGAGCACTCATCCCCCGCTTGTGGCAACGTGTGCGTCCGCCTATACTGCCAGAAGTTGAAATCACGTTACAGGGTAAGTTCGGCTTGAACGATGTGGCCTCGCGTCGGGTGTCAGATTGAACACGGCTGATGGCCGAAAGGGAACGCGGATATGCCGCGAACATGAGAAAGGAAAGCATGATCATGCAGCCGCAGGCTCGATCACGGCTCGGCATCGCTTTGGGCGGCGGCGGCGCGCGAGGCTTCCTGCACGCGGGGGTGCTTGCGGCACTCGTGGAGGATAGTGACTCGCGTTTGACGCCACAGTACGTCACCGGCACCTCGATCGGTTCGCTGGTGGCGGCACTCTACGCCGCTGGTGTGTCGCCCCGGCGCGTACTTGAACTGGGCCGCGAGATCACCTGGCTCGGCGATGTCGTCGGCAAGATCGCGACCGTGAAGGACGCGTTCTTGGACGTGGCCGGGCGGGTACTCCCATTCTGGGCGCGACGCCCAGGACGCGCCGGATTCCTGTCGAGCAACTCATTGGGCAAGTGGGTCATGTCGGTCAGTGGCTGCCGCAGCCTGGACGAGCTGAAGCTGCCGTTTGCTGCCGTTGCCACCGAGGTGCGTCGCGGCGAGCGCGTGCTCATGTGCGGTGCAGCACATGCCGACACGTTACGTGCCGCGCCCAGGGTGACACCCTCGGTGCCGACTCGCGTGCTCGTGCCAGAGAGTCTGGGGCTAGCGGTCCGCGCTAGTGCCGCAGTCCCCACGGTCTTCGAGGTGATCGAGACCCAGGGGTTGGCCCTCGTTGATGGCGGCTTTGCGGAGCAGGTGCCAGTAGCCGCATGTCGCGCGCTTGGTGCGGATATCGTTATCGGCGTCAGCCTAGGAATCGTCGAGGTCTTCCCCCAGATCGACCTCCCGTACCATGCCCTCGCCAATTCCTTCCACATCGGCATGCGCTCGGCCATCGACGCGGCGCTCGCCCTCGCCGACATCGCGATCGAGCCGCATGGCATCGAGCACACATCGGTCGTCGATCTGGGGGCGGCGTCCCGGCTGTTCGAGATGGGTTTTGCGGTTATGAAGGAGCGGCTGGACGACCTGCGCGGTCTGCTTTCGTGAGCTATCAGTAAGAAAACGTAGTGGCGAGGCACAGATACCGATGGCTAGCCGGACGCAAAAGATGATTTCCGCAGGATGCTGGTGGGCGGCTTCGCATATACAGGCGGATTGAACGGCGTGACAGTGAACCCAACCCTTTTCGACAGTCCGAACAAACGACCTTTTGACCGGGGCACGTTTCTGAGCGGCGGTCAGCTTTCGTGCCGGATAACACACCTGTTGGGTTTGGTGTCCGTCGAGCGATCCGGACGCGAAACTGGATTCTTTCTTTGTCCATTGGTGGGGAATGGTTAGCGGGGGCGGGCAACGCCGCCCACTACAGCAAGCCGCGATAGGTCCATGACCGCAACGAGCTTCACGTACCGCTGTGTTCTATCGCCATGCCGAAACCGCGGCTGTATCACCCGAATCGCGTTTTTCTGCCCTTATCGACAACGAAAATTCCAGATATAATTTTGACTGAAGATTGCACTGTAGTCAGAGAATCCTAGCACAAGTTATGGGAATGTAAAAATAGCGAACTGACCAGCGAAAATACAATTTGAACGATGCGCAAGCATCCAACTGCTTCATCCGAAACCGCCAGTGAGGGCCTACCGACTCTCGAATAACAGGAGCAGCCTCCGGACCGCGACTCTTAATGGGCGCCGGCCATGCTGTTCTGTTATGCCCCCTGGCGGGGGTCGGATGAACGGCATCGGACGGCG
>JBAWVO010000574.1:0-2142 GCA_037147235.1 Planctomycetota bacterium | reverse complement strand
CGCACGGCGTTGCACCGTTCCGTCCTACCCGGTCATGTCTGGAATGGACACGCAGAAATCCTGCGGTTTCTGGACGACCTGACCTACATGAGCATCGAACTCGGCCTCATCATTGCCGGGATCGGGCGAGGCACTGACAACTGGTGTTCTCTCCCCCGCCTTGCCTCGCTGGCCCGCAACGACGCGACTGGACGGCGGAAACTCGATAACCTCCATATTCGCATCTACGCAAAAGCCGACTGCTTCGCGCGATGGAACCAGCTCTTCCAGTGGGATGCTAACCCCGGTGCGATAGTCCAGGGGAACCAAGCAGGAAAGGATGCCGACGTGGTCGAAAGGCTACGGGAGTTACTGCACTCCGATGGGCTTCAACAACAACGGGTTGCAGCACAGCTCAAGGTGTCAAAACAGTACATGAGCACCGTGCTCAACGGCAAGAAGCGCTGCTCGGACAAGCTAAAGCTGAAAATCGAGAAATTCTTGGCCCGCCACACGAAGCCATCCCCCAGCCGTACTGCTCGGCCGGTCGAAAAGCCGCAGTTCGAGCTAGTTGACGTCCAGGTTAAGGAAGGCTCCACGGCGATGCAGAAGGCAGCCCTGGATTACTATGACCGAGGCATGTGCGTCATTCCGATCCGCTCCTGGGAGGTCTCCAGGCGTCCCTATGTGAAATGGAAACAATATCAGGCGAAACGCCCGACCCGGCAGCAGGTAATCGACTGGTGGACGGGGTGGCCTGATGCCGGAATCGCTGTCATCCTGGGTCCGGTCAGCAACTTGCTCTGCGTCGACGCGGATGGCGAACAAGCCCACCGAATCCTTCTCGAACTGGTTGGGGAGATTCCCCTTACCCCCACCTGCAAGTCGGGGAGCGCCGATCCATTCCGTTACCATCTCTATTTCCAGCACCCAAAGCAGCTCACCACGGCCGCGTCCAAGACTCCCTTCAATGAGCCTGACGACAAGGGCAAGCTGGAACTGCGCGGCGAAACGGGGCTCTTGGTTCTGCCTCCAAGTCTGCACAAGAGCGGTCGCCGCTACGCCTGGGTTCGGGGAAGATCCCTGGACGACGTTGAACTGCCTGAACTGCCGGACGTGCTGCTAGAGGCGTTGGAGGCTGCGTCGAAGTCGCTGGTGGACGACACGGAGCCCGATGCACTCCCGGCCACGGCCACCAAAGACACCAAGGCCAACAGCCACACTGTGGAATTCGGCGGCTATCACGTCTCGCCCTCCACGGCCAGGTTCCTCTCAGGGGAACACGCTGAATCGATGGGCTGGAATCTGCGACTCTTTCGGGCTGCATGTGATCTCAACGCCCGTGGTGTTCCATTCGCCAAGGCCGAGAAACTCTTGCTTCAGGGCGCCAAGCCGAAATCATCGGCTGACGAGCGGGCTGCTCGGGATACGATTACTTCGGCGTATTCCGAGTCTCGGGAGCCGAGCCGCTTCTGAATATCAGGCACTCGGGGCACCATTATTCAGTCAACCAACGCGCACCTGGATAGGCCGCCAGTCAACCGAATTTACACCTGGATACCCTCCCAGTCAACCGCTTTTGCACCTGGATACCCTTCCAGTCAACCGCTTTTGCACCTGGATGGAGAGCGGACACCCCACTTTTCTCGGGAAAAACACCATGTTTTCGCGCCCACAGCACTCCACAGCACACCACAGCATTCACTGTGGTGTGTGCTGGGCACTCGCTGCGCGGTGCCAGCACCCCACAATAAAAAAAAGAAAGAGCCAGGGTTGGTGGCGACAAAAAGAAGACGATCCAAACCTTGCGCCCACCCGCCATCAAGAGCCTGGCCAACGGCGGCGGCGGCTTCGCCGCCTTCCCGCCAAAGGCCAAAGTCTTGAAATCGAATCTGCTCCATGGGTCTACAGGTGATGTTACCTGGATCAGGCGAAGACGGAAACGGCTGGCGGACAATTCCATCCCATTGCGGTAACTGGCGAGTCCTATGTCAACTCGCTGCCCTGATGATCACTCGCCCGTGTTGCCCTCTGGAATGGCGATGCAAGCAACCCCTATCGTTTATTAGGTCGGCTTCAGCGATCGCTTGGTGCAAGAGAGGTTGTCTGGCTAAATAGCCTTGCGCGATTTCAGGAGGTTGTGTAAAACAAGGACTTACAAAC
>JBAWVO010000573.1:0-2161 GCA_037147235.1 Planctomycetota bacterium | reverse complement strand
CCTCAAACAAGCCGCTTAAATCAGCACCTCCGGGAATCATGCAAAGCTATTTAGATCGGAATCAAGGTACGCCAATCAGCGCAGGAGGACGCCCAGCCGGGAACCGGCTGGGCGTCAATCTTAATGCCCCATTAAACTCTCCAGAATAAAGCAGGACATTGCCATTTTGAAAAGACGGCCTGGAGGTCGTCCAAAACAAATTGATTATTGAGAAATAGCTTTAATTTATTTTAGGGCCAAGGTGGTCAAATAATCATGGTCGGCTGGCGGTTTTAGTGCGTCCGACATAATGCCCCAACCAGCATTGCGGCCAAACTCTCGTCGATAAAACCTGGGCTGGTGCAAACTGTTACGATGTCGGGCTTCGGCCAGCCACGTCTACAACTTGGCCCCATCGTGAATCGGCTGGCGACGGAATCCCAGGCTTCGTCCGATAGCCACATCTTCGGTGAATCAATCCGGCCGTTGACTTGCCAATGCACCCGACAATCAGGCCATTGCCGCATCGCAAAATAGAGGAAATTGCCATACTGGATCGGTTTTATCTCGCCAAGCATGTCGTGATGTTCATCCACATGGAGGATGAACTGCGGGGCGGCAAGCGATCTCTTGGCGATAGCCTGCTGCCAATACTTAAAGGATTTGTGATGATGGTCCACAACCCTATCCACTGGCCGGTTTGCCCAATCAAGCAGTTCGTTGAGCCGGTCGAGGGGGTCGTCGAAGAGGTTAAAATAGTCCAGGTCTATGTCGAGGATGGAGGTCATCGCATCATCACCAGGCCCGCCATTTGCGTTTCACCAACCAAGCCTCGGCTTGGGCGATATTCTCGCTATCACTTGGCTTGATCGTGTAGGCCGCCCACTGCCCTTCCCGTTGGATATACAGGCAGGTGCCACCGAAGGTTTCGCCCGACATGGTTTCTGCCGTAAACTGCACCAGCACCCGTGTCCGGTCCTTGCTTGCCTCAATGATCTCGGGCGTTCGGCGGTATTCGTACCAATTCGATGGCTCGGCAACGACTTCGATGGGAATGCCAAAATAGTGAAACAATGTTTCCTGAACAGTGCATCCCTTGCCTGTGTCGGCGTAGGCGTATTTTCCCTTGCCTTGATGTTTTACCGGCAGCCTATCCTGCCCTTTGCCCAATTTGCGGAGGCTCGCATCCAGAAAACCCAGCCCGTGAAACTTGCCCCTGGTGTCGCTGGCGATGGCCTTGATGAGATTGTCCGCTGCTCCTTGGGTAACTTCGGACCATTTTCCTTTACGGTTCGCTGTTTCCAGCAGCAGTTCATTATCGGCATCGGCCAGCGGTGTGATTCTGCCCCAGACCTCCGTATCGGGCTCGGAATCTTCATCTTGCTGCTGCCGTTCGATGTAGAAGCGACCTCGCTGTACTCGTACTTGGATACCGAAGGCGGATAGTACCGGTGATGCTACGATCCCCCGCTTCAACGTCGCCAGGATGTCTTGCTTTTCAGCCTCGGTCAAGGAACGTACCTTTGGGCGACGTTCTCGATCCGGCCATCGTTGTCCCCATCCCATGTGACATTCATCCTTTCTTTTTCAGGAAATTGGCGAGCATTCCCACCTCAACGGTCAGCAGGTATCTCTGCGGAGGCAACATTCAGGGCGAACATCCCTTCCGATGGGCAAAAATCGAAGCTCACGATGTACTTCCGCAAATGCGGGTAGTATGTTTTCCGCCGCTCTGCGATCACGCTCATAATGTAGTCAATCACTTCACCGCCCTCGGCCATCTTGTCTGGTGGCACAACTGCATCAAGCACCATTCTCTGGAATTCCGCCTGCATCTCCGGGGGCAGAACTATCTTGTTCCAGGCAGCAATAGCAAAAGCGACAATGCTCTTGCAACGTGTGGGAGTGTCGCCATATTTCTTTAGTAGTGGCTCCGCAAGCTTCAGGATCACGGCGGACATCTTGGGTTCACTACCGTTTTGTTGCAGATGGCTTCGCCGTGCCGAAGCAGCTGGTTCTTTTTCTTCTTCCGTTTCATGTCAATATCCATGCTCCTTTCTGTGGGCAAGATTATCTTCGATGGTACAACTTGTAAAACAGAAGGCCGCCTTCACAAGACAATTTCATGGGATTATTTGTGTTTTCTCCAAGTCGGGGATCGATGCCGACGTGACGTTCAGCG
>JBAWVO010000572.1:0-2162 GCA_037147235.1 Planctomycetota bacterium | reverse complement strand
TTAAGGTTTTGCGGTTGAGGTTCTGTTGTTTGAGAGCCTCGCGGTAGGTCTTGTGATCGTCGGGACTGGCGTTTTTCTTCGGTTTGACGGGAGTGGGCGCATGGAGGAAATGAATGGGAACCATGCGGGCCTCGCCATTTTTCAGCGGCCATGCGGCGGAGAACTGGAGGTAGCGCTGGGCGTGGACGAGGTTGGTTTGGAAGGAGGGTCCGAGCGGATCGCGTTTCCATCCGCTGCCATGGATCTTTTTGCCCGTCTTGCGGATGATGGTGTCGTCAAGGGCGACCACGAGCGGCTCGCCCGGGGCTAGGTTTTCTATCAGCGTGTCGCGCACGCGGCCGAAAAGAACCGACTCATCCACACGGTCCTTGGAGTAGAGACGGTAATCGGCGGTCCAGTCGGCATGTTGGCCGCCACGAGCACAAATGAGATTGCTGACCGTGCTTTTGGCCGGGCAGAGGAGAAGGCCGAGCATGTGCTGATAGAGTCGCACGGAGCAGGAAACTGTGGTGGTGGCGGCAAGGGTGGAGGTTTCGAGCATCTCCCCGAGCAGTGAACTCAGGAGCGGCGTTTCGTTTTTTTTGGGACAATCGTGATTTGAGTGGGTAAATATATCTAACATTTACAATTCATCATGATTCAAGACTGGTCGATGCGGGTCGATTTCACCGCGGAGGAAAGTTGTCCACAAGGTTCCGCCGCGAGAATGGGCCGTAGCACCGAGCTCGTCGGAGCGGCGGGTTCTTGTGGGCAACTTTCCGGGCCTGGGGTTGGCGGTGGAGCGGATTTTGGCTGGATTGCCAAGCCACAAGCACAAAGACTCGCGGCCATGTCAGTTGAACATCTCTTTACGCAGGCGCTGGGCTTGGGCTCACCATGGAATGTCGTTTCCAGCAACTTCGATCCCCTCGCCAAGTCTCTGGAACTCGTCATTGATTTCGAGCGGGGAGCCCGCTTTGCCGATCCGGAAACCGGCGAGCTCTGTCCCGTTCACGACACCGTCCAACGCAGCTGGGAACACCTGAAGTTTTTCGAACACCGCACCACGATCCACGCCAGGGTTCCACGCATCAAGGCCCCGTCGGGTTCGGTCACAACCGTCGAGGTGCCATGGGCAAAACCGCATGGTGGATTCACCCTGCTGATGGAAGCCTTTCTGTTGGCCATGGCCAAAGTGTTGCCTGTTGCCGAGGTGTCCAGACAGACTTCGGTCAGCGAGGATCGCATCTGGCGGCTGATCCGCAGCCGTGTCGATGAGGCGTGGAAGCGGACCGATTGGAGCAGCCTTGAGCGGCTTGGTGTGGACGAGACATCCACGCGCAAGGGTCACAAATACGGCACGGTTTTCCTGCAAATCGAGGGCAAAGAGACTACACGCGGTCGTGGTGCGGCCAAAGCTGCCAGGCTGTTGTTCTTCACGCCGGGCAAAGACCAGCAGACCTTCACACAATTCGCCGCCGAATTGGCGCGGCGGGGAGTTCCGGCGTCACAGATCAACGAAATCGCCTTGGACATGTCCCGGGCGTTCATTGCCGGCGCCGGTGAACATTTTCCGAATGCCCAACTTTGTTTCGACCGATTTCACGTCATGAAGATCTGCGGCGAGGCGATCGAGGAGATCCGCAAGGAGATCGTGAGAGAACATGGTGGTCTGCCACGCGGGGCCATGTGGGCGCTGCGCGGCAATCCTGAAAACCTCAAGGAAGAGCAGCGACAACTTCGCGCGCAAATCTGCAAGGAACACGGCAAGATCGCACGGGCACTTTCTATCAAGGAGTTCCTTGCCGATATGTGGAACTATCAACTTCGTGAGGACGCCGAGGAGCACTTCAAGTCGGTCATCTCATGGTGCGTCCGGTCGCGGATGAAGCCATTCGTCAAACTCGGCCACACCCTGAAAAGGCATATTGACGGCATTCTTGGCTATTTCAAGAACTACACGACCTCGGCTGCCATCGAAGCCGTCAACGGATTGCTTCAACTTGCCCGGCGACGAGCCCGGGGCTACAGGACATTCCGTAACTATCAAGCTATAGCATACTGGATCGCCGGCGATTTAGACATTCAAAACCTCTCCGCAGCCACCCACTAAATGTTCAGGAGCGCCTCTTTTTCACGTATCCGACGAAGTTTTCGACGCGCCCTTTTTCATTGGCCTTGCG
>JBAWVO010000571.1:0-2162 GCA_037147235.1 Planctomycetota bacterium | reverse complement strand
CCTTGTAGTTATTGTTGAACGAGCAGAATACAAACCCATCTGCCGGCAACTTGCACTCCTCCCGCGATGGCGTGCGCCCGGAGATCTCCCGTCGGCTGTCGTTGACCTGGTAGCATCCCGGCAGATATACCAATTTCTCGGTGAAGAATGGATGCTGGTCCGAAGGGACAACGTAGTCGTCAACCAGAATGTAATCCATGAACTCCGCCCCCATCGTCCCCGGGTAGCCCAGGTAGTTCACTTGAATCGGGGCAGGACGAAGCGATAAAATCTCCGTCCGGGCATCTTTCGTGTAACCCTTCAAATCGACCAGAATGTCAACTCCGTCGGCGGCGATGCGCTCCGCTGCGGTCGCGAAGGCGGCGTCCTTCACGTCCACGAAACGGTCGAAGGCCCCGACGAGCCGTTGCCGCGTCGGGCTGCGGTCATCCGGACCAAAAGAGTATCCCAGCACCGCGAATCGATCGCGATCATGTTTCTCGATCATTTCGGCGATAAGCCAAGCGGTCGCATGGGAGTGGAAGTCGGCGGATAGATAGGCGATGGTTATCTTCGACTTGGGCTTCGATGGTCGATGGCGTGCCAGGTTATCTACCGGTTCGCCGATCGCCTTCAATTGCCGATCTACCCAGTTCCTCGCATAACGCAGTTGTTGTTCTGCCGTTGTTATGGTCGGCAGGGTAAGGAAAGTGAACGGTGGCACCGAAAAAGGAATCCCGCTATCGCCATATCGATCCACAATTTCGATCAAACGCGCTGAAAGAGCCTTCAGGTCTTTCCAGCAGCAGGTATCTTGAAGCGGTCGAAGCAGATTATCGAGAAAGGTCGGAAAGTCTGGCTTCAATTCCAATGCCCGGCGGAAGCAGGCAATCGCTTCATCCAGTTTCCTCTGTTCCTTCAACGCAATCCCGAGGTTACTGTGGGCCTCGGCGTAATCCGACTTCAGGGCGAGTGCCCGTCGGCAACAAACGACCGCTTCTTCCAGCTTTCCCTGGTCCTTGAAGGCTATGCCCAGGTTGTTGTGTGCCTCGGCAAAGTCAGGATTCAACGCTAATGCTCGGCGATAACAGACAATCGCCTCGTCCAGCTTCCCTTGGTCCTTCAGCACTGTGCCCAGGTTGCTGTGCACCGCAGCATAGTCCGGATTTAACTCCAGTGCCCGACGGTAGCATGCAACGGCCTCGTCCAGCTTCCCCAAGTTCTTTATTGCAGCTCCCAGGCTGTTGTGCGCCTCGGCGAACTCCGGCTTTAGTTCCAATGCCCGGCGGAAGCACTCGATGGCCTCGTCCGGTTTCCCCTGGTCGAACAACGCATTGCCCAGGTTATTATGCGCGGCCGCAACGTCCGGCATCAGTTCCACTGCCCGGCGGTAACAGACAACCGCTTCGTCCAGATTCCCCAGTTCTCTCAACAGATTGCCTAGATTGCCATGGGCTTCGGCGAAGTCTGGCTTTAATTCCACGGCACGGCGGTAGCAGGCGACGGCTTGGGGAATCCTATGCAAGGCAAAATATGCCGCACCCAGGTTGGCATGGAACGCGGCCGTATTCCCTTTCAATCCGATAGCGCGTTCAATGTACTCGACGGCAACTTCGTGCCTGCCCATCTGGTGGGCAATCACGCCGAGAAGATGTATTGCATCGGCCTGATTCGGTTCAGCCTGTAGAATCTGCCGATAGATCTGCTCGGCAGCTTGTAGCCGACCGCCTTGGTGGTGTTGGACCGCAATCGCCAATGCTTCGGAAATCGTTGCCATGACTTCGATTATCGCAGCACAGTTTGCCTATCGCAATGTGTACAAGAAGGCGTGCGCCCCCCTGGTATCTCTCTGCGAGGGCGGGGTGCGGTTCATTTCTTTTTTTCAGTATCAATCGGCAATTAGGCATGCGTTACCGTTGGGGCCTTGGATCGACTCGATGTCTTCGACGAGGAATCCGAGCAACCAGAAGACGAGAACGCCCAGAACAACCGTGAACAGATGGATTAGCTGACGGGTGCCCCAGGTTCCTCGCGATGCATTGGTTTTCATGGTCGAATCCTGCTCTTACTAGCCGCATTGGCCGTGTATTCCCATTTACCTCCGCCCGGTTACGCTCCAGGCCGTCGTGAACTCCCCATATCTTAGCTGTCAGGTAGACGAGTTACAACATGCCACGCTGAAT
>JBAWVO010000570.1:0-2163 GCA_037147235.1 Planctomycetota bacterium | reverse complement strand
GGGCTCGTTTCACTCTCCCCACCCTACTTCTGCACCTAAAACCGGAAGAGCCGGATTCTGTCACCCCATCGCGTCGGCGAACTCCTTCAACAGGGCTGCGCGACCTCTCTCGCCGTGGTTGCCGGCCACAATCACGTTCACGCGGACCTCGGTCGTGCTGATCAACTCGACATTGATTCCTTCGCTGGCCAATGCGGCAAACAGGCGGCTGGCAACGCTGGTGTGACTCTTCATGCCGACGCCAAAAACCGACAACTTGGCCACTCGCGGTGAACTATCCGGCGGAGGGCAGCCCAAGCCCTCGGCCTGCTCGCAAATTACGCGGAGCGATTTTTCCAGATCCCGCTGCGGCATGGTGAAGGAGATGTTCGTGCGGCCTTCACGGCCCACGTTCTGCACGATCATGTCAACAACCACGCCCGACTGGGCTACCTCGTCGAAAACCTGGGCCGCCAGACCCGGAATATCGGGCACGGCGTTGACGGTCACCAGGGCCTGCGACTCGTCGAGACTGATGTCCTCAATGATCAACTGTTCCATCTTCTCCATGCGGGCGACGACATCGTTTGTACGGCTGACTTTCGGCATCGCAACCGCTTTCGTGGCGGTTCCCTCCGGCTCTTTGCCCAAATTAAACTCGGCGTGGACCGTCCGCAAGGCCTCTTGAGCGTGTTCGCGAGCTACGAGTACCGAGATCTTGATCTCGCTCGTCGTGATCATCTGGATATTGATCCCCTTTTCCGCCAGGGCGCGGAACATCCGCTCGGCCACGCCAGGTTGCGTGGCCATACCCAGCCCAACAATCGAAATCTTCGACACCTCATCGTCGCTTTCGTGGCCTTCGGCACCGAGTTCCCGGACGGCCTCTTCGACTGCGTGGATCGTGTGCGGCAGTTCGTCGCGAGAAACCGAGAAAGAGATGTCCGCTCTGCCGTCCGCGGCGACGTTCTGGGCGATCATGTCCATGGAGATGCTCTTGGCCGTAACCTTGGCAAAGATCGTAATCGCTGCCCCCGGCCGGTCGGGCACACCAAGCACGGTGACGCGGGCCTCATTTTTGATCATCGCGGCACCGCAGACCGACAGGCCGGCCACTTCCGGCTCACTGACGATCATCGTGCCATTCTTGTCGCTGAAGCTGCTACGGACGTGGACCGGCACGCTGAACTTCTTGGCGAATTCGATCGAGCGGTTGTGCATCACGCCGGCCCCGGCCGTGGCCAACTCGAGCATTTCGTCGTAGCTGATCTGGCGAAGCTGCCGGGCCTCGGGCACGACACGGGGATCGGTCGTATAGACGCCGTCCACGTCGGTATAGATTTCGCAGGCGTCGGCATGCAGCACCGCGGCCAGGGCGACGGCCGTGGTGTCGCTGCCGCCGCGGCCAAGGGTCGTGATGTCGAGGCTTTCGTCGATCCCCTGGAACCCGGCGGCGATGACGATGCTCCCGGCATCCAATGCCTTGCGTATGCGCTCGGTCGAGATCGACTGGATGCGGGCCTTCGTATGCGTGCTGTCGGTCACGATGCCGATTTGGGCACCGGTCAGGCTGAGCGCCTTGTGGCCGAGCGAATGGATCGCCATGGCCATCAGTGCCACGCTAACCTGCTCGCCCGTGGAGAGCAGCATGTCCATCTCGCGGGCAGGGGGCTGGTCGGTGATCTGCTGGGCCAGATCAATGAGCAAGTCGGTATTGTCGCCCATTGCGCTAACGACGACCACGACTTGGTTACCTTGTTGCTGGGCACGAATGGCCTTGCGGGCGGCGGCCAGAATTTTTTTACTGTCGGCCACGCTGGAGCCGCCGAACTTTTGAACGATGATGGGCATTTGGGGGGAGAGAAATCATTGGTTTTCAGGAATGGACGCGGAACCCACATATTATGGTTCGTCCGGGCGGGGCGGTCAACGGGAGGTGGGGCCTTGATCATAACTCAAGGGTATTCCCTCCCCCTTTATCTTCCTGCTCTCCATCTTTCTGTCATAATTTTGTCTTCCCTTTTCGTGTTTTTCGTCTCTTTCGTGGTTCCCTCTCCCCACCTCGCCCCTCTGCGGTCAATCCCCCCCGTCCTCAAAAAAATTCACCGCAAAAGAACACAGAAAACGCAAAAGAACAAAATCTTTCTCTTGCGCTCTTTGTACCCTCTCGCGGTGAATCCTAAT
>JBAWVO010000569.1:0-2168 GCA_037147235.1 Planctomycetota bacterium | reverse complement strand
AAATCTTTCTCTTGCGCTCTTTGTACCCTCTCGCGGTGAATCCTAATCAATTCTTAGGAAAGAAATAAATATGAAAATCGACACATAAGAGGAACTCCGCTGGAACTCCGCTGTGCCTGGACAATGCTGCCTGACTCCGTTAAAATTAACTGCGGTTTGGTCGGTGGTCGGCCGTTTTTGGCGGTTCCCTTTTCACGACTAAAGTAGGTACCATGAGTAATAATGATCCAGAGGTTCTGCTCGGTCTGAGCAGCGGCGAATTGGAGGCATTGGCCGAGGGCATGTTGGCCCCTTCGATTCAGGCTCGGCTGGATGAACTCATCGCCCACGGCAAGCAGCGGCGACTCTTGTCCGCGGAAACCGAGGAAGTCGATCGACTCTTGGCCCGGGCCGATCAGCTTACCCTCGTGAAGACGCGGGCTAGGTACACCCTGCGGCACCAGCAGGCCGGAGTAGCGGGCACGTGAGTGCCTATGTTCCGGTTGATCTTCAGCGAGAAGTACGCGCTCAGTTCGCGAATTGCTGTGCGTATTGTTGTACTGCGGAGGAGTTGACGGTTGTCACCTTCGAGTTTGAGCATATCGCACCGCGATCTTCAGGCGGTGAGACGGTTCTCGATAACCTCTGCCTGGCCTGTCCTACGTGTAACCGATTCAAAGCAGACCGCACGATGGTCCGTGATCCGGTCTCTGCGCAGGACGTTCCTCTGTTTCATCCTCAACGCGACGTTTGGGCTGAACACTTCGTTTGGGCCAAAGGCGCGAGTGAAATCGCTGGCCTGACTGCAATCGGTCGGGCCACCGTCGCCGCTTTGCGTATGAATCGATCGCAGTTGGTCCGTGTGCGACGCATGTGGGCCATCATGGGGGAGCATCCGCCCGGCATTGACAAGCTGCGGTGGGAAACCGGTGAGCGCAAAGAGAATCCTTGAGAATCATCGTCTTGCGACACATTCAACGTGCCCGGCCGGTCGATGCCCCCGAACCTCCGGTAATTGGTACTGCGTCCCTGGATTTCATTACCCTGGATTTCATTACTGGAAACGACTTGGAGGCGACGATTAGAAAAATAAGTTGTATCCGCTCAATGACGACGCTAAGAGTGGAGGGGCGGGGCCGTACGAGCCACGAAACGGGTCTAGGTAAGCTGTATTAACTTGGAGGCATGGCATGAAGGTTATTCGACTTGTCAAATTTACGATGCTAATAATCGCGTGTTATGGATGTCGAGGGCATGCGAGCAGTCCGACATCGCATGATTGTAACCAGAATTGGGAGGAACGCGAAGTGGAAGTCGCGCCTGGCGAATTCATTACGATTCGACGCCGGGATAAGACGGTAGACGATCCTCAAGCTACGCCTGCACCCGATCCCCTTCCCAACGCGCGCGAATGGACCGAACTGGAGATTCCCTGGAACAATGAAGGAATCAAGTGGAGTGGCATTGAAATACCCCTGAGCCTTCGGAAGCGAGACGCTTCCCTTTTCATGATAGTATTCGATCGTGAAACCGATCGAGGTAAGCCCCGCTTCTGTTACTACAAATCCGACGGTCAACATATGGTCCCAATTGATCGTGGTAAGTACCCAAAGGATATCGCGATTCAGAACATGTGGTTCTCGGAGGATCGTGATTTGGAGAGCACTCGGCGCCTCGACCCTACAGACAGCAACTTCCTACACACATATACCGCGACGGCGTGGGAACATCTTGAGACTGGTAAGGACTACTACGAAACAGGGGGGCTAGCCAATAAGGACGTAGTTCGTGAGTATTTGCGGAAGTACAAGCCCGCAAGACTGCTAACAATCAGGAAGCCCCTGCAAAAGAAATAAGCGTGCTTGTTCGCAAATCCAGATAACGTGAAAGAGTCGGTCTCCAAGGGAAGAAGAGTCAGAAAAGAGCCAGAAAAGGGTTTAGAGTCAGAAAAGGGGTCAGAACGATTAACGGCAAAAGTCGTCCTGACCATTTATACCTTGTATATACCGAAGGAGTGAGGGGACGAGGGAGTGAGGGGACAGGGGGAGTTCCGGGGACAGCATACGCAACTAGCGTTTTGATTCCCTCTTGGGGCCGGGTTTCTGGCGTCTCAAAACGCGGCCGAGCATCTTCTCCAACCGCTGGTGAAAATCGTCGTCGCCAAGCACGCGCCCGGTTCGCTCATGCTC
>JBAWVO010000568.1:0-2179 GCA_037147235.1 Planctomycetota bacterium | reverse complement strand
TCGTAACGGTCAAAGCCTACGACTGCGAAGAGGGCGAGTTTGAAAGCGGAATGCCGTTCACATTTTACGGCAAGTGGGAGGAGTACACCCGCAAGGCCAACAAGTGGCACCCCAAGCCTAAGACAGACCTCCAATTCCATGCCCGCAAGTGGCGCAAGGTGAAGCCCTACGACAAAATGGGCGTTATCAAGTGGCTCAAGCAATGCCCTGGAATCAAGGAAGGCATCGCCCGCCGGCTCTGGGACGCCTATGGAGCGGACGCGATTGCTCGGCTGAAGGACGCGCCGGAGGAAGTGGCGACGGAGATTGGCGGCGGCTTCACGGTTGAACGGGCGAAGATGGCTTCCGCTCATCTTCAACAAAATGACGCGATGGAAGCGGCATTCGTGGATCTCGCGAGCCTTTTGGACGGCCGCGGATTTCCCCACAACTTGCCGAGAAAACTCGTAAGGGATTATGGGGCTGATGCTGCACAGGTGGTGAAGAAAAACCCGTGGCTGTTGCTCCGCTACAAATCCACCGGCGTGGCACGGGTTGACAAGCTCTATCTCGACCTGGGCGGCAACCCGGCCGCCATCAAGCGGCAGGCCATCATCCTCTGGTATTGCATCCTGAACGCCAACAACGGATCGACCTGGATAACGGAAGCGGCAGCGAATGAAATGCTTAAAGGCCGGATCGCCGGTTGCGAATTGAAATTCCAGCGGGCAATAGAACTCGGAATTCGGGGGAAGCTGATCGCGGCCAGGTGGGGCGATGACCTTTCACGCTGGCTGGCTGAGGGGAAGCGGGCGCGACACGAGGCTTACATTGCGGAGCGGGTTGCCGAAATGATGAAATCGCCGATTCCTCTACAATGGCCGGAAGCAGCCATGCTCGATTGTTCGGAGCATCAGCGCGAACGGCTGGCAGTGGCGTTGAAAGCCAGCTGGTCGATCCTGGGCGGCTCGCCTGGTGCCGGAAAGACATTTTGTGCAGCACGGGTGATTAAAGCGGTTGCCCAATCCATCGGAATTCAGAATATCGCGGCCTGTTGCCCCACGGGTAAAGCAGCCGTGCGGTTGACCGAAGTCATGCAGGGCTACGGCCTGGACCTGAAAGCCAGGACGATTCATTCCACACTGGGGGTAGCGACATCGACCGAGAAAGACGGGTGGAGTTTCAAGCACGACGAAAACGACACTCTGCCGTATCGCCTGATCGTCCTGGATGAGTCCAGTATGATCGACACTGATCTTTTCACCGCCTTCTTGAAGGCGGTGGACAAGACCACGATGCTCTTAATCATTGGTGATTGTTGCCAGCTTCCGCCGGTCGGGCATGGGCGGCCGCTATATGACATGATCCGAGCTGGTGTGCCGTGCGGAGAATTGAAAGAAATTCGCCGCAACGCCGGCTCCATCGTGAGAGCGTGCGCGGCGATCCGTGACGGCCAGCGGTTCACCACGGACGTGCGGATTGAATTCGAGAAGAACCCGGACGATCCTGATTCGCCCCATAACCTGAAATTGTTGCCCACCAGGAACAATGCCGAGTCCGTGGAAAAGATCGTCGAAACGCTTGCCAAGTTGAAGGCCAAGGGGTATTGCCCGGTGTGGGATGTTCAAGTGCTTGTGGCCACCAACGGCGTTTCACGGGGTAAATCTGAGCTTTCCCGGCTTGAGTTGAACAAGCGGCTTCAAAGGGAACTGAACCCCACTGGCAACCAAACGGCGGGGTCGATCTTCCGGCTGCACGACAAGGTGGTCAATCTCAAAAACTCGCTGGCAATCGCCGTAGAAGACGGCGAACCGTTCTGGGCACCCGGCTGCAATGAGGAGGTTGACAACGATGGCAAGGTGTACGTCGCCAACGGTGAGCTGGGGAAAGTGATCGCGCAAGAAGAAAAGATCATGACCGTCCGGCTGGACTCGCCCTTGCGAATCATCAAGGTTCCGAAGGGCAAGTCCAGCGAAGGCGACGGTGACAATGGCGGCGGCGGGAATGGTGACGACGCCGGGCCTAAGACAGGATGCAGCTTCGATCTAGCCTATGCACTTTCGACCCACAAAAGCCAGGGCAGCGAATTCAAGATTGTCGTTGTGGGGCTGGACGACGGCCCGGCGGCCCGGATGGTTTGCTCGCGGAACTGGCTGTACACGGCCATCAGCCGGGCGAAGGTTTTGTGTTTGATGGTGGG
>JBAWVO010000567.1:0-2197 GCA_037147235.1 Planctomycetota bacterium | reverse complement strand
GGGCCTTGATCATAACCTTGCCAACTGCTATCACTGCTAGCTCGAAGTAGGGTGCGTGGAGCACGGAGGCCCGCGAAATGGTGCGTTACGCGAACCGGTCTATTCCGGGGTAGATGTTCTCGAAGTATTGGGTCCGTGCGCAACGCACCATTTCCTGTGTGTTGGTTCTCTTCACGCACCCTACGGCCTGCCGTCACTGTTAGCAGTTGGCAAGGTTGTGATCATGGCCGCAGACGAATAAGTGTCTGGTTTCCGTTGTGGATAACAACGTCCGACTCAGTTCGGCGAGGGTCTCCTGACCCCGCCGAAACGGCCGGTTCACATCTCCCCGAACTGCCGCAGCCAATAGCGTACTTCTTCCTCCAATAGCGGTCCGCTAGGCCGCTCTGGGCCTTCGGCCGCTGCCTGCCGTCGTTGCTGCCGGGCACGAAGGACCTCGGCACACCAGACGTCGCTATCGACCGCCCGGGCACGTCGTCGTTTGGCCGCCCGCTGAATGCGATGATCGCTGGAGACCACCGTCAACCGCCTCGGCGAAAAATCTTCCCGTATGAGTTCTTCGATGAGTGTGTCG
Source organism: Planctomycetota bacterium (assembly GCA_037147235.1). Taxonomy (GTDB): domain Bacteria; phylum Planctomycetota; class Planctomycetia; order Pirellulales; family Thermoguttaceae; genus JANXQG01. Next base: position 1,623 of record JBAWVO010000567.1, on the reverse strand, counting down.
GCATCTTCGTCGCGCGCGGCAAAGCGGACGAGCAATCCCTTATGACGCATTTCTCGCGGCAGCCCAGGCGGCGGATCGTGGGCGTCGAACACCACCACCGTCTGCGAGACTTCGTCTGGATCGAGCGATTCCGCCAGGAAATTCAAAAGTGCCAGCCGGGCCTTTTCCAGATTCGCACGCCCACGGATCGGCACCGGAACACTTGCCACGTTCATTAAATTGTAACCGTCAATGAGATAGAGCATTCCGCCTCAGCTTCACCACCCCGCCGACCACCACAACCTCTGCCCGGCCTTGCAATTCCCATCCGGCAAAAGGCGTGTTGCTGCTCTTGGAGCGGAGCTTCGCGGGATCAACCTGCCAACGGACGTCGGGATCGATGACCGTAATATCGGCGTCGGCCTCGATCTGGAGGGTTCCTTTATTGAGATTCAGAATCCGTGCGGGATTGATCGTCATCTTGGCCAGTGCCGTCGGCCAGTCGAGATGGCCGGGAGAAATCAGCCGCGTCACCACCAGGCCGAGGGAAGTTTCCAGGCCGACGATGCCAAAGGGGGCCTGGTCAAGTTCCTGCATCTTCTTTTCCTTGGGGTGCGGTGCATGGTCGCAGGCGATGCAATCGATCGTACCGTCTTTCAGTCCGGCGATGATCGTATCGACATGTTCCTGACCGCGGAGCGGCGGGTTCATCTTGTAGTTGGAATCAAAGGTTCGCAGGCAGTCATCGGTGAGCGTGAAGTGGTGCGGTGTGACTTCGGCGGTGACTCGGACGCCGCGGAGCTTGGCTCGCCGCAGGGCCTCGACGCCGTTGACCGTCGAAACATGCATCACGTGCAGGCGACCGCCGGTGGCCTCGGCCAAGGAGATGTCGCGGGCGATCATTACATCTTCGGCCGCGGCGGGAATGGCCGTCAGCCCAAGCACCAACGAGACCAGCCCTTCATGCATCACGCCCTTCTGGCTCAGTTCGCAAACCTCGGCATGGTTCATCACCGGCTTGTCGAACATTTTGCAATATTCAAAGGCCCGCCGCATGAGTTCTGCGTCGTGAACCGGGGACCCGTCGTCGCTGAAACCGACCGCGCCGGCCTCGACCAACTGGCCAATTTCGGCCAATTGCTTCCCCTCGCGGTTCTGGCTCACACAGGCTACCACGAAGACGTTGCAGTGCCCCTTTGCCGCCGCCATCTGGCGGATCAACTCGACCGTACCCTGGGTATCGATCGGTGGATCGGTATTGGGCATGCAGGCCACGGAAGTGAAACCGCCGTTGACGGCCGCGGCAGTGCCCGTTGCAATCGTCTCGGCATCCTCAAACCCCGGCTCGCGGAGGTGTACGTGGATGTCGATCAGCCCCGGCGCGACGATCCACCCCGTGGCATCGATCTCTTCCGCTGAGCCGTCGGATGGGGCATCGTAAGCGGCAATACGACCGTCGACGACGAGCAAGTTCGTCACGCAGTCCATGTTTTGACTAGGATCGATAACGCGGCCGTTGGTGATGAGAAGCTTCGGCATGGGGGTTGGGATTGGGGATTGGGGATTGCTAAGATCTAAGATCTAAAGATGCATTCGTCATTCGTCATTCGTCATTCGTCATTCGTCATTCGTCATTCGTCATTC
>JBAWVO010000566.1:0-2199 GCA_037147235.1 Planctomycetota bacterium | reverse complement strand
GCCAACCGCACGTTCATTATCGTCCTGTCTCCGCTTGTCCAAATTCCCCCCGAGCTTGAACACCAGTTCGTTGTGTTGGATCACGATCTGCCCGTCCGCGAACAGCTTGAGCAGATTGCCCGCAGCATCGCAACCGAAGAAGGTGACTTGCCGCAAGGCGATGATCTGAATATGGTGCTCGATGCCGCCGCTGGCCTGACTCGATTTGAAGCAGAGGGTGCCTATTCCCTGAGCATAGTGAGGCATGGCAACATCCGGCCCGACGCCATATGGGAACTGAAGTCCCAAACGCTAAAAAAGAGCGGCCTCATGCAGTTGCATCGTGGCGGCGAGCGATTCGACGGCCTGGGCGGTCTGCAATCACTCAAGAGTTTTTGTTTGCGTGCAATGCGGCGTCAGGGCCATGCCAATTCGCTCAAACGGCCTCGCGGGGTATTATTACTCGGAATTCCTGGGACGGGTAAGAGTGCTTTTGCAAAGGCACTTGGCTCGGAAACGGGCAGACCCACACTGATCCTCGACATCGGTTCGCTGATGGGCTCGTTGGTTGGCAGCACGGAGTCGAACATCCGCCAAGCCTTGAAGATCATCGACGCCATGGCACCCTGCGTGGTCTTTCTGGACGAAGTAGAAAAAGCACTCTCTGGTGCCTCGGGTTCAGGCGACAGCGGCGTCTCGGCTCGGCTCTTTGGCACGTTTCTGACATGGCTGAACGACCACGAATCCGACGTCTTTACAATCTGCACCTGCAACGACATCTCCAAGCTGCCGCCGGAATTCGGTCGTGCCGAGCGGTTTGACGGCTGCTTCTTCCTCGATCTGCCCAGCAAAGAGCAGCGATTGAAGATCTGGGAGATTTACTTGAAGCTGTTCGATCTGGACGCCGATCAGGCCAAACCGAACGACCAGCAGTGGACGGGTGCTGAAATCAGAGCTTGTGCCAGACTGGCTGCGTTGCTGGACTTGCCACTGACTGCGGCTGCCCAAAATGTCGTGCCCGTTGCCGTAACTGCCGCGGAATCCGTCGAGCGTTTGCGTACCTGGGCTTCTGGGCGTTGCCTGGATGCCGAGAGCAGTGGCATCTATCAGAGCAGCTTGCAAGTCAAGCCAGGCCGCAAGCTTCGCCGCGAACCGTCGAATAACTGACGCGGCTTGGTTCTTTGTTTCGCTGTGCCGGATTCTCCCGGCACAGCTTTTCCCCATGTTCTTTAGGAGTTTTCACGTATGCCTATCACCATGTTTCGTCGTTTGATCCGCAAGGTCATTGCACAGACCTACGCCGCCTACTGCCAGGGCCAACCGCTGGTCGGGTGGTGGAAGGCTCGGAAGCGGCTTGACCGCCTGTGCCAAAACCAGGAGTTGACGCATGCCAGACGGAACCCGTAAACGTCGATTCTCAAGTAATCTCGCCCGCCGTCGCTGGTATGCGAAGCACCGTGCGATGCGTTTCTTTCGTCGCTTCGGGCTGACGAGTGCGGTGGTGAAGTGAGACTGCCGCAGTGCGTTTCTTAGGCAATGGAAGGGCGGGATAATCTTCCGCCCTCCTTCTTGCCCCTTCCCCCTTTCTCGATTGGAGCAAACCATGCACCTCATCATCAACACCCATAGCTCGAATGATCACTACAACGGCGACTGCGATTGTGCCATCATCGAACTGACACCAGCACTTGCCGAGCAAATCCGCAGTCGCGTAGCCTTGGCCCGTAAAGCCAGACAGCAGGACAACGATCTCTATGAACTCTACTTCTGGGGCAGCACGGCAGAATTCTATGGCCAAGATGTGCTTGACACCTGCCAAGAGGCCGTAGCAGCCGCAGCCCGTGGTCGCGGTCGAAACCGGGCAGTTCGCAAATGGCTGGCTGAGCTTGAACAACGGGAATACGCCGTGGTGCCCGATGGCGTTGACTTCTCTGCCCATGAACCCCAGCGAACTGAACTCGACCAGATGATTCTTCGCGTTGGCCCGTCTTCGCATCGCCTGGAATATGCTGTTGCCTGGACGACTAGCCCAAAACACTCGGACGTGTATGTCACCACGAGCGAACTGCCAATCGCGGTCATGGATGAACTGCTGGCAGAGACCGTCCAACAATCGAAACGGCAGTCGCGGCCATCGAAAACCAGTGTGATTAGTAACCCCTAAACCCTACGGAGGCCCACAATGGCCGACAACTATTTGCAGTTCTCTGAAACACTCGA
>JBAWVO010000565.1:0-2201 GCA_037147235.1 Planctomycetota bacterium | reverse complement strand
AAGACCTGCACCTACCAGGTCTGCAAGATGGTGCCCGAGACCCGCGTGAAGACCTGCACCTACCAGGTCTGCAAGATCGTCAAGGAGTGCCACACGAAGGAGATTCCTTACCAGGTTTGCCGGATGGTGCCTGAGACCTGCGTGAAACAGGTTCCCTACACAGTCTGCAAGCCGGTGTGCTACACCAAGACGATTGACTGCTGGAAGCTCGTGCCTAAGTGCGTGCCCTACACGGTCACGCGATGCGTTCCGGTGGTGGTTTGCAAGCAGGTTCCGGTGACCGTTTGCCGCCCGGCCCCCCGCTGCGAAGAAACGAACCCCTGCGCCCCGGTCGGCTGCAGTTGTAACTAAGTACGCCCGTCTCTAACCCCAGTGGGTAAGAGGTCTGGTCTAGGCGAGAACGGTGGCTCGACTCCGCAAAGTCGAGCCGCCGTTGTTTCTTGAGTGTGTGGCAAGATTCTCTGGCAGACGGACGCCACCGTGGCACGGGCATCTTGCCCGTGTCGAATTCCACGGGCTGGAAGCCCGTGCCACGCGCTTGCCAGAAAATCTTGCCACACATTTTTTTACTGCCGGTTGACTTCGGACGGTTACTCTTGCATACTTAGGGGCTTGTATGAATTGGCGGTTCTCTACTTTCCAGAGGAGTTTGTTGTGGAAGTTAAGCTATCGAGCGGCAAAATCATCCCTATTGAGATGCACAAAGTAAAGATTGTCCAGAAGGCATTTCTGGTTCCCATCCAAGAGCGGTTGCGAGCAATCACCGAGGCTGGATTCAACACCTTCCTGCTTCGCACGCGGGATGTGTTCATCGACATGCTCACCGATAGTGGCACCAATGCCATGAGCGACAACCAGTTGGCCTCAATGATGGTTTCCGACGATGCCTACGCTGGCGGGGAGAGCTATTACAGGTTAGTGGATGCGGTCAAGGAGATTTTGGGATTCGAGTACTGCGTGCCGGCGCACCAAGGCCGCGCCGCGGAGCACCTGCTGACCAAGATTTTCGTCAAGCCCGGCGACGTCGTGCCGATGAACTATCACTTCACGACGACGAAGGCCCACTTTGAGATGGGCGGTGCCAAAGTCCTGGAAATCTACGGCAGCGACGCCTTGGAGACCAACAGCAGCAACCCCTTCAAGGGCAATATCGACCTGGAGAAACTCAAGGCGGTCATCGCCGAATATGGTCCCGAGCGAATTCCCTTCGTCCGCATGGAGGCCACCACGAACCTGATCGGCGGGCAGCCTTTCTCCATGGCCAACCTTCGCGAGGTCAAGAGACTGGCCTCGCAGCAGGGGATCCCCGTAATCGTCGATTGCAGCCTCATCTCCGAGAACGCCTATTTCATCAAGAGGCGTGAGGCCGGCTACAAGGATTGCTCTATCCGGCAGATCGTTCTGGAGATGATGAGCTACGCTGACTTGATTTATCTCTCCGGTCGCAAGAGTACCTGCGTCCGCGGCGGTCTAATCGCTACGAACAACCCCAAGTATTTTGAATCTCTGAAGGCCTGGTTGCCGCTCTACGAGGGCTTCATCACCTACGGCGGCATGTCGTCGAAGGAAATCGAGGCCATGGCGGTCGGGCTTCGCGAGATGACCGACCTGGAAGTGGCCAGCAGTTCGGCCGACTTGATCGCCTATTTCGTCGAAGAGATGGTCAAGCGGGGCGTTCCCGCCGTGACGCCGCCGGGCGGTCTAGCGGGCCATGTCGATGCCATGAAGTTTATTCCCCATGTGCCTCAGTCCGCGTATCCGGCCGGTGCCTTGACGGCAGCCATTTACCTCATCAGCGGTGCCCGCGGCATGGAACGCGGCTCAATTTCAATGGACCGCGATGCCCAGGGCAACGACGTGCCCTCGGATATTGAACTCTGCCGGCTGGCTGTTCCGCGGCGAGTTTATACCGTCTCGCATATCGACTACGTCGTGGACCGGTTGGGTTGGCTCCTCGCCCATCAGGATCTGATCCAGGGACTCAAGTTCATCCACGAACCGCCCGTGTTGCGATTCTTCACGGGGCGGTTGGAGGCCCAAAACGATTGGGGAACCCAACTGGCCGCCGCCTACCAAGCCGATTTCGGCGCGGAAGGTTGAGAAACCTTGGCTCTTCCGGTTCCAGGTGCGGAAAGCGAATAATTGCAGGGTGGGGAGAGCGCAGCGAGCCCCACCAATTCTGTTGCGGTCCGCTTTTGGTG
>JBAWVO010000564.1:0-2224 GCA_037147235.1 Planctomycetota bacterium | reverse complement strand
GCACACTCCGAATCAAAGTCGATGACCCGAACCTCTTGCAATAGGTCGGTGATTAAAGTCAATAACCGGTTCACCTGCGAATGCTTATATGCTCCGGCAAACAATTCCGCCAGGGTAACGCTGGAGATAGCAAGCTGGTCCGTGTATTGAATGAAACGGTGAGCCAGCTTTGCGGGACGCCGCATGTGGGCCGAGCAAATATCTGTGTCGAGGAGGAAGTTCATGGTGCCTCCAAATCGGGAACTTGACGCCGCTCGACCTTGCGTGCCTTGTAAATCTCTTCCATGATGCCGTCCCACTCCACATCGTCGGCCAAGGCTCCCTCGGTGCGAAAGAATCCTTCGCCGGGCTTCCGAGCCGACATTGGGACTATTTTTACCTGGACCTCGACCTTCTGGCCCTCGGCAACTCCGACATCTTCGTCAATTTCGATGGTTCTGCCGTGCATTACGCCGTGAACGGTTATGGACATACTTGCCTCACTTTCGATCTTGGTGAATCTCTCTTATGATGCCGCCGTGGTCATCGTGGATACTTCTATTCTACGTCTTCGTTCGACTCGTCCCCGTCCAGTCCAGCGGCCCAATCCCCCCCAAAACAGCCGAGGTTCCGAGGTTTGCCCACGTAGCCCTGACGAATTTGCTCGGGTTCTCGGAGGTTCGGTTCAGTCATCGGAAGTCCCGATTGTTGAGGAACCCCTGATTCTACTTCCGCCGGGGTGTGTCAACAACTAGGCCACGTCCCATAAACTCTTTTGTCCCATAAACTCTTTTACCCGATTGGATTGCGGCAGGTCGTGGCGGATTTGGATTGGGGAATGCAGCGGGTGAAGTGGGGGAGGATGTGATAAAAATGGGGGGGCGGTTCTGGTGGGGTTCAATTGGGCCAAAGTGCAAGTTGAGTCCTTGGCTGTTACAATGGGGGAATTCGCCAAAACGGCGCCTCGCGAAACGCCCCAGCCAGGCAATCCCTACGTGGAGGGCTACGTGGAGGGCCTATTGCAATACCCTCGTAGACTGATTACGCTAGTAAAGTGAAGGGTGTGCTTAATTCGGGCTAAATCAATCGAGGTGGAGGCGATCGGTGCCAACATTTCGAGGAAGGGAACTGATTGATGCGAAGCGGCAGTAAAAAATTCTTCACCAGGGTTTGCCTGTCCGTTATTATCGTGGCTCTTGGCACGGGGCCGATCGTGGCCCAAGTCTGCATAAAGCCATGCGCCGAGTTGCTCGCTCTCAAGCGAGCAACCAAGCTTTACGCGTTTCGATCGGGCAGTCTCGTGGTAACCCGTAACCTAACAGCCCCCGCCTTCTTTGTGGGAACTGAGTGCCAACAGTTTGGCCCTGCCGACGCTCCCTCGTCCTACCGATTCGTCCGACCTGTCCGTCCAGGAAACAATTTATCCGGCTGGGTTTCGTCCAGCGATCTTGATCGCCCATCGTTACAGATCAGCGAAATGGCCAAGTTTCTAACCGATGCAAACCGGCAGGATCTTCCAGAAGTGATCCGCCTGCAAAAGAATGAAACGATAAAAAAGGCATGGGACGAGGTAAAAGAAGCACTGAAGGAGAACGAGACCCTGAAGCCGCAACTCCCAGAGCCTTATTTCGCGAGGGCGGAAATCTGGTCCGCCGTTAATAACTACGATGGGGCAATGCGAGACTACCTTACCGCAACACAACTGGCGAGGAAATCGGGCCAGGATTTAGCAAGCTACTCCGCCTACTTCGATAAGCTGTACGAGGCCCTCGACAATTGGGACCGTGTTCCGAGGCCGCCGACCACAGGTGCTCGCGACGATTACCAATTCCTTGCGGAAGCCCATTTTGCCCGTGGTTTTAGTGACTTCTGGGACAACGATCTGCAATCCGCCTTGCGGCGATTCGATAATGCCGTTCAACTTGACCCACAGAACCCTGTGTACTGGTACTACCGGGCCTTGGCATTCAAACGCTCTGGCGATGATCGCCGCGCCCAGCATGACGTTTGTTTCGGAGCCTATGTAGAAAAGAAAGGTGATCGCCACTACAATGACCAGTTGTCCCATGTGCTTCAACGCTTACAGGGAGGCCAGCGGCAGTGGATAGAAAATTTTCGCATGGGCGATTGCAGTCATCGTATCGTTGAAGGCGTGCCTCTAATTTCTAATTGATTCAGTGACAGGTGTTAGCCTGCGTGTCCATTCCAGACATGACCGGGTAGGACGGAACGGTGCAACGCCGTG
>JBAWVO010000563.1:0-2263 GCA_037147235.1 Planctomycetota bacterium | reverse complement strand
GACCCCATCCAGCTTGCTGGATGGTGAAGAAGGTTGGTCAGCTAACAACAAAAGCGATCTAAACCTAGACCCCATCCAGCTTGCTGGATGGTGAATCAGGTTATTTAGCTAGCCCAGGTCCGCGATGTAGCCAAACAACCTCCTTCACCATCCACCAAGGTGGATGGGGTCGTGTTGGTCTTTGTTCTCCATTTTAGCCATCCAACCTTGTTCACCATCCGGCAAGCCGGATGGGGTCCAAAAGATGTGTGTAACAACGAGGCGGGAGACCCGCGCCGAACGGGGGGGCGATTAGGGGACACAACGCCGTTGGCGTAGAGGGGGTGCCGTTGGCGTAGGGAGGATCTCTGTTGTGGCGGGTCTCCTGACCGAGCCACACACCGCTGACCGAAGGTCTCCTGTCCACCGGGAGACCTTCGGTCGAATGTTTCGGCGGGGTCGGGAGCCCCGCGCCGAACGGGTCGGATATTGGTATCCCGGATTATGGTATACTGGCACCTATCTGGCTCGCGAACTGCGTCCTCTTTCTTTCGGGAACCATTATGCCGCTTGGAATTCGCCCCACGAATGATTTCGCCTTCAAGAAGACGTTTGGGACGGCGGAGAACCGTGTCGCCTTGATCAGCCTGCTCAACGCGATTCTCGATCCCGCGTTGCCGATCATTGAGGTCACGCTCCAAAATCCCTACAACCTGCAAGATTACGAGGACGATAAACTATCGATTCTCGACGTCAAGGCCGTCGATCAGTCGGGAGCCATCTACGACATCGAAATGCAACTCACGATTTTTGAGGGCCTAGTTCAACGGATCGTTTTTTATGGTTGTGAGCTCTATGCCGGCCAACTGAAGGAAGGCGACGACTACACAAAGGCCCATCCTGTTTTTTCGATCTGCTTGGTCGACGGGATTCTTTGGAAGGATGCAACAAAAGTCCACCATGCGTTTCGTCTCACCGACGCGGAATCGGGCCGGGTTTTGCAGGAAACCTTGGAGATTCACACGCTGGAGCTTGGAAGGTATAATTTAAGGGAGGCAGACCTGAAGACGGCCAGTATGCTCGATTGCTGGCTATTCTGGTTTCTTCATGCCCACGAGTACGAAGCCGACGCACTGTTGAAATTGTTTCCCCAGCAAGCGATCCGGCAAGCGACGCAAACGATCGTTAATATAGCGCAAGTAACCGAGGACAAAGTGATGTACGACGCACGCGAAAAAGCGATTCGAGACCAACAATGGGCCATGAACGCCGCCCATCGTGAGGGTGTGATCGAAGGCGAGCTTAAGGGCAAGATCGAAGGCGAGATCGAAGGCAAGATCAAAGGCGAGATCAAAGGCGAGATCAAATTGATCCGAACGCTTCAGGCAATACTCTGTATTCCTGTCAGTGAGGAACAGGAACTACGAGCATTGAACCTTGCCCAGCTTGAATCTCTGACCAACAATCTGCAAAGCCAATCGCGCAACCGAACGTCTTCGCAGGAATAGTCTGACAAGTTTCTCGACGGCAGCGCGATGATATTGTCCGCAACCAGTCACGACGTATCCTGCGTGATCAATAGTCCGAACGGCGCGTTGTATTTGGCTTGATCGAAAAACGATCGCAGCCCTTTGAATAATATTTGGAGAATTGCCTTGCCCAAATCCAACGGCGATGAGCCTCGTGCGCGGCAAATCATCGAGTACGAATCCTTGATTGTCGCCTATGCAATGAGCCGACTCGACCGACTGTTTCTGGAATCACTTAATCTACGGTCGTGGAGTGCTGCGTTCAAGACAATCGGCTCGCAAATTGACACTAAACCCGCAAGTCTGAAGAACCTTCGCGACGAGTTTGACCCGATACACGACAACACGCGGCGCGGCTGGATTAATCGTCCGATGCGGCCCAATCGCCAGCGAGTGATCGCCGAGTTCTCCGAACTCAGTAATGACGGCCTGCTGGAAATTGTTGCCCGCATTCTCTCTCGCGATCCCGTCGTAACATACGAAGTTGTCGAACCGCTCGCCGCGTCTCACAGCCGATTGGAGAATGTTGCAGGCCGAATGCGCACGGGCCGAATGGCCGAGGAGTTCTTTCTACGCGAAAGCAAAAACATCTGCGGCATTGGCTCGGAGGAAATACTTGACAAGCGTAACGACGCACAAGGTTTCGACTTTGGTGTATTATCCCGATTATCGTTGATGATCGAAGTTAAAGGTCTTTCGGCTGGGGTGCAATCCCATTTTGCAGTAGCGGAAGCTAGCTGTCAATAAGTACGGAT
>JBAWVO010000562.1:0-2279 GCA_037147235.1 Planctomycetota bacterium | reverse complement strand
AAGGACATCCATTTTACACCTTAACCGTGCGCCCAGTTTTCCGGGTCCCGCGCACCCCCTCTGCGATACAACCTCCTTAATGCTCGGAAGACGTATTCGCAGTGCGCCAACAAACTGGAGGCAAAGATCAAGAAAAACGGATTATCCGAGCCCCTCTCAGAACAAATCATCGGCATCGGAACCGCGACTGATTGGGTTCGTCGCGCCGCAGAAATGGAAGACATTACCTATTTGGGAGATCAACTGAACGATTCCAAACGAAAAATCCCCTTCGTTGAACTGTTAAGGTACAGCTTCTCGTGGTTTGGGATAAACGCAATCTTTGCCAGACCGGCGCTCGTTAGTTTGATCGGCGTACCCCCAGATCGTAGCGAGTTTGCTTACTTTCTTGTGCTTTTCAATTCAACCCCCTTACCCAACGCTCCGGCTCAGCTCGCCGACTTGCATCGACTGCTGGGTTCACAAGTCTCGTCACGACTGCCCGGGATACCTTCTGTTACCCCGGTTACCACGCTGAACGCAATCCAAACAAAGTACCTGTCGCACCACAAATCTAAACACAAAACAGCGAATGCAATAGCTAGGGCAGCAATATCAGGAAACTTGGGTTCGCTCGATCTACCTACTCTTCTTTACGCATTCCGAAATTGGTCCGTCCATGGGAACGCGCTAGACGGCTGTTTTGGAAGCCGCCCCGGATTCCTCCAATACATCGGAATTCTCCAGCAAGTCTTGGCAGATGTACATAGTGCCACTGCGGCCCGGCTCTTCGCGAAAATATAGGCCCACAAGAAACCCCAAAACCTCCGCACCCTTTCGGATTCGGAGGTCGTCACCTGGACCCACCCACCGGAAGCCCGAATTGAGATTTCGAGATTCTGGAGGGTGGCTGGGGAGTTGCGATATGTTGTTCCGCCCAGCGAATGGGCGTACGATGTCTGCTTACAAGTTTAGTGCCCGCAGCAGCCCTATAAAAAAGAATAAAGAATAAAAGAATAGGAATTTTTATTGTCTCCACGATGGGTCTAAAACCCTCGCCTTCAGGCGAAACCTTTAGGTTCTTCAGTTATGCGTCACAATGTTGGGCTTGGTCGCAGCACATTGCAACGGGCGGGGCGACCGTGCCGCATATTGGCCGCCAAGAAGGACTGGAGCCCAACAATGGTGGCAACGATTTGTGAGTTACCAAATCGTGAGCGAAGGACTTCAGTCCGTAGCCACGATTTTCCCCAAACCTACCGGCTTTAGCCGGTAGTAGTTCAGTTTCTGAGATTATTCTAGCTAGTGCATATTGGTAAGTCAAGGGGATGTCCCCCGACGCTTCTCGGTTGAAGTCCCTTGAACGATGTTTCTTGCCGATCACACTGCATCCTGGTAGGAAATTACTGCTTGAAGGTGGGTGTCTGTGCGCCGTGAAGGCGTGTGTGTTTCAGGTAGAGAGCGACAGCATACATCGCAGGAATGCACATGAACCAGGACCGTGGCCTTGAGTTCCTTGACAATCGCCTCGGTACAGCGGGCACTGTCGAGGGGCTGAATAACAAGGCGAAACGGACAACGAGCAAAGCCTATGGCTTTCGCACGGAAAAATCCATCGCCATGCTGCGGCTTCGGTAGCCATTAAAACACGTTGTCAACGAGTTACATCAGCTTCCAGACTCAACAAGCTCAAATGGGTTAGCAACGGTCCTTCGGCCGAACCGACGAAGAAGCGTCGCTTCATCGTGCTCATCAATGTGTTCCCTCTCTACGATCGCCCTAATCTCGGCCTGCTTGAGGCTAGGGATTCGCATCGCAAAGAACGGCCAGAGTTCTGACGAAGCATATTCGCGAGTAGGATCTGGGAACTCGGTTATAGCGCGAAGGTGGTTGCCCTTGCGGAACTCGTCTGAGTACCGGAACTTCCAGATTCCATCCAGTAATTCGAGGGTGCCGACCTCGATGCGGCCATAGAGAATATGGAAAATAGCCTTTCGGCCAGGCTCCACATTTACTGTTCCGTAGGCTTCACTGGTCGCCCAATAACGCCTCATTCTGCCCCAAAGGGATTCTCGATTGCTCATTCTGGCACTCCTTGCTTGGTCGAGGTGGCATTACAGTACAACTGATGTCGCAACTCAAGGCAACGGCAAATTGCGTGCCTCCGAGTCTCACTCATGAAACTGTGAAACTCCCCATCGACAACTCTACCACACGCTGAGACCAGTTCGCCGGTTCTAAACTTCTCTGCGCGGGACCCGGAAAACTGGGCGCACGGTTAAGGTGTAAAATGGATGTCC
>JBAWVO010000561.1:0-2309 GCA_037147235.1 Planctomycetota bacterium | reverse complement strand
CCGAGCCACTTGATGCGGTTCGGGGGAGCCACAAGCCCCACAAATGCCTGCGAGTTCTCCAGCATGTCCCACAGCCCGCAATAAACGAGCGTGAACGGGTCAGGGCTTGAAGTTCCTGTCAAGTTGCTCATGCGTCTGTTTCACAAAAAGGCCGGCACGGCATTCACCGGCCGGCCCTCGTTCGACCTAACAACCACCGAAAGGAATCTTGTTTTCGATCAGCTTGTGGGCACTTTCGCGATGAAGACGGCCGCCGGGTTCTTGATGATCGGCAGGAACGTGTCGCCGGCGAAGTGCTGCAAGCTGACCGGGTTTGTCGTGACCTGGGCGTAACTGAACGGACCCGCCACCTGCTGGAGGTTGCCAAGCACCGCCCCCAGGTCGTTGGCAAGCTGGATCGAGCGCGGCACGGGATAGGTCCCTTCAATGACTTCCCACCAATCGGTGGACGGATCGGGGGTGAAGACGATTACGTCGTCGCCGGCCCAATCCTTCGCCACGCCGGCCTGATCGACAAAGAACGCCTGGTCGATCGGGAACCACTTCAGGTTGCCGACGCTGGAGGGGATTTCCGCCGTGATCGCCTCTTCCGCCACCCGCTGGCTGCCGCGGATAATGCTCTGCAAGACCGGGTCGGCGGCGATGTAGCCGGGGATGTTGACGCCGTAAAAGGCGTGGGTGATCGGATGGCCGGTGAGCTTGCGGCCCGCTTTCTTCACGGCCTTGAGCTGGCCGAGAATGTTCGGGGTCGCGGCTTTCCAGTTGGTCAACAGGTTCCCCGTGCCGAAGACGTTCAACTGCGCGGTGTTTCCCGAGGGGACGCCGAAATTGATCGACCAGGCCGCGCTGGAGTTGATCAATCCGCTGGAGCTGTCGGGGGGCAATAGGTTGCCGCTGGCATCGAAGGCGATGCCGCCGGTGGTCAGTGCCGACATGACGGCCGAAATGCGAAGGTTGCGGAATCGCTGGCCGAAAATATCCAACTGACGATTGATCGTCTCTTTCGCCATCTGCTGGCGAACGAGTCCCGTGCCGGTTTCCTCGATCAGGAGGTTCAACACGGTCGGGTCGTGCGAGAAAGTCTCGAAGCTGTGCAACAGCTTGACCGGCGTCGAGCCGATGCCGACGGGGGCAACGTCCTTGGCCGGGGAGCCGTAGCGGCTTATGGTCGATGTCTGACGCGTTCCGGCCACGCGGAGGTATTCGCCCCGGTCGCCTTCCGTCGTCCGATTTGCCGTGAGGAAGCCTTTCGGCAAAATGTCTTCGGGAACGCCGTTGACAATATCGACCACGCGGCCGATAAGATTACGACTTGCAAGGATTTCTTGAATGGTTCCGGCCATGATTGCCTTTTCCTTCGCTGAAGGGGGGAAACGAAAAGGGAGCCAAGCGACTTCTCGCGTTGGCTCCCTTAACGAGCAACGAAGGTAAAGGCTTCTCGCGGGTAATTAGTCCGCTTTCGCCGTCACAGGTGCCAGGCGAAAAATCGCTTGGCTCCCGGTTCAAATTGTCGGGTGATTCGTTCTGTAGTGTGTTTTGTAGTTTGTCGGCTGTCGGCGTGTTCTTCGTCAGGATCAGTAATCGTCGCTGAATCGGAAATCGCCAAGGGTGTTCAACTGCGCCTTGAGCCACGTAATGAGGCTTGGGGACGTCGGGTAGTTGGGGATGTTTGCAACATTGACCACGCCTCCCGCAATCGGGATACGCGGGAACTGCAAGGTGATTCCGGTCCCACTGGCGTTGCTCACGCGGATGCCGTCCAGTTCGTCGATGAACGTGATCGGGGTTTGGCTGCCGTCCGCGGGGGTCAGAAAACTGTCTGCCGTGCAGACGGGCACGGTCACGGAGCTGACGGTGAGCGTGGTCCCGCTGGCCGCCGTAGCCACAATCGCCGTTGTCGCGACGGTGCCGGTGGTCGTCGGCGGACCGATCAATTTCAGGTTCACGTTGCCGGCAGCCTGGGCGATCAGCCGGGCCACTTCCGTAGCCACGGCGGCGGGGACCGTGATGGAGGTTACCGTTGCGGCGGAGGTGGCGGTGCCGATCGCGCCGATGATCGAGTTGCGATACTTGCCGCCGGTGGTGATCTTGCCCATCAGCAATCCAGCCTGGAGCGTATCGAAGAACGTGCTCTGTGCGTTGGGCGGAAGTGCGACGCCGCCGGCCTCCCACTTCGCGACCGTGTTGGAGAGATCGCGGGCAAGGGCACCGTCGATTTGTCCCCCGCCGGGCAGGTACTGTACGCCAGCCCGGCCGAGCCATGCGGATCGGTTGAGGTTGATCAGACTACTGCCGATGCCCGGCATTTC
>JBAWVO010000560.1:0-2331 GCA_037147235.1 Planctomycetota bacterium | reverse complement strand
TTTCTAAGGACGGGCTAGTTTCGACGGAGTACCAGCCTCTGGAACGAGGCCAGCCTGGCGTTCGATTCGGTGAAAAGACCGGAATACAGAGTGTCATAACTTCGCCTTGGGTCCTCCGGTTTGCTTCCATACCGGCCACATATAACGCCTACAGGGCCATCCGTAAGAACGGCACGATCGCCATGGCCCGCGAGTTGAAGGTGGCCCCGATCCTCGCCTCCGACTGGACCATCGACGCCGACGACGACGCGCCGGACGAATGGAAGACGCTCATCGAGAAGATATTCATGCCGCTGCGGGATGAATTCTTGGCGGCGTCCCTCTATTACGGCGACGTCGATTTCGGCTACACCTGCTTCGAGAAGGTTATCGAGCCGAAGGATGGGTATCTCAAACTTCTCCGCCTCAAGCCGCTGTTGCACGATATTACGGAAATCTGCATCGGCCACCAGGGCGGCTTTATCGGCGTTCGGCAGCTTGGCAAAGACCTCGGCCTGGCGAACTCCGTCCACGTTGGGTTCCGTGTGGAAGGAAGCTACTTGTACGGCATCCCACTTTTAGAGAATGCCCGACAGGCATACAACTGGTGGGTGGATTGCAACGAAGGTGCCCGCCGCTATGACCGCAAGATCGCAGGTGCGCATATTGTCGTGGAATATCCGCTCGGCTCGTCGATTGACCGCAATGGCGCGGAGATAGAAAACGCCGTCCTGGCCCGCACGGTCCTCGACAACCTGGAAGCGGCCGGCGGCGTGGCGATCCCCCGCGACATGGCTGCGTTCATGCAGCAGCTTAATCTCGAATCCCCCGGCTGGAAGATCTGGATCCTCGACGCAGGTGCAAGCCAGCAAGGATCGTTCATCGGCCGGCTGGAATATCTCGACAAGCAGCTTTGCCGGTGCTTGCATATTCCCGAGCGGGCGATGATGGAGGGCCAGCACGGCACCCTTGCCGAGGCCGAGGCCCACAGCGACGTGGTGTTCACGATCCAGGACATCGAGCATCGGCGTGTGACAGCAGAGCTGAACAGGCAGGCCGTCGACCAGATGCTTTCCTTGAACTTCGGCAAGGGTGCCATCGGCAAGGTCAGGCTGAAAGCCAGCCCCATTGTGGACGAGAAGAAGGCGTATTTCAAGCAAATCTACGCCATGCTGCTCGGTGGCCCGGCCGGGCAAAAGGAATTGCAGTCGCTCGACGCAGCCAGTTTGCGGGAGCAACTCGGCCTGCCGCAAGTACAGAATGACCCTGGCGACGTGGAGCATGAGGGGGCGAACCTCCAGGCAATTCCCGGCTTGTCGGCCGGGCAGCCGGGCGGCGAAGGGAAGGGACTCGTGGCGCAGGGGCCGGACGGCCAGCCGGTGACGGTCCCCGGAAACGCAGACAACCCGGCGGCGGCCATGGCGAATGCCGTGTGGGGGATGCGGGAGGCGGTTGCGCTCAGTAGTACGGCACTCAGGAAGGCGGAAGAGTGGGCAAAGGGCGAGTACCCGGCAAAGGCTGGGCCGCTGGCGATGGCCGACAGCGACAACGAAGGCGAAGAAGAGCAAGACGGCAAGCCGCTGGAACTTGCCGGCACTGAGCCCGTGGAACAGGAGCCGTGGCAAGAAGACCCCCGTTTCATGCATGGCGACCTGGGCTACAAGACGAAGTCGGTGCCCCTGGGCGACAAGGACTACCTGAATTTCGAGTCGCTGGTCAACAGGGAAGGCGAGGATCCGGATATTGAGGATGCCAGGGCTACAAACGACCTGGACTATCCGCACGAAATCTTGGTATCGCGCGGCCCCGCCCGTACAGGCGGGGCGAACGGAAGATTTGACATCACGGGCGAAGGGAAGGCTGGTGAGATGATCAGCCACTCCGCGCAAGCCTTGCGCGAATTGATCAACAAATACAAGCCGGTGAGCATTGAGTTCAGTGCCAATGAGGAGTCTCGCCAGAAGGCATATCACCACATGATGCGGAGGCTTTCCCGCGAAAACGCAGGAAACGGCGAGTATGCCTTTCTCCATGAACCGGGGAGATTCTACAAAATCCGTGGGGGAGGGGTGGTCAATTCAAAGCCGGCGTATTTCCACATCGTCCACATGGCTGCGGCCGACCTTCCCCGCTACCGGGATATGGAAGAGGTCGGGGCCGGGGAGAAGGTGGCGATGGCTGGCACGATGGCGGACATATTGGCGTCACGGCCGATGTACGGTCGGCTATCGGAGAACATAAACTCGGTCGCGATGGCCAACTTGCAGGACGAGCAAGACCCTTGGGGCATGCAGCGCAAGAGCATTTCCGAGGCGATCGACGCCCCCGAGTATTCTCGGCCGACTTCGGTAT
>JBAWVO010000559.1:0-2347 GCA_037147235.1 Planctomycetota bacterium | reverse complement strand
GGAGTTGGGAGTTGGGAGTTGGGAGTTGGGAGTTGGGAGTTGGGAGTTGGGAGTTAGGAGTTAGGAGTTCTCTCCTTCTAACTTCTAACTTCTACCTTCTAACTCCTTTTCAAAATCGTGTTGTCGATCAGCCGCGTGCCGTCGATCTTCACTGCCAGCACGGCAAGCGTCGGCCCGGTGATCTGCGTAACCGCCGCGAGCGAATCGGGATCGACTAGGGCGACATAATCGATCGTCGCGCCGACGGCGAGGATTCGCTGGGTCATCTCTTGGGCAATGGCCGCAGCGTCCCGCTCACCCCCGGCGACAAGTTGCCTGGCAAGCTCCAGGCTGTGCCACAACACGGTAGCTCGTTGTCGGGCGTCGGCACTCAAGTAGACGTTCCGCGAACTCATCGCCAAGCCGTCGGGTTCGCGAATGATCGGGCAAACTCGGATCTCGACCGGCACGTCCAGATCGGCAACCATGCGGCGAATAACGGCGGCTTGCTGATAATCCTTCTGGCCGAAATAGGCGATGTCTGGTTGGATCATGTTCAGTAGCTTCAGCACGATCGTCGCCACGCCGCGAAAATGACCCGGACGGCAGCGGCCTTCCAGCGGCTCGGCAATAGCACTGACTTCAACCCAGGTGGCATGGCCGGGCCGGTAGACCTCGGCCTCGCTGGGGGCCATCACGAATTCCGTATCGCAAGTGGCCAGCTTTTCCAGATCGGCCTGGAGCGTGCGAGGATAGTTAGCTAGGTCCTCGTGGGGTCCGAACTGGCTCGGATTGACGTAGATCCATACAACTGTCAAGTCGCACTCGGCCTTCGACGCACGCACGAGACTCAAATGTCCCTCGTGGAGTGCCCCCATCGTCGGCACCAGGCCGATCCGCTTTCCCGCGCGGCGAAAAGGCAGCAATGCCGCGCGGATTTCAGTGACCGTGGTGAGGACGCGTGGGAGCATGGTGAATGGTGAATGGTGGAGGGTGGTAAGAGTTCAAACCAAGGAAGAGTCAAAGAAATACCGTGGCGTACGGAATATCGCTTGCGGTTTCACGATTTTTGAAATTTGATTTGTTTCGGATTTCGGATTTCGGATTTCGACATTCGGATTTTCCCCTTACCTCATGGCTTCCACGGCCGCCACCAGTTCAACGAGGGCGGCCTTCTCATTTGCGGCATCAAGCCTCAGCACAGGCCCCTCCGCTACGGCGGCTTGATTGTCCAGGGCATGTTCAATTTGCCTCAACTGCTCGAGGGTCAGCAGTTCCTCGCCCGGTCGGCCGCGGGTTTGAATGCGTGCTAGTAATGTTTCCATCGGGGCGCGGAGCAAAACGGTCAACCGCGGTCGCACGACCACCGTCCGCAACTCTGCCCAGCGAGCCAAATAAGCCGGCATTTGCTCCTCATGCAGCCAAACGCTTGCAAAGGCGGGCGATTGCTCGAACCAAAAGTCGCTTACGGTCGGCCGATCTTGTCGGGTCCACTCGGGTTGGCCAAGGGCCAACTGGCGAGCGCGTTGTTCAAGGAATTCTAATTCGATTTGCCAGGCATGACCAGACGGATTACGGTAAAAGGCTTCGAGCCGAGAGGGGTCGAATTGCTCGGCCAGTAGCCGGGCAGCGATTTTTTCCGCGATTTTACCGGCCAGCCAGCTCTTGCCCACGCCAATGGGGCCGGCGATGGCCAGATACCACGGGGTTTGGTTGAGGTGATCCAAAAGCCGCGCGATGGTCCAGCCGATGCCCGGATGAAGCATCTCGGGGGCAACCTCGGCGGCCGGTTCGAGAACGAATCGCCGCCACGCCATCCGTGGATGGGGAATGACCAGATCCGGGTGTACCCGCGTCAGGGTGTCGTAAAGGAGCAGATCGAGGTCGACGGTCCGCGGTCCCCAGTGTTCAACGCGCTGCCGGCCTAGATCGGCTTCGACCCTCTGCAACTCGGCCAGCAGGGCTTCCGGAGAGAGTGAAGTATGAAGAACCGCAGCCGCATTCAGATAAGCCGATTGCGCCCCAAGCCCACCCACGGGACGGGTTTCATGGTACTGGCTCTGCCTCGCCACTTCGATGTTCGGATGCCGATGCAATCGCACGAGAGCCTCCTCGAGCAATCCACTCCGATCACCCAAGTTTGAACCCAATCCGATCAAAGACAACGCCATGAAGTATATTCCAACGCGATATCAACTCCTCCCGTAATTTCCCCTCCCTCCGTTATAGGCGATTTTCCCCACCGGGGCAACGGTTTGTGGGATGGAATGTCCTTACCCACATCTTTTGGCCGGCCAAGCGTCTTCATGGCCATTATGGTCATTCCCGGCGCAGCCGGTATTAGGCCCGTGCTTTAGCACTTGTCGTT
>JBAWVO010000558.1:0-2357 GCA_037147235.1 Planctomycetota bacterium | reverse complement strand
ACCGGCGGTAACTTCGTTCAATCCAAAAGGACAAACCCAAGCACGGGCAGTATAATACACAGATAGCGGTTTCCTTCCACCTCTCAGGCGATGCCATGTCCAACGACCTCAGCTCGTTCCGCCGGCAACTCCTTGAACTCCAGCAACAACTCCCGGTCCTTTTGGAGTCGTTCCTCGGGCAGGAACCACTTCTGCCCGGCTCGATGTACACTCTCCGCCGCCGTTGCGGAAAACCTACCTGCCACTGCGCGCGAGGCGAACTCCACGCCAGCACCGTGCTGAGCTACCGCGGTCAGGGCCGACCGCAAAACATCACGCCGCCGCCAGAGCAGGTTTCCGCCATGCAAAGACTCACCGACGACTACCGGCAGTTTCGTCAGGCGCGTACCCAACTCCTGCGGTTGCAGCGACAGGTCGTGGATCTCATCGATGGCATTGAAGCTGTGCGGGTACAGGAAGGTGAACGCCGTTTCCAAAAGCTTCGTGCTTCCTTTCCCTCTCATGCCCGGAGGTAATACCATGGACCTGGTGGTGTTTGAGAACAACAAGCCCTTCATCATCGACGAGTTTTGCGAAGGCCGCTTCGATTACGTGGAATTGGCCTCCGACGTGGCCGAGACCAAGTTCTTTCAGTTCCTCTTCAGCCAGCAGGTGGTGGACAAGTTGGCGGCCCACTACCCTTCGCCACGGCAGCGGCATCATGTGCCGATGTGGATGTATCTCTCCAGCCAACTCTCTCTGCGGCTGCACGGCATGCACAGCTTTCACTCCTATCCGTGGATCATCCGCTCGGGCGGCTTGATCGACGCCTTGGGACCGGAAGTGGCTCAACGCTGGGTGGACAACGAGAGCGGGGATCTGCATCTCAAGTGCCAAGGTTTCAACGACCGCAACCTCTATCCGCGCGAGACGCCGTGCGACCAGGACTATCTGCACAAGCTGGCTCGCGACACGGGGCCGCAAGAACTGGAGGATTGGTATAACCGCCACGTGGCGGCGCTGTATGGTGAACTGAAGGCTTATGACAAGGACGGGATTTTCATCGCCGACGGTTCCTATCTGTTCGTGCCGAACAACGAGAACTACGAGGACTCGATACGGCTCTTGTTTGACGAGCACAACCATCCGGTCAGTAAGCAGCAGGAGCAGCAGATGACCAAGGCGCAGCGTGACCGTTGCCGCTGGCGGCGCTGCTACAAGGCGGTGTTTCTGCTGCATTGCGACGAGGCGGGGGAGCGTTTCGTGGTGGTCGGCGTGCGGGTGCTGCGGGGCAACGAATCGGAAGCCACCGCGCTGTGGCCGCTGGTGGACACGTTCGTAGAGGTCGTTGGCCGGGACGTGATGAAGGTGCTCGTGGTGGACCGTGGCTTCATCAACGGCCCGCAGATCGGCCGCTTGAAAGTGGACTACGGCATCGACATCGTAATTCCGATCTGCTCCGACATGGACATCCTTGAGGATGTGCATGGCCTTCGGCAACTGGCCACCTCATGGGAACCGTACGAACCGCGACACCGTCCACCGTTGGCAAGCCTGCGACCGCCGCATACGCCTCATCCCACGGCGCAAAAACGCGAGCGGAAACGGCAGGAGACCTTGGCGCGTCGCCGGGCGCAAAAGCAGGCCCAGTATCCTCCCGACCCAAGCAAAGTGCGGGAGCAGACCCTGATCGCGCGTTTCCCTGGATTGACCAGTTGGTCGGATTGTCCGGTTCCCTTGACCGGCGTGCTCTCCCGAGACGTTTACGCCGATGGTCATGAGGAAAGCTGGTTGGTGGTGACCACCGCGGCTCAATGGAGCGCGCGGCACATTCGCGACCGGTACGGCTTGCGCACGGACATTGAAGAGCGGCATCGGCAGGTCAAGTGTTTCTGGGACTTGACGCGGTTCCATTCCACGGCATGGAACCTGATCGTCAGTCAAACGGTGTTTGTGTGCCTGACCTACAGCCTGCTGCAAATCCATCTGGTCCAGCAGGGACACGAGGAGTTGAACCGGCGTACCTGGCCGACGACCCACCGGTTGCTACCTGACGGCGATCGAGTGATCCTCTATCGACAACAATACTTCGGTTTCTTCAGCTTGCTGGAACACATGGAGATGACGTTGAGTCTGCAAGGCAAGGCGCGGGCCAAAGCATTGGCCAAGACGCGGCGGCTACAACAAGAGACGTCACGCCCCAGTCCTGATCGCCCTGCCACATCCTGAGATCCAGGAACGCGTCGCGAGCTAACCATCGCTGGACGGCCCACCGCCAAACCCCGCCGTGTCGCCCGCCCCCGCCGGCCCCTCGTTGCCCAGGCGTGAGCGTACTCCACCACCATGCCCGCATCGACCGTCGCGGCGGCATTTCCGGG
>JBAWVO010000557.1:0-2361 GCA_037147235.1 Planctomycetota bacterium | reverse complement strand
TTTTCGTCGGGGCGGAGACCATCGTCAACTTTTAACAATCAATGGGACGCTTCCCCGTGTGCCGTCTGCCCCCGCTCGTCGAATGCGCGAAACACGACAGTTATTGGTGCCCCAACTGAAAGCCTTGTCTCACTGACAGGCTGAATACCGGATAGAATGTGCCGTTAGCACCCCAGAGCAAGTATATGAGCGCGAAGCAAGACGGGGATTCAGGGGAGCCTTGCGCAGTCCCATTGCCAGACAAGGCCGAAGAATGTTTGCTCAAAGGAAAACCCGTCTCGGTAGTGGCCGAGGCAGGAGCCAACCCCCCCGGACTGGTGGATGAATTGCAGATACATCAGGCGGTCATCGACGTTGTTCGCGATATCAGCGAACGCAAGAAACAAGAGGCCGACTTGCAGCGTGCCCAACTTCAATTGGCCCACATGGCGAGGTATTTGACGGTAGGCGAAATGGTTGCCAGCATCGCTCACGAGGTCAACAAGCCCATCTACACCATTACAAACTACGCCAAGGCATGCAGTACGGTTCTTGCCAAGGAAACGCCCGACTTGAACGACTTGCGCGACTGGTGCCATGAGATTGCCGTCGCGGCCTCACGAACTGGAGCGATCATCACACGTCTCCTGAAATTCACCCAAAGGACGGAACCTGCTCGCACTCCGTCAGAATTCCATGGAATCCTGAATGAGGCCATCGCATTGGCTGAATCGGAAACATGCTGCGTCTTCGTGATCGTCCGGAAGGAATTCATCGACGCGGAGGTCATGGTGGAAGTTGATCGTATCCAGATCCTGCAGGTCGTGGTCAATTTGTTGCAGAACGCGTGTCAGGCGCTGGCAATGCAGCCACTGAAAGACCGATATTTGACGATCCGTACGGCCCATGCCGGAGAGTGCATTGAAGTCACGGTTACCGATAACGGGCCTGGTTTCTCGACTGCCGCGGCCTCGATGCTTTTCACGCCGTTCTTCACGACCAAGCCGGACGGGGTGGGCATGGGATTGGCAATCAGCAAATCGATCGTCGAGGCTCATGGTGGTCGGATCTGGGCTACATCGAACAGCGGAGAAGGGGCAGCTTTCCATTTTACAATTCCTAAGGCATTGATGGCGTAGAACCATGACCATGGAACCCACGGTTTTCGTCGTCGATGACGATGAGCAGGCTCGAAAATCCGTTTGCGCACTGATCAAGTCGATGGGCATGCGATCACAATCATTTGCCTCTGCCGAGGATTTTTTGGCGGAGTATCAGGATCGCCGCCCAGGTTGTGTGGTTACGGACTTGCACATGCCTGGCATGAGCGGTCTCGATCTCCAAGAACAACTGATCCAAAGACAATTCGATATCCCGGTTATCGTTCTGACGGCCTTTGCCCGCACCACAACCACGGTGCAGGCGATGCAGGCAGGTGCCCAGGCAGTGCTGGATCGACCGTATGCCGAGGATGATCTATGGGGGGCGATCCGTAAAGCCTTGGCCGACGACACAGCCCGGCATGCTAAATGTGAATATCGGCGCGACCTGGGCGAGCGATTCGGTCGGCTCACAACTCTTGAGCGGAAAGTGCTGGACCTCGTCGTGCAGGGGCAACCCAACAAGGCGATTGCCACGGAATTGGATATCAGCATGAGGACGGTCGCAAACCGGCGAAGCGACATCATGAACAAAGTGCAGGTCAGTTCCACGGCCGAGTTATTGCGAATGGCTTTTGAGGCCAATTCGGCCGAGTAACCCGTGGTTGTTCTGTTTGCGCCATCGTTCCGATCGGGGATCGATTTGTCAAGGGTGGCACCATGCCTGGTGGCTTAGTGCCGGGGAGCCTTTGGTGAGTCGGTCCCCGAGCGGAACGAGCGACACATGATTCCGCACCGCAAAGCGGTGCAACCAACCGCGAAGCGGTTATACAGCATAGCCCAGGCCTGATGAAACACCGAGAAGTTCGGTAATCTGAGGGCAATGGTGTGTTAGCCGTTTGTTGCGCAGATTCGTCGCTGTATTCGTCGCATAGCGACGTTATGATGGTAGCCGTGGGTTTCAACCCACGGGTTGGGGTGCCCAGCAAATTCCGCTCGTCGCGTAGCGACGATTGAGTTCGCGTTGGCAAGTTGGTTCGGTCAATTTCAGCCGTCGCTACGCGACGAAAAATGAATTTGGGGCCTTGATCATAACCTTGCCAACTGCCAGCAGTGACGGCAACCCGTAGGGTGCGTGAAGCGAACCCTGTCGCATTAGCTATACTGTCCGCGGTTGAGATTGTCCCAATCCATACCAGCCCGAAGCGCAAGCGAGGCAACGACTTAGCAACCTCGCTCGCGCTTCGGGTTAGTGTCAGTCTCAACCGCGAGCAGTATAGCT
>JBAWVO010000556.1:0-2382 GCA_037147235.1 Planctomycetota bacterium | reverse complement strand
TTTTCGTCGGGGCGGAGACCATCGTCAACTTTTAACAATCAATGGGACGCTTCCCTGAAACGAGCCATCCGTAGCAATTGCCGCTGCATTATTCAGGGCGGTAGCTGGTAGCGTGAGGTCGGGGTCATAAGAAACCACGTTGAACTCTACGTCGCATGGATCAGCCCCAGTAGCTGTTGCGTGTAGCACCAGAGAACCGAACGTGTCCGCGTCCGCCGCGTTGGCTGCCAGTTGATACCATCCCGGCATGTACGTGGCATCAACAACTGTTATCGAGCCCACGGGGAGTGTACCGGTACTTCCGTTCTTGCTGATCCTGACCGTGGGCGAGAGTCCCGCCTTGCCCGTGATATGATCAGTGGAGTCAATCATCAAGAAGACGAGATTCCGCGTCGTGTTGCCTTTTTTCAGGGGGTATCCCATGATTATGCTCCTGGAACGGGATCAGGCACTACGGGATCAGGCGTTAAGCCCATGATTAGAGTCCTTGGTTATTTGAGTTCGTTATTGATCGGCTGCCCGTGCGGGCGTTTAGGTTGCGTCGGCTGCTGCTGGATACGGCCAACGAAGCAATCGTCAGAGAGATCGTCCTAGTGCCTGGATTATTGGAGAATGTGTAACTCTTCGTGTCCGTGCCCCAGCCTGCGGGTGTCGAGCCAATAGCGAAAGTAGCGTTAAACGTGCTGTTACCTCCGACAAGGGAACCGTAGGTAAGTATTGGGAAAGTGCCATTCCTTAAAGACCCCCCCCCGCCAGCATTGGCGTTATCAATCACGTTGAACGTAATGGTGCCAGTGTCCGGCAAAGTTAGAACGGTGGTAACCGTGATTAGGTCGCTAGTGCCGCCAAACTTGAAGTCAAGAATAGCTCCAGCGGCAAAGGTTGCGGTTGTTAGAGTTTCCGTAGTCGCTAAAACGACTATAGTCGTGCCTATGACATTCGGAGCTACCTTACCTCCACCGAGGACACTAACCTGCCCAGTTCCAGAGGTGACAACAGTGCCAGCACCCTTGAGAACTCCTTTGCTGCCAATCGTTAGTACTTTGTTGACACCCATCGTCAGCGTTTGGAGGCTGCCCACGTTGACCGTGGCGGCGTAGGTCGCATTGCCTAGCAACGAGTAGTTGCCGTTGATCGTTGTGTTATTGCCGGTGACGTCCAACAAGCTGGGATTATCGGTGGCAGATTGGGTGAGGTCGCCAACGCTAGCATCAATCGTCCTCGCCTTAAGCGTACCGCCGGTGAAATTGAAGAGGCGGGTGCCGGGTGTTGCAGTGGTATCTCTGCTAATCGTGCCGAGTCCGACATTCAGCAAGCCGCCCTTGAGATTCCAGTAGGCGTTGGAGGTATTATAAACACCGCCACTCGTGCCGGTCGCAGGAAATCCTAATTTCAGGTTGCCCGTCAGGTTGACCGCGCCGCCGATTTGGTTGAACCTGCCACTGGAACTGGTGTTAATTGCGTTACCCGTGGGATAGCGGTAAGCACCTATTTGGAAGCCTCCACTATTGAGCGTACCGCCGTACATGTTGTACACGCCCGTACCGAGTGCGGCAGCAGCCGAGTTAAGCCCAATAATCGCTACCGAGTCCGTTATGTTTAGAGTGCCGCCGAACTGGCTGATGATGGCGTCGTATTGGCCGTTGCCGTAGCCGAGGCGGAAGCCGCTTGAGGCAGCCGTCACGCTAAGCGAGGCACCCTCGATAATTTTTAGAAGCGGATTCCCTGTTTGGGGGGCTGGTTGCAAGTTAAAGGTATTTATTGAACCAGCATTAGTCGTTAGCTGCGCTATGCCCACGCACATATAAGCATTATCGGCAGGACCAGGCACCCCGTTGCTCCAGAAGGCAGCGTTAGTCCAGTCGAGATTTGCTGCTTGTCCCTGCCAGTATGTGTTAGCCATTGTTATTCACCCCTAGCAAGGACTGCTGCCCTGATTGTTGCTGCCAAACGTCGGCAGTCTGGCATCCAAGCCTTCCAACTCCTGCCATGACCGATACGAAAGTGGCACTCACGGCAGAACGGAATCAGATTTTCGTACGACAGTTCTTTTCGGGTGTAATATGATAAGGTTCACAATGATGAATCTCCTCGGTATCCGCTCCGCATGCAGCACAGGTCGGCTAGTCAACCTTTAGCGTTTTCGACAATGCCTCCCACTTGCCGGATCGCGGCCTGCCAGCGGCCAGTAACCCTGGATCGGGGTGGGCAAGGCCGAGCATTTGTAAAAGAACAGCGATCATGAACATTCGTGGTTGCGGTGGTGTTCCGTGGTCAGTCGCGTCATTTCGCGCTCGATGACGACCAATCGATGCTCGTGGTTCTCCACGTGGGTGCGCTGGACATCGAGCCTTTCTCGCATGGTGGCGAAGGGCGCGGTCT
>JBAWVO010000555.1:0-2421 GCA_037147235.1 Planctomycetota bacterium | reverse complement strand
CCGATGGGGCAGTTGACCTGAGCGCAGACAGGTCAATTTATAAAAACGCCAAAGCAATGCACAGATCGACAATTCTTTCCTCTTTTACAATATGCGTTTTTCGAGGATTCACAGTCCAAGTATGCCGCACTGCACGACATGTAAAGATGTGTCGCGTGGGGTGTTTTCGCTAAGCGATTCTTGGAGATGATATGAGTCATCAAACGGAAGTAAAATACGACGATTTGGAATACACACCCGAGGGGCTATTCCTCCTTGACGGCCAACCGTACTCTGGCACAGCTCTCAACCGGGATTCAGAGGGCCGGAAGGTGTCTGAAGTGCCATTCCTGAATGGTCGCGAACATGGCGTTGCTCGTTCGTGGTATGCGAACGGTCAGCTTGCTGAAGAGACACCGTACTTGGACGGAACTATGCACGGCATTCGGCGCGAAATGTTCGAGGATGGTTCGCTACAAAGTGAAGAAGTAATCGAATTTGGAACACTGATGCGTAAGGCGGTACATGATCATAAGGGCCAACTCGTTGATCATTACGAGAGGCAACCTTCTGATCCTCTATATCAGAACGTGCTGCAACGACGCTCCCAGCTTTGACAGGGGGGAAGAAAAGGGGGCGGCTTGGAACAGGGGACATCACTGATATTGACGAGGGAGCGGACAAGAAAATGGGGTCGGGAGGAAAGCGCCGGGTTGCGACGCGACTGGTGCAGGCGGCTGCCGGCGGTCACGCGGGGCTACTCGGCCAGGTCCATTCGGCATGCACCCAGGCCAAGGCCGCCGCCTGGTGGTGCGGGCCGTGGGAGGCGGGTAGCAAGGAGCCATCACCCCCCTTCTGAGAAGAAAAAGAAAGGTGCCAGCCACCAAATATAGGTAATATGCGTACTTTATTAGCCAGCACATTGTCCATGCTTCCCAATTTTGGTCGCTGGCCGGGTGGCCCTGGGCGGTTGCCCGCCCAGGGCTCCCACAGATCCGTACGTGGACGCATTAGACCATACGGTTCCTCAAGTAACCCCTTCGCTTCACCAACGACATGACGCCGCGGCAATGGCATGGCTTTCGGGCTCGCCACCCACGTATCACGATGTTGGTTACCCGTCACCGTGCAAGGCTGGCTTCCAGGCACTTGTCAGGCTCTCCTGGACGGGCTTTTACCCGCGGAGTTCCTACAAATCGAAACTCAGGAAGAGAAAATGAACCGGCTGGTGGAAAGTTGTTTCAAAAACAGTGTAAATGCTTGATAGATAAGGCTTTATGATTTTCTGCGTGTTTTTTTAGTTGGCTCGATTACGTTTGAATGTCTGTTCTCTAATCAATGCGTGACCTGTTTTTGCGCGTAGTCATGCCCAAAAATGGAATAGCCGGCTTGCATAAAGCCGCGCCAGACTTCAAACTAAGAAGGTGTTGCACAATCAGGAAAACTGCAAAAGACCGGAAGAGGTAGCCCTACGTAGAACGGAATTCATTCCGTTTACTCAAAAAAGATAGGGAACGGAATTCCGTTTTACTAAAGGGACTTTGCGGTTCTCCTGGCGAAACAACTTTTCAAGTTACCAATTTTCCATACGCGATGAGATGACGACCATGGTACCTACTGGACACTGGGACTGGGATGCAATTTATCGGGAGGGCACGCCGGTCTGGGAGATGGGCGAACCTTCCGCGGAACTGATTCGCCTTCTCGACGAAAAGCGGATTGGCCGAGGTTCCGTTCTGGATGTCGGCTGCGGCACCGGTGCCGATGCGGTTTACATGGTGCGACGCGGCCTGGAGGTCACGGCCGTCGACAACTCGCCCACCGCGATCGAGCGGGCCAGGGTCCGGGCCGAGTTGGAAGATGCCTTACCGCGATTTGTACTCGCCGATTTCTTCGAGTTCGCCCAAACCTCCGGCACCTTCGATTTAGTCTACGACGCGGGCTTCTATCACTACATCCGACTGATCGAGCTGGATCGCTATCTCGACGCGCTGTGGCGCGTAACGCGGCCGGGTTCGTATTACATGACGCTGGCCGCAGCAGCCAGCGAGCCGCCGATTGAGGGCAGTCCGCCGCCGGTCACCAAGCGTCAGCTTTACAACGAGCTGGGCCGTTTGTTCGAGGTTGTGCGACTGGAGCAAATTCGCATGCCCAGCCCGGTCTTGAAAGATGGCTATCCGGCCTGGTCCTGCCTCATGCAACGGCCGTTGCTGAAGAAGTAAGGCTGCTTGCCGGGCAATTCCTGTCCCCGTAGGGTGGGTGGAGCATCGAACTGTGCGTTACGCGAACGGATCTGGAACAGCGGTAAGTGCTGTCGGCGTCTCGACTTCGTGCGCAACCCACCATTTCCCGGCCGGTTCGCTCCACGCACCTATCCCTGTCGCATTAGCTATACTGCCCGTGCTTGGGTTTGTCCTTTTGGATTGAACGAAGTTACCGCCG
>JBAWVO010000554.1:0-2435 GCA_037147235.1 Planctomycetota bacterium | reverse complement strand
GGTTTGGTGCCCGACGCCGCCGATTGGCCGTGGAGCAGTGCAAGAGCGCACCTGTCGGGCCGCGACGACCGATCGGTACGTGCGGCTCCCATGCTGGCAAGGGTGGCCAATTGGCGAGGACTGTTGGACAGTGCGATTCGAGAAGAGTTGCGGGATTTTCGAGAACACGTTCGCACCGGCTGTCCGTTGGGAAATGCGACGTTTGTGGATCGGCTGGAACGAGTCGTAGGTCGTATCCTGCGCCCACAGAAGGCAGGTCGTCCGTCGAAGTTACTCAAACACCCATAATCGGTTCGTGTCCCCCGAACGTCTCCTACCCCTTGATTGACCAGTGTCCTGTGGTAAAATCAACGGTGTGCGTGGAAATCAATTTCCTATCACTCATTGCATGAACTACTTTTCCCACGCCCTGCCGTTTCTCGCCGATCCCTACTTTGTGGCGGGGACGGCCGTGCCCGATTGGCTTGCGGTCGTCGATCGCGGCGTGCGGGTGAGGGCAAAAAACGTGGAACCGCTGGCGGCCCACCCTCATTCCGAAACGGCGGCAGTCGCCCGGGGGCTGTTGCAACATTTCCGCGACGATTCGCTGTTCCACAAGACCCGGGCTTTCGCCGAGACCACGCTGGAGCTTTCCGCGGCGATCCGTTCCCTACTTCCGGCGGACAGCGGTTTTCGTCCCAGTTTTCTGGGCCATGTGCTGGTCGAGGTGTTGCTGGACTGGACCCTGGCGGAAGACAACCCCGGGGGGCTGGAGACCTATTACCATGCCCTGGAATCGGTCGATCCAGGGGTGGTCCAGGAGACCGTCAACCGCATCGCCGCCCGCAACACCGACCGACTAGCCCCCATGATTTTCCTTTTTTGTCGGGAGCGCATCTTGTGGGATTACGGCCGAGATGACAAACTATTACTTAGGATGAATCAAGTCATGCGTCGCGTCGGCTTCATTCCTCTGCCAGAGGGGGTGCAGGAATTGTTTCCTGCCGCCCGGCAGTTGGTTCGTCGCCGCCAGCATGAGTTGCTGGAAGGAATTCCGGTAAAGTAGTCGTACGTCAGGCTTTCCAGCCTGACAGGTGGACGGAGGTCAGGCTGGAAAGCCTGGCGTACTATGGAGGTCAGGCCGAAAAGCCTGATGTACTATGTCAACGGACGATAAATTTGGCATGGGTGCCGGCCTTCTGGCCTTGGGTCTCGCCGCCGGCGCGATACTCCTGGCACAACTGCTGCCGCCGGATGTTTTGCCGTTTCTTCCGCATCGACAACCGGTCGTGCCGGAAGCAATCTTCGATGGGATTGTGTGCGCCCTGGCCTTGCCTACGGGCATTTACTTCTTTATTCTGGGGATTTTGTCAGGCTCCGAGGATCAAGAATCGGATCAATAGAACTTTTTTTACACAGAATACATGGTGGGACTCGCTGCGGTCGGCCCACCCTACATTTGTCGTTGACCCTTTACTATTTAGGAGATGTACCGTGCGATTTGGACTCAATTTGCTGCTGTGGTGTGATACGCTGGAAGACTCGATCCTGCCCGTGCTGGAGGAGATCAAGAAGATCGGCTACGACGCCGTGGAGATTCCGATCTTTGAATACAACGTCCCGAAGTATGCTTTGTGGGGTAAGCGACTGAACGATCTTGGTCTGGCACGGACCGGCGTGACCATCCGTCTGCCGGGCGACAATCCGATCAGCCCCGACGCTGCCGAACGATGCAAGGGCATCGACGCCAATAAGGCGGCGCTGGACTGTGCCGCGGCTGCCGGGTGCGAGGTGCTGGCCGGGCCGTACCATTCGGCCTTGGGCCATTTTTCCGGAGCCGGGCCGACTGCCGACGAATGGCGTTGGGGCACCGATGGCATGCGGCAAGTTGCGGAGCATGCCGAGGAGGTCAACGTCACCTTGGGCCTCGAGTACCTCAACCGCTTCGAGTGCTACCTATTAAATACCGCAGCGGACGGGGCGCGATTCTGTCGCGACGTGGGCCATCCGCGCTGCAAGATGATGTACGACACATTCCACTCGCACATCGAGGAAAAGAATACTCCGGCGGCCATCCGTGCATTGAAGGACTGCATCTCCCACGTCCACATTTCCGAGAACGACCGCAGCACGCCTGGGGCCGGCAACATCCGCTGGGCGGAAAACTTCGACACGCTGCATGAGATCGGCTATAACGGCCTCATGGTGATCGAGGCCTTTGGTCTGGCACTGGATAAGATCGCAGCCGCCACCAAGATCTGGCGGCGGATGTACGAAAGCGAGCGGCAATTGGCCAGCGACGGGCTGAAATTCATGAAGCAGGAAGTGGCGAAGAGGTGGAAGTGATGGGAAATGATGGGAAATGACGAAATCCGAATGACGAAAAAGAAGTGAGGCAAACCCATTCGTCATTCGTCATTCGTCATTCGTCATTCGTCATTCGTCATTCGTCATTC
>JBAWVO010000553.1:0-2441 GCA_037147235.1 Planctomycetota bacterium | reverse complement strand
TCCAAAAACCGCCCCTTGACTGGTAAGAGCGTTTCAGGGATAGGGTGGGCTTTAGGACCGGCGCAGAAATAACTGTCGCAAGAAAAGTAGCAGGCACACTCCGTGTGCCGTCTGCTCGTGTGCCGTCCGCCCGTGTGCCATCCGCCCGATTATGGCTGGCATTTTGTGGCGTAGGCGTCCCGCCTGCGAACACAGGCAAAACATCCGCCGCAGCCAGAGGGTAAAACGAAGGAGTCAAAAGGCCCAAGAAAAGACCAACCTTCAGGCAACACCTGTTCATGGCGACACTCCTCTTCGGTTATTCGGCCCGCATGGCAGGGCCTTTTGCCTCTGGACCTCGACCAAAATAGCCAAAAGCCCAGAAGATTCCTGGGGGACCATGCTATTGCTAGGATACACCACCCCAGAGGAGAAGTAAACTGACCCGTTTAGTCCGGATATGCATAAATTGTAGGGTGCGTGGAGCGAACCCCCGGGGAAATGGTGCGTTACGCACGGAATCCAACGAACGGCAACCTTCCACCCTGGAATAGACCGGTTCGCGTAACGCACCACTCGATTATGTTTCCGTGCTCCACTCACCCTACAAAAAGCCCGCTTAGCGGACGGTCAAATAGGGTGTGTCACAGGGGGCGTTCCAGAGCCGGATCAATTCATCGTCCATCTTGGCCACGAACATCTGGAAGCCGGCCATCTCCTGCACGGTCAGGTACTCGCCGATCCGCGGAGAGACAGGCTCAATGCCGCGCTCGCGCAGGAGGCGATGCACAGCCCGATAGACGATGAACAACTCCATGAGCGTTGTGGCGCCGGCACCGTTGAGGATCACCAGTAGGCGATCACCCGAGCGGGCATCGACCGCGGCCAACAGCCGCTCGAGCATCACTTGGGCAGTTTCATCGGCGGTCATCAGTCGTGAGGGGCCCGTGCCAGGCTCACCATGTTGGCCCATGCCGATTTCCATCTGGTCCTCCGGCAGTTCAAAGATCGACTGCCCGGTCGAGGGGTGTGTGGCGGTCTTCACGGCGACCGCGAGCGTGGCCATCTGCGAATTAAAACGCTCCGCGATTTCACAAACCTGATCGAAGCTCTTTCCTTCTTCGGCAGCGGCTCCGGCTATCTTATAGAGGGGGACGCAGCCGACCAGTCCGCGGCGTTCGGCATCCGGGGCGTTGGCTCCCGGGGCGATGTCTTCGTGGGTGAGCAGAGTGCGGACGTTGAGGCCCTGTTTTTTTGCCATCTCCAGGGCAATATTCGCGCTCATCACGTCGCCGGCATGGTTCAGGACGACCAAGAGCACGCCGGCCGTGCGATTCGCTTTTTTCAATGCCTCAAAGACTTTGGGCGCGGCCGGGGCGGCAAAAATATCGCCCACGACGCTAATATCAAGCATCCCTTCACCCACGAATCCACTCAGGGCCGGCTCATGGCCCGCGCCACCGAGTGTGACCAGGGCGACCTTGTCTGCCGCCTTTGGCTGGGTACGAACCACGAGCTTGCCGGATTCCAGTTTCACCCTGTCGGCATAAGCCAGGGTGAAGCCCTCGAGCAACTCGGCCGTGATGTTGGCCGGATCATTAATAAGCTTTTTCATAACCATGACGGTATTCCTTCCAGTGCGACGGGTGACGGGCGTGAAAGTCTCTGATTATCGTAGGACGGCGCACGATAAGCAAGGGAGGGATGAATGTACGAGGGGTGAATGCACGTACTCAACGACCGGCCGCTTGGCGGATCTCGATTGCCCGTGTTTGATTGCCGCCCACCGGCAGGTAGCGGAGGTAGCCGCCATAGCCGTTGTCCACTTCGCCGTCATAACGCCACGCTCCGCGGCCTGCCGGCGAACAGATACCCTGATCGCCGTCGGGCGTCCTAACGGCATTATACGCCCAACCAGAGGCCCCATCGTTGGCCAGGCCGGGATACCAATAGCTCCTTGAGCGACCCCATCCAGCTTGCTGGATGGTGAATCAGGTTATCCAGCTAGCCCAGGTCCGCGATGTAGCCAAACAACCTCCTTCACCATCCACCAAGGTGGATGGGGTCGTGTTGGTCTTTGTTCTCCATTTTAGCCATCCAACCTTGTTCACCATCCGGCAAGCCGGATGGGGTCCAAACGATGTGTGTAACAACGAGGGCAACGCCCTGGGCTGGTATGAAACCGGGCATTTGGGCCTCCCGGCACGAACGCGGAGATGTTTTTTCTGGGAAAGACGTGGGGATTACCTTCAAAGACGCCATCTCTCAAGGTAGGAACCGAGTCCATTGGACGATTTGCCTCTTCCGATTTCAGGCCTTTGCAGCTAGAAACGGAAGGGTCCCAAAATCACTAGGCGAGGCCCTGCGCATTCTTGAGTCGGATGAACCTCCTTTTACGGGATGCGCGTTTTTCCTTGTGTCCTTCTGGCATTGTATCAAATCGGGTATTGTGCTATGACTTC
>JBAWVO010000552.1:0-2449 GCA_037147235.1 Planctomycetota bacterium | reverse complement strand
TTCACCATCCAGCAAGCTGGATGGGGTCTAGGTTAGATCGCTTTCGTTGCTAGCTGACCAACCTTCTTCACCATCCAGCAAGCTGGATGGGGTCGCTCAAGGACTTGTGTGTAACAACGAGGGCTCCCGATGGGGGGAGGCCACACGACGGACAGCGTAAATCGCGAGTTGTTCACCGACGCCGCAGAGTCAGAGACCGCGAGCAACACACTTGCCCTTGGTGCGAAAGAGTATCCCAGCATGAAGCGAACACAACGAATCACCCTGATAGCCGTCATCATCGCCCTTCTGCTTGTGCCGTTGGTCTCGCGGTATGCCGCCGCTGCCTCAAACCCCGTCGCTGCGACGGTTGAAGAAGCGGTCATCCTCACGCCGAAGCCCGGACCCACGCCGCGCATCAACGGCCCCAAAGTGTACGGTTGCGGCCCCAGCCACCCATTTCTGTACCGGATTCCCTGCACCGGCGTACGCCCCATGATCTTCGCCACGGAAGGACTGCCGAGCAGCCTGAAACTCGACAGCATGACCGGTATCATTACTGGCACGGTTCCCGAACGTGGCGAATACAGGGTCACATTCACCGCCAAGAACCAATTCGGCCGGAGCGAGCGGGTGATGAAGATCGTGGCCGGCGACAGGCTCTCGCTGACTCCGCAGATGGGCTTTAATGACTGGTACGCTTACTACAACCGTGTCACCGATTTGGACATGCGCACCGCCGCCGATATCATGATTGCAAAAGGCATGGCCGATGCCGGCTATCAGTACGTGAACATTGACGATTGCTGGATGGGCAAGCGGGACGCGGCCGGTAACATCACCGGTAATAAAAAATTCCCGAATATGAAGGCACTTGCCGACTATATTCACAGCAAGGGCTTGAAGGCCGGGATCTACACATCGCCCGGTCCAAGAACCTGCGCGGGTTACCCCGGCGCATGGAGGCACGAGGCACAGGATGCGAAGCAGTTTGCCGAGTGGGGTTTTGATTTTCTAAAATATGATTGGTGCAGTTACGGGGAGGTCGCCGGCGGCAAAGATCTCGCCGCATTGCAGAAGCCTTACCGGCTGATGAGCAAGTTGTTGAAGCAGCAGAACCGCGACATCGTGCTCAACCTCTGCCAGTACGGCATGGGCGACGTCTGGAACTGGGGTGGCGATGTTGGCGGTCATTCGTGGCGGACCGGTGGCGATCTTGGGTTCGAGTTGAACCGGATTTTCGAGGTTGCGCTGAAAAACTGTGCCCTTCGCAAGCACAACAAACCCGGTGAGTGGAACGATCCCGACTACATCCAGATCGGCTGGATCGGCAATGCCAACGCGATGGGCAAGGCCCGACCGGCTCCACTCACGCCCAACGAGTCGTATTCGTTCATGTCGCTCTGGTGCTTGATGGCAGCCCCGCTCTTTTACAGCGGCGACATGACCAAGCTCGACGACTTCGCGCTCAATGTGCTCTGCAATCCCGAGTTGATCGACGTAGATCAGGATCCGCTTGGCGAGTGTGCGCAAACTGTTGGCGATGTCTCGAATACGTTGGTTCTGGTGAAGAATCTGGAAGACGGCACGAAGGCCGTCGGGCTCTTCAACCGGGGCGATTTTGTGGTGCCGGTCACCGTGAAGTGGTCCGACCTTGGCCTGGCGGGAAAGCAGCAGAATGTCCGCGACCTGTGGCGACAGAAGGATTTGGGCGGGTTCGAGAACCAGTTTTCGGCCCCCATCGGACGGCACGGCGCAA
This sequence comes from Planctomycetota bacterium, assembly GCA_037147235.1. Classification (GTDB taxonomy): domain Bacteria; phylum Planctomycetota; class Planctomycetia; order Pirellulales; family Thermoguttaceae; genus JANXQG01. The sequence continues at coordinate 711 of JBAWVO010000552.1, read as the reverse complement.
TGATGCTCCGCATCCGTCAATAACAAAGCCCAGGGTCGCGCAGCGCACCCTGGGTCGGCAACCCACGAAAAGGTTCCCGTACCCCGAAGGGGTACAACAGCCGGAAGCGAAACGTGTCACAATCCCCGGTCCAAATCTACCTCCACCTGGTCTTTTCGACGAAACTTCGCCAGCCGTTTTTACGGGATGGGGGACTACGTCAGCGCACGCACGCCTACCTTGCCGGAATTTGCAAGAACATCACTTGAGAGTAAATGGGGGCGGGTCTCATTTCTAGGGCTCAAGGTCACTCACCCTTTTTAAGTTTTCGATACTCCGTTAAAAACGCACAATCGTCTTTGCCAAGGTTGTTGTAATTATAGGTAATTGGCTCTGTTTTACGAACTTCAAGGTCGGCAGCTTGTGAGACAATGCTGAACGAGGTAGCCGGGGTCGCATCGAAACTATGAAATTGCCAACGAAGCTTTGAGGCAGTCATTGATCTGCGCCAACAGGTCGTCCGGCAGCGGACCAATTGTGCGCGTAACGCGATCTTGGGCGACCGTGACTAAGTTTTTGCACGTCACCACCGAATCCTTATTGTCGTAGACGTCGCGTTCCGGATCGTCCCAGACCATGGCCAAAGCGTCGTCCTGGGCGGCATAGGTGTCGGAGATGTCGAAATGGGGTATCCCCTTGGCTGGCGTGACCACTATATGTTGTGGTCGTGCG
>JBAWVO010000551.1:0-2469 GCA_037147235.1 Planctomycetota bacterium | reverse complement strand
CGGCATCGTGGTCGATTCGGTGAACGAGGTATTGCGGGTTTCGCAGGACCAGATCGCTCCCGCCCCGCCGACCGTGGCCAGCCTGGGAAACCAGTACATGATCGGCCTCGTCCGGCTGGAGGATCAATTGTTGATCCTCCTCGACGTGGATCACCTTTTCGGCCAAGAAACGACCTTGGCCATGGATGCGGCCGTGAGCGGTAGTTAGGTAGAGCCTAATCATTTTCCGAGAGACCGACCATGGCATTTACCTTTTTCATGCGCGATCAACCGACCCTGGAGCACGCCGATCACATGATCCGCTATGCCAGCGGTAGAAGCAGGATAAGGATATGGGATGCCGGCTGCGCCATGGGCCAGGAGACCTATACTATTGCCATGATCTTTGCCGAGAATCGGACTATTGTCTGATTGTCTGCAAGAACGTCATGCTACATTTTCAATACCCGGAACGAGTCGAGGTGTTCAAAATGTTTCACCAGGCCCTGGCACCAGGGGGCTATCTGGCTAATGAAAATACCCAGAAGCTCCCTCAGGAAGTGTCGCACCTTTTCACGCAAGTTGTGCCAGACGCCCAGTTGTACAAAAAGATCGGGGATTAGAACTTTGAAAATAATTCCCTTGAAAAAAACCAAAAAGGTTTATAGCTGCAATTCTTACCTTATTCTGGGAAACTGGAACCGGGTCGAGGATCTGAATACGGTAATCGACCCGGGTACTGATGATTTCATACTCTCGGAGATCGAAAACATTTCCACTGGCATTGGCAAGGTGGCGGTTGAGCAAGTGATTCTCACCCACAACCATTTCGATCATAACGGCGGTGTCAAGGCATTCAAGAATCGCTACAACGCTCGGATCCTGGCTTTTGTTGACGGACCGGGAGTTGACGAACTGCTTCCGGACGGTCGTTTCATCAAGGCCGGCGACGAGTTTTTAGAGGTGATCCATACGCCGGGTCACTCGTCGGACTCCATCTGCCTTTACGCAACGGAGTCTCACGCACTGTTCTCCGGCGATACGCAGTTGCAGGTCAGGACACCTGGCGATGTCTACGCCCAGGATTACCTGAATGGTCTGTTAAAGATTGCAAGCCGAAAAATAAATAGCATCTATTCCGGCCATGACCAGCCTATGACCAGCAATGTAAGGGAGGTCATCCTTACAACAATAGCAAATGTAAGAAACAGCAGTATCGCTCGGTTGTAAGATGTGGGAACTCGTCAGGAATCATGAGCGATTGGTTCGGGCAAGGGTGGCGCGCGGTGCCAGTGAGGTCCTTTCAGACGCTGCGATTCCGGTGGGGTAAGAAACCAGCCAAGGGTCTGCGGGTATCCGAAAACCCGCAGGCCCTTGAACTGGCTGACGCCAAGGGACCCAGATTCCAAAGCGCCGTTGCACTGCCCATGGTGCCCCATTTTGCCAAGCCTCACAGCAATGGGGGCATCCAGGAAATGGTTCCGTGGGAACACACGCAAAGTACTCCATGACTCCCCATCAACGGAGTTTGCTACAACCACCTTTTGGTTCTCGATGCGTATTGCAACGTGATTCCAGTCGTTGCGAAGAATCGTACCGCCATATACCGAACTACAGCCGTCATCAACTCCAAAACGCCCGTCTGCTCGTAGATTGACTCTCAGGGTGCGATTCGACCAAAGGATCGCCATTCCGGGTCCAAACTTGGTTGCCTTGTCGGAACCCAGGGCAAGTTCGCATTGGACCTCGAAGACCGCAGGAGGCAAGGGCCGCTCCGCAAAGAGACAGCACTTTGCGCTGGCAAGCAGTTTCAGGGCATCCACCAGGACGCAAGTGGATTGGTGACCATTTGGAAACGATGTCACTCGCCACGCGTCGTCCAATTCGTGGCACACTAAGGATTCGCGGGTGAGTAGCGCGAAACCAGAATCGGTGTTGCACATGAAGGAATTCTCCGCAGTTCGATTGCAAACAGCCTCTGAGGGTGGTGTCTATTCATTCTCAAGGAGTAAACACGAGCGTCTGGCGGACCTTTTCAACGCGGCACTCGGCCTTGCGTCCATCCCGTTTTTCAGCGAACACTGGGGCGTGTTTTCGGATCATGGCCGCAACCAATCATGCTGGTTTTCTTCCGTTCTACTTTGGTTATCGCGTTTTCTTTCCCACAAGAGGGATGGTAAATTATGCAAAGTCGTGCATTCTTATGCAGAATACCCATGCGTTTGCAGGAAGACACACACCGCCCATGCTTCAAAGCCGAGAACAAGGTTGGATGCCGATGCGTTGGATTTGAATTTGGATGCACCTGATTGAAGCATCGACCCGTGACTGCTAAAATTGACATGGGGAGCACTGTCGCCATCGGAAGACCGCTCCAACTAAGGATCGGCGCAGAAATGAGTGTCGCAAGAAAAGTAGTAGGCACACTCCGTGTGCGGGGATGTCCCGTGTATTGTTAAAACTGACTCTGGCCTCCTGATGGTTTAATGA
>JBAWVO010000550.1:0-2544 GCA_037147235.1 Planctomycetota bacterium | reverse complement strand
GCCAGCAATAGATAGGCTGCACCTAAACCACCGCGCCACTTCTCGACTCTACCCCGATTTCTTAGGCCAGCAGGCCCATCAGACCGGTGCCTTCTAGGTCGACGCCGCTACAGCCCGTGCTGGCTCGCGAACGGACACGCCGACTGAGTACAGGAAGTCCGGCGAAAAGTCCGCGTTATTGGGCCAAACAACGGTGTCGATGTCGGAGTTCAGTTGAAAGGACTTGAAGTACTCCATGTCCCTTAACGGTTCAAACACGGGGCCGTCCAGATGGGGACCCAAGTCAACAACCTTGGTTTCACCGTCTTCAAATTGAATCAACAATTGGTACTCGCCGGCGTAAGCGACATCTGTCAAGTAGTGCATAATTCACCTCTCAAACTAGTGGTTCTATCTCTCGGAGGTCTTCCCTGCGTTCTGCCCGCTTCCAGTTCTCCATCAACTCATCGCGATGTTGAAAAGCCCACTCCAATACGAGAGAAATAATCCGTGGGGGCAGTTTTCCTTCGGTCAATCGCAAATCTGCAATGGAAAAGGCTCCTCTCTGCCCTCCATATTTGACATGAAAATGGGGTGGTGCATGCTCCTTGAAATACATGACGACGACAATCCCCAAAAATCGACTCACCTCAGGCATCTCATGCCACTCCTACAACTACGCATATTAGTACCCTTGATAATTGTCCTTTGTCTTCACGGGATTGGCAAGAGGGGAAGAGAAACAGGTTTCACACAGGAACACCAGCACCAAACCTGCCCGCACTGGGTTCAGTTCCACGTAGGCCGCATAGTCTTCCTCGCAAAAGAGCGACGATTACCACGCTGCGTCACATGATGCGGCATCCCCGGCACTACTAGTCTTGCTAACCTTGGCATTTCGGGAATCTATCGAATCTTCCCCAAAGTATCCAAAGTGTCAATATCGGTTCTTGTCCCCCGAACCATTCGCCGCAAGGCGCGGTGATCGAGAAGATTCTTCGCCACTGCGGGCTGTGGCAACCCTCGACGGCACGCGCACCGCCTGCCGGGATCGGTTGGGTCCACGCCCCGGACGACGAGCCCGGGGAACTAACCTACGTGGACATCGACACGTTCGAGGCAACCTTCTAATTCTCACCGATGACCAGTCGGCCCGGAGAAGGTACGCGCATACTGTGGGTGGCACCCCCAGACGAGCCATAATTTCTCCACCAGAATGAAGTGTGACCGGCAGGAATCTTCGCTCAAGAGACACCACCGACAGAAGTCAAAATCCTTTGAATTTTGATCTAACTTCTGAAATAACATGGATTTACGTCCAATTTGCCATTGACGGAAGCATGGAGGGTTGCTACATTTAACATATTGCTACAATTGGAGTTACGACATCAATGCAATATGTAAACAATCCCCGACAAACGCGGTTAATCGACTCGTTTGAGAACATTCTTTCGCCGCTGGCCTACAAGCAATTAACGGCCGGTTGGCAGAATTTGTTCCGCGAAACGGTCCTGGAGTTGATGCCGGTCGCGGCTCTCAAAAAACACTTCGATCCGACCTTTGGGCAGCCGACCAAGGAACTCTATTCGATGTGCGGGTTGGTCTTCATTACGGAGTTCATGGACTGGACCATTACCGAGGCAGCCAATGCGTACATGTTTCGGACCGACATTCAATACGCATTGAATCTCGAACCCGAAAAGCAAAGCATGTCCGATCGGACTGTCGAACGCTACAAGAAGCTGATTGTCGAAGACGATCTGGCGGCCCAGATCATGAACGACATTACGATGGCCTTGGTCGAAAAACTTGATCTGAGCGTAAAAGTGCAGCGACTCGATTCAACGCACGTCTTCAGCGACATGGCCCAATTCGGACGTACGCGGATGATGAGTGTCGCCGTGAAGCGTTTTTTTGCGCAATTGAGTCATGATGAAGCCGCGTTTGAGTCGTTGCCCGAGGCGCTTCGCCTGCGGTATCAACCATCGGCGCATCTGCTTTTCGGGGACGTAAAGAAGGATGTCGAAAGCCGTCGGCTATTGCGTCAGCAGGTCGCCGAGGACATGCATTATTTGGTCGAGCGATTTTCCGCCGACGCGAAGCACAATACTCGATCGACGTTTATGCTGCTCGTTCGCGTGTTCAACGAGCAATGTGAAATCATCGCGGATAAGATTGGAATCCGCGCGCATCCGGGCGGCGATGTTGTGCAAAACACCTCGGATCAGGGCGCGACGCGTGACGGCCATAAGGGGCCTGGCTATCAGGCGCAATTGGCCGAGACATGCGATGTCGTCAACGACGTGCAATTGATCCTCGCGGCGATTCCGCAGACGGCGGCAGAGCAAGACCCGAACGCCGTGGAACTGATTCTCGATGTTTTGACGCAGAACAACGCGGTGCCCAACGTCCTGTTTGCCGATACGCTTTACGGCAGCGATGAGAACGTACAAAAATGCGAGAGCAAGGGCGTGGAGATGGTTAGCCCAACGCCGGGCCAGAAATCGGGCGATGCTTACGCGATCAATAGCGACGACTTCGTGGTTGCCGAGAACTCGCACGAGG
>JBAWVO010000549.1:0-2562 GCA_037147235.1 Planctomycetota bacterium | reverse complement strand
TTAAAATCTCTTTCGTCCGAGACTTGCGATGCTAGCTAATGCGACAGGGATAGCTTCACGCACCCTACAGTTTATGAATAATCCGGCCTAACGGTGCGGCTCACTCGGTAAGCCCGCAGACTTGGATCGAACTGAAGTTGCAGCCCGACACCCGCTCGTCGAGCTGTACGCGGACGCACGTCGCTCTGGGCGGCTCATAGGTCGGCCTCTCGCGGTCGCGCCTCGACTTCTGCTCTTGTGTGTCTAGCGATTGCATGGCATCTACCTCCAATGAACTGGAAATTTAGGTACTCTACACTCATGCTATTATTCTGCGAAATCTGAACGCCGTCAATAACCGAGCCGGGGGGTGGTGAAGAGACGGCTCAGGCCAGCCGAGACCCGTATGATTAGGACCGGCGCAGAAATAACTGTCGTGTTTTGCCCACTCGCCGGGCGGGGCAGACGGCACACGGAGTGTGCCTGCTACTTTTCTTGGGACAGTTATTTCTGTGCCGGTCCTTAGCCAAATTGCAGGTCCGCCAACGATCGGTAGAGGCCGCCCTTCCGTGCCATCAATTCATCGTGCGTACCGGACTCAACCATCTGGCCCCCCTTAATGACGTAGATGCAATCGGCACTCCGGACGGTTGCCAGACGGTGAGCAATGATGAGCGAGGTGCGTCCCTCCATGAGCGATTCCAAGGCTTGCATTACCAGGGTTTCACTTTCCGAATCGAGCGCGCTGGTTGCTTCGTCGAGGACGAGGATCACCGGGTCGCGGAGCACGGCGCGGGCAATGGCGATGCGTTGCCGTTGGCCGCCGGACAATTGTGTGCCGCGTTCTCCGACATGTGTCTGATAGCCGTCGGGAAAGCGGCAAATGAATTCGTGGGCGTTCGCTCGTTGGGCGGCGGCAATAATCTCGTCCTCTTCTATATCGCGCCGCCCGTACGCAATATTTTCGGCAATGGTGCCTCCAAACAACAGGACATCCTGCGGTACCACCGCAGTGTGTCGCCGCAAATCGTAAAGCGAGAGTTGCTGGGCGTCGCAGCCGTCCAAGAGCATCCGGCCCGTCTGGGGTCGGTAGAAACCCAGCAGGAGCGAGACCAAGGTTGACTTGCCCGAGCCGCTAGGCCCGACAAGTGCAATCCGCTGGCCTGGCTCGACTTGGAGATTGATGCCGCGCAGCACCTCCGCTTCCGGTCGCGAGGGATAGTGAAACCACACGTCTTCCAGTGCCAGTGCGCCGCGAAGCCGGCGAGGTGCACCAATCAGAGACACGCCGCCGGGCGGGGTGATGTCTTCCAACGGCTCACGAAGCAATTCACGGATCCGCTCCGTTGCCCCAAGGGTCCGCTGCAATTGTCCGAAAAGGTGTGCAAACGCGCCCATGGCCGAACCGACGTAAAGCGTATAGACGAGGAACGATGCCAGTTGGCCGGCCGTGAGTTGCCCCCCTTGCACCAAGCGGGCCCCGTACCAAAGCACCAGCACCATCGTTCCAAACATGGCGAAGCCTACGAACGACACGAACATCCCGCTCCACCGTGCTCCTCGGAGTGTTGCCGCCCGAAACGCTTGGAGACTGGAACTGTAGCGTTCTTCCTCGCGCCGCTCGCTGGTGAATGCCTTGACGGTGGCAATACCGTGCAGCGTCTCTTCAATGACGACGTTGCTGTCCGCAAGGCAATCCTGGGAAGTCCGCGCGGTCCGCCGCATGGTCCGTCCGCAGAGCACGCACACCGACACCATGAGCGGTAAACAGACCAGCATTGCCAGGGCAAGCCGAGCCGACGTCAGCGCGATAAGTGCTGCCCCCGCGATAAAGATGATGGCCTGGCGAAGAAGCTGGGGAATGGCGACCATCAAGGTGTCTTGGATTTGAGCCACGTCGGCCGCCATTCGGCTTGCCAACTCGCCGACGCGGGTGCCGGCATGAAAGGACATGGGCAAACGGATCACCCGACGGTAGAGATCCTGCCGAAGACCGGCCAAAGCACCTTCTGCGGCGGCGCGAAATCCATAAGTATGCAGGAACGAAAAGATGGCCTGAAGAACGAGGATCGCCGTCAGTAACAGTGCGATCCGGTCCGTGTTGGCGGGCTCGCCGCACCAGACGGTCGTATCGAGGAGTCGGCCACCGATGTATGGGAAGGCCAAGCCCAAGCCTTCCGACAGCAACATTGCGGCCAGCGCACCGGTCACGATGCTGCGATGCGGTCGAAGATAGCCCAATAGCTGCCGTGCCTCAGTCGAATAGGTCACCACAACTGCACGAGCTTTGCACAAGAATGAGCATCGAGTAGAAAAGCCATCTGGGTTCTCGAAGTTTTGTGTGGGCATCACCGTATTCCTCTTAACTGGCTTGTGGCACCATCAGCCCCTTCACGCTCCTGGTTCCATCGCCCGGTGTCACGGACTGGCCGCAACCTCGTGACGATAGCCACATGCGTGAAGAACGCAGCAGGAACGCACAAAGGGGTTTACGATACAATATAGCATGGATGAAGGAAAAGTCTCTGCCCTAAGGATCGGCGCATCAATAAGTGTCGCAAGAAAAGTAGCAGGCACACTCCG
>JBAWVO010000548.1:0-2562 GCA_037147235.1 Planctomycetota bacterium | reverse complement strand
GACATACGCCAGCACGGTCGCACTGGCCGGCCGCTGGGAGACGAAACTTTCCTTGATCGTCTGGAGGAAATGGTGGGGCGTGTCCTCAAACCCCAAAAATGCGGCCCAAAACCGAAACAGAATACGAATTAAGTCATGTGTCCCCGGAATTCAGGTTTAGTATATAATTGAGTAAGTGCAATCATGCTGCTTTCAGTTGAGTACCGACGCGAGGAAGATGAGCTTGACATCGTTTGCGACTCGGAAGGTTTGAATTCATTGATCGACCGGCTAGTTAAACTCAGGGATCGCGGCGGCCACACGCACTTAATGACACCGTCATGGGCAGGCGACGAACTTACTGAGGAGCGCCAAACTGACAATGGTGTCCTCGTCAATCACGTCCGTATTGTGCTCTTGCACAAGGACGCGACCGGCTGAGGGATCAAACTTAAAGAGGAAAGGAGGATCCATGAGCGGCGGCGCTCTTGAAAAATTGAGCGACACGGGAAAACGGACCGACCAGTGGCCATTGTCCATCCTATTTCTTTCGGTCGCTCTCCTGGTGGCCTTGGTAGTCGTGTCGTGGTTAACCCTTCGGGGTCGAGATGAAGTGCTGCCAAGTCCCTCGGAAGTGGCAGAAATACAGATCCTTGGATATTCCGACTGCGCAGGAAAGACCAACCTCAAGCCATTCGTTCTCCCCTCGCACGAGATCGGGCACGTCATGTCCTGTCTGAGGCCGCGTGCCCCCGCGCCCGAAGCCGCCAAGTTCCTATTTGCTGGCGCCATGAAAGTTCGTACCCGCGATGGACGAGTATTCTTTGTCGAGGAACAAAGGGGTCGGGAGTCTTTGATATTGACAACAACGCCCCCGACCCTTATTGATGGTGACGGGTAAGGACCGGCGCACCAATAACTGTTGTGTTTTGCCCACTCGCCGAGCGGGAGCAGACGGCACACGGAGTGTGCCTGCTACTTTTCTTGCGACAGTTATTTCTGCGCCGGTCCTAAACATGCGATTGCCGTACTCACTCGCCCGTGCCACCCTGCCAGTCATTGGTCTTAAACGGCGAGGCGGGGAGCCCCTCCTTGTTGACCAGATTAGGATTTGCCACGTTTCTCCAGCCGAAACGGGCCTGGGTGGGCGCGGCGATCTCCTTGGCCTGGACAACAACCATGTCACCATCGATCGTGGCTTCGGCAGCAACGAACTTGCCATCGGCAGCGGCGACCTGGAACTCGGTCAGCGGCTTGCCGTCACGCGACTTCAGACCGCCGCCGACGTGGGCGAAGGAAAGCCGAATCTTGTCGCCCTCGACTTTCATCGACTTGTACAGCGGCCCCGAGTAGACGAGATCTTTCTTGCCGTACTCCTTGGCCAACGCCCACAAGGCCAAGCGGTTGCCGACGTCGATCTTGTTGATCGGGTGGATGTCGCCGATGTTGTGGACCAGGTCGGTCGTCACCGACATGCCCGTCTGCGGAATTTTTAGGCTGGCCACCTGGGCTTCCCAGAGCAGCGGCAGGGCACCGGGCCCGTAACCCGCAAAGGGCGCGATCTGGACGAAATAGAACGGGAAGTCATAGCCCCAGACCTTCCGCCAGCCCTCGATCAGGGCCTTCATCTTGCCGGCGTAGGCCAAGCCGTTGCCCATATTGGATTCGCCCTGATACCAAATCGCGCCGCGGATGGCAAAGGGTTTCACGGGGGCGATCATGCCGTTGTACATGCCGCCACCGTTCGCGCCAGTGACTGTCCACGGCTCGATAGGCGAACCACCCCAGGAGCTATTGACCAAGCCCACGGGCACGTCGAGATCCTTGTGCAATCGCTGGCCGAAGAAGTAGAGAACGCCCGAGAAGCCGGGCACGGTCTGTGGCGAGCAGACCTTCCAGCCCTGGGAATGGACGTCCTTGGCCGCTTGGTGTACCTGGACTTTATCCACTTGGAACAAGCGAATCCGCGAGTCCGTGGCGGCGGGGATCGCCTCTTTGGCATTGTGGCAGTTACCAAGGGCCCACTCCATGTTCGATTGGCCGGAACCGACCCACACATCGCCGATGAGGATGTCGTCCAACTCGATCTTGTTCTTCCCATTGATGGACATGGCGTGGGCTTTTCCGTCCGCCTTAACGGCCGGAAGCACGACCTTCCAGTTGCCCTGGGCGTCCGCCTTGGTGGTGGCGGTCGCCTCGTCGAGTTTGACCGTGACCTCTTCGCTGGGGGCGGCCCAGCCCCAGATTGGTACTGCCCGGTCGCGTTGCAATACCATGTGGCTACCGAGCACCTTCGGCAAGGTGACGTCGGCCTGGACTGGGCGGACGCTCGACGCGACGAGTAGGGAAATAACGACAATGCTCCAAGTTGCGAACTTCTTCATGGCAGACCTCATGGGTTGGCGGGATGCTGTTTTGGGAATGTTGGTGGGGCCGGGTCCGCTTCCACGCCCTGGAGAAGATAGGTCCACGGGAAACAACCGGCAATCGCCCTATTATCACACCCGGTTTGTCCAATGTCAACCGCCGTGTGTGGCAAGATTCTCTGGCAGACGGTCGCCACCGTGGCACGGGCATCTTGCC
>JBAWVO010000547.1:0-2602 GCA_037147235.1 Planctomycetota bacterium | reverse complement strand
GTCTTCAGGAATGTACCATGGAGTCCTATCGCGGAAATTTCGTCGGCATCCCGACGGACTGTCCGCACCGCGAAAAGAACGGGTGGACCGGTGATGCCCAGTTGGCGGCGGAAACCGGCTTGATGAACTTCAATGCCGCGTCCGCCTATCGGGAATGGCTTGCGACAATGGCCGACACGCAGCGGCCCAGCGGTCAGTTCCCCGGAATCGTGCCCAGTACGGGGTGGGGCTACAACTGGGGGAGCGGGCCGGCCTGGGACAGCGCTTTCATCCTGATCCCCTGGTATATCACCCTTTACACGGGCGACACGCACTGCATTGAGCAACATTATGAGGCGATGAAGCGGTACGTGGACTACTGCACCAGTCTGGCAACCGATGGGATCATGTCCTTCGGGCTGGGTGACTGGTGTCATGTGGACAGCAAGCGCATGGTTACTGCCGAACTCCCCGTGACGGCCTACTATTACACCGATGCTCTCCTGATCTCGCGTTTTGCGGGGCTGACAAACCGTCCGAAAGACCAGCGGGCGTATGCCCGACTGGCCGCGGGCATACGTGAGGCCTTCAACCGGAAGTTCTACAAGGGCGACGGCGTGTACGCAGGGGGTGAGCAGACGGCGATGGGTGTAGCCCTCCATTATGGATTGGTTGAGGAGGGGGAGAAGGCGCGGGTGGTTGCCCGGCTGGCGGAAGCCGTTGTTGCCAACCAGTGTCGTCCTGACTTTGGTATCCTCGGAGCCAAAACGGTGCCGCGGGTTCTGGCTGAGAACGGCCATGCCGATCTGGCCTACCGGCTGATTACCCAGCCCGAATTTCCCGGCTGGGTCCATTGGCTGAGCCAAGGTGCCACCACGCTCTGGGAAGATTGGAATGGCGAGTCGTCCCGGAACCACATTATGTTTGGCGACATCAGTGCCTGGATGTACGCCTTTCTGGCGGGAATCAAGCCCGATCCCGACGCTCCCGGCTTCAAGCGTTTCACGGTGAGCCCTTGTTTCCCCGAGGGATTGGACTGGGTGATGGCGGAGCACGCCACCCCCCGTGGTCTGATCAAAGTTGCGTGGAAGCGGACCTCCCGGGGTATCTCCATGGACCTGAGTGTTCCCTCAGGCTCCATCGCCACACTCATTCTGCCTGGCGGCGTGAAGCTGAAAAGTCATCAGGAACTGTTCAAGTTTGCCGAATCACATTTCACGGCCCGACTTAGGGCAGGCGAGTACAAAGTGCGGTTCATTGTGTCCTTTCGGCAACAGTGCATGCGTCTGAATGCGGCGACCTGATAGCTTGATTGCCATAGAAGGAGGCAATCAATGAGCAATAGTAATGAGTTTCTGGCGGAGTTGGAACCGATTCGCGAAACGCTGGCGGCCTGGCGTGGGAATCCGGGAAAAGAGAGGAAGATTCCCGGATCAGTGTGGGATCAAGCGATCATTCTGGCAAAGAAGTATGGCGTACAGGCGGTGAGCAAGGAACTTAAGCTGAGTCATGGCGATCTGAAACGGCATGTGATCGGCGTCGCTGGCCGCCCACATCGGGAGACGGGATTGATGCCGACTTTCATAGAGGTAAAGCCAGAATCGACAGCAGAGGAACTTGGCTGCGTCATTGAACTGACGAAGGGCAGCGGGACTCGGATGCGGATCAGCCTGAAGTCGGCGGGTTCTGTGGATTGGTGCCGGATTAAAGAAGCCTTTCTGGGGGCGTAGCCAGCCATGATTTCATTGACACCGCAGATGCGGATTTTGATGGCCGTCGAGGCCATAGACTTTCGCAACGGCATAGATGGTTTGGCGGGGATATGCCGGAATCAATTTGAAAAAGATCCACTCTCGGGGTGTGTGTTTGTATTTCGGAACCGGAGAGGGACATCATTGAAGGTTCTCGTCTATGACGGACAAGGGTTCTGGTTGTGCCAGAAGCGATTGTCGAAAGGGCGGTTCCGTTGGCGACCAGACCGTAGCACCTCCAAGACGCTGAAGGAAATGGAGGCTCGTGAATTACAATTACTGCTATGGAATGGAGACCCTGGCAGAGCGGCGATGAGTCCGTTGTGGCGGAAACTGGGGTAGAAAAACGACGTAAAGAAAAACGGAAAAATAGCGTGCGTTCCAAACACCTCTCTGCTATTTTCCTTTTATGGATGAGGTGTTTCGATATCGCAGTCGTTCTCTGAGCCGTGAAGACATCGCCGGTTTGCGCAATCTGATTGCGCAACATCCGCAGGCCAGTCGTCGACGGCTGTCCGCTCTTGTGTGCGAGGCGTGGAACTGGAGGCAGAGCAATGGTGCGTTATGCGATATGGTTTGCCGGAGCCTGATGCTGGCTCTGCATCGAGCCGGTCACATTGAATTGCCGGCCAAGAAGTTTTCGCCGCCAAACTCTCTTGGGATGAAACGGTGTAATCCGGCCACAGATTTCGAACTGGATCAAAGCCCGATAGAATGCGGGCTTAAGGAGTTGCCGCCGCTTGCGATCAGACAGGTGCGGCGCACTGAGGCGGAACGATTATTTAATGGGTTGATCGAGCGATTCCATTATCTCGGGTATACCCACCCCGTGGGTGAGCAACTCAAGCAAATCATCTATGCGGGGGATCGGC
>JBAWVO010000546.1:0-2602 GCA_037147235.1 Planctomycetota bacterium | reverse complement strand
CAAGGGTTCTCGTCTCAGGGGAGTAGCCTGGTTGATCGCCGATCTGCAATCTGCCCGATCCGCGAGGATCGTGGACCATGATTCCGTTGCTGCCGATCGGCCGTACTCGACCGCGAAAGAACGGAACCTCTTTTTCCAGCCTGCTTGCCAGCCCGTGGTAGTCCGGCGGCCGGTGGCCGGAGATGGCGTTCTCCTCGTCCTCACGCTTTTCCTGAAGCTGTTCGTCGGTCGGTTCAAAGTAATCGTCGGGGTCCAGATACAGGTAGTCCTTATCCGTGTCGCCGGCGTCGGCCAGCTCTTGCATGCGCTGTAGACGCTTCATGCGATTAGGAGTTTGCGTCCAGTCGGTCAGTTCTTCGTCGTCCGACATGCCGATGGCGGTCGCCTTCCTGCGCAACGCTTCCTCTCTCGGCGGCAGTCTCTTTCTTTGTTCCAGGATCTCACGAATGTGCATTCCGTGGTACACCGGCTGGTTGGCAACCGACTTATGCACGATATTGAAATAGGCGTCGTTTGGCTTGCCAAAGAACCGATACTCCTTGTTCACGCCGGGATCTCTCGCAAGATGCTGCATCACGTGGTAGTACGCCCTCTGGCGTGATTCTTCGGCAGCAGTGAACGTGAGGCTCACTGGCCGATGAGCTTGCAGCAGTTCTCGGATTGCATGATGCCCGTGACTCATAAACTGCGGTGCATTCCCCTCTCTGGTAATGTCTTTGCCGAACGTGCGCCCACGGTACACGTTCAAGTCGTGCGGAACATCCAGGTTATTCTCCTTGCGGATCCTGACGATCTCGGGCGTGAGCTGATCACCGTATCCAGGTGCGGCCATGTAGTGCAGGATATTGTCTTCGCCTTCGCCCATCGGAACGTCTTTGACTTTCCATGAAACTCCGCCGACGTTCTGGACTTGCCACGGTTCTTGCTCGACGGGTTCGGTGCCGGCCAGGCCGATCGGCTTGTTCGATGCCTGGATCATGCCGGGGGGTAGCCGCAGGCCACCAGACTGCTGATTGCTGAACCACTCGGCAGTCTTCTTTCTCGCCTTGCCGTAGGTGCTGATCGGCAGCTTCGACATATCGATGTCGGGCGGATCGCCGAAAAGATGATGCAATCGGTTGGCCACAAGATTCTTGTTGCGAGCGTCGGCCAGAACCTGTTCCCGCCAGTATGGCGAACCAAAGCTTGCGCTATACGGATGCGACGAAACTCCGTTATGGGTGACTTTGCCCTGATGGTTGACGATGCTCCAGATGCCGGGGAATTCCTCGACCTTCATATCGGAAGGCAATTGGCCTTGCCGATTCGATCTTCGCTCGGGATACATGGACTCGATCGCCGCTTCTCGATCGGGCAGCACCTGTCCGCGATATTCCCTGGGGGATAGATCGCCTTGGCGCACCGCCTGGTAAAACTTCCTGCGGACAAACTTTTGGTAAGGATTGATCGTCCCCACTGCCGCAGTTCCAGCCCCCCTCATAATACTGTGGAGATGATTCAATTGCCGTTGCGAACGACCGAGCCGGTCGCTTTCTTCAGCGGTCAAGTCCGGCCGCCGATCGCCGAACGCATCTCGCTCGCCGCGCAGTTGCTGTTCTAGCTTCTCGTGCTGACGGCGATGGACTTCGTAGTCTGCCAGGGCCTGCATGTGTTCTTTGGACACCGCAGCAGGATGCACTGGCACGGTATATGCAATGTCATTGTGCCAAGCAGTGACCTTCGGATGTGCAGGATCGTGGAAATCGGGTTCGGCTGGGCCATGCACCGCATGTGTGGGCGTAAGAACGTCCTGCTGGCCAGATTCTGATATCTGCTGCCGGAGCGCACTGGGAACCAGAATATGCCAACGGCCGTGAGAATCAACGTCCCGTATCGAAGCTTCAGCAAGGTCTGGATGTAGCTCGTGGTCGTGAAACCGCATCATGTCGGTGTGGTTGTTCCACGGACCTTCGCCGATATCTTCGTGGTCGGGATAGCTGGGGTTCCTGTATCCATCTGACTCGCCACCCACATTGGGGCCGCCAGGCCCCGTAGACAGCGCGAGCATCCCCGGTGGCATTCCGTGAATAGCACGACGAGCGGAAGTCATTCCGGGGGGCATTCCCTTCGGCAGTTCGATAGTGGGCATGAATCAGCTCCTAAATCTCAAAAACATTCACGGCAAGTTAATCTATCCCGCGTAACCGCTAACTCCGGATATCATCCGGCTGCCGCGGAAGCATGCGAAACCCAGCGTTTCGGTAATCGCTCCGGCTGGGTTGATCCCCAGTGTCGGTATCCGGAAGGTACTGCCAGGCTGGCCGGGAAACGTCGCTTGCGGAGTACTTGGCACCGCTGGGGCCTTGCAGATTGCTGCCGTCGTCGGTCCCCTCCTTTTGCTGTCCCTTGGCCGAAATGGCGGGATGCCGTTCCCGCTGTCTCGCGGACTGGCGGAGATCATGCAGAATCTTGTTGCCGGGCGATGGAGTGACCCGAGTACTCGACGGCTGGATCATCTGGTCGTTCTCTTCCGACATGGCGATCTGACCGGCCGGGGCCTGCGGCTTGCCAGGAGGTGGCGGGGCCGATGTCGTGTTGCGGTATTTCGTTGCCTCTGCTCTGC
>JBAWVO010000545.1:0-2609 GCA_037147235.1 Planctomycetota bacterium | reverse complement strand
GACCAGTACGGCAACGTCATTAGCAGCGATAGCGCGCACACGGTGACCGTGACGCTCGGCTCGCTCGGCACCGCCGGCGTGCAGGGAACAACGACCGCGACGTTCGTCAACGGAGTTGCCGCCTTCAGCGGCCTATCCTACAACAAGGCCGAGACGATGAACCTGGCCTTCAGCACGAATGCCACGGGCGTGAGTTCGGTGACCTCGAACAGCTTGGTGATCAGCCCGGCGGCCGCTAAGACGCTCGCCTTCGTGCAGCAGCCCGTTGATACCCGGGTGTTCGTTACCATCGCGCCCGCGGTAACCGTTGCCATTCAGGACCAGTTTGGCAACACGGTAACGAGCGATAGTAACGATTCAGTCACCGTGGCGATCAGCACGAATCCGGCCAGCGGGACTCTCGGCGGCACGAAGACGGTGACCGTGGCAAGCGGCGTGGCCAGTTTCAGTGGTCTATCCATCGATAAGGTCGGTCCGGGCTATGCCCTGGCGGCCATTTCCGGTTCGCTGTCTTCGACGACATCTTCGGTGTTTAGCGTCGGCAGCCCGGCCAGTTCCAGCCTCTCAGGCTATGTCTACATTGATGCCAGCAACCGAGGGCAGCGAATGATTTCGCCGGGCGTTTATCACATCGGCGTCCCCGGCGTCACGGTGACGCTCGTGCAGACCGATGCCCATGCCCCCAATCAGACCGTGGTCACCGATATCAACGGTTACTACCACTTCGATCCTCTGCCGGCCGGCACCTTTATGCTCGTGGAAACGCAACCGCAGCGGTATCTCAACGGCAAGGACGAGGCCGGCAACCTTGGTGGCAATATGTCAGTCGACAATGTTATCAACCAAATTGTGCTGCCCGCGGGACAACAAGGGACGGCGTACAACTTCGGTGAATGGAGATTGGCTGCAGACTATCTCTCTAAGCAAGTTGCGTTAGCTTCTTCGCCCACCACCCAAGCGATCGTCGCCCAGCAAATCCCAAATACTCCACCCGTGGTCCGGCTTGGCCGCACATCGACCGCGGATTACACAAATTCGTTGGTTAGTGGATCGATCTTAGGCCATCCCTCTAAGCAACTCGCTTTGGCTTCCACTACGACGACCGTCACCGATCCACCCGCGACAGTCACGGCAAGCCAGATTCGAGGGGCCGCGATTTCGGCTGCGTCGACGTCGCATGTCACTACCTCGGTCTCCAGCAAGCTCACCAGTTCGAGCCTAGCCGACCGGGTTCTGGCAAGCATCCACCATTGGCTCGGGCGATAGAGGCACATACGCGATCACGGGGCGCACATCACGAATCTAGGGAGAACTGAAGCGGAAGAATGAAGAAGAGAAAACGTAAGACGCGGAAATCATGGTCATCCCGTCGGTCCAAATTTTCAACTACGTGTTGCAGGACGGGTTTTGACTTTTGAAGGTAGGCAAGCGTAAAAGACGTTGCGACATCCTGCCGCAACACAAAATTTCACCATTTTCGCCAAAAGGACCGATCATGAACCCGAAGCTAAAATCCGCAATCCTTTGGGTACGAGGGAAAAAGTTGCCTGACCGCGCAAAACGCCGTCCCCGAAAGCGGTTGCTGGCCGTGGAGTCGTTGGAAAACCGCAACCTGCTTTCGTCAACAGGATTCTTACAAGGAATCGCCTTCGTCGATCACAATACCAACAATATTTTCGATGCGGGCGATAGCGTCGAAGTTGGCACCACCATCCAACTTTACCAGGGTGGCACTCTATTGGCCACAAAACTCACCGATTCAAATGGTATCTATCGATTCAGTGGGTTGGCTCCGGGCCAGTATCAACTTGTCGAGAACTTGGCTTCGCTGCCGCAGTACCAACCCGCGGGTGTTCAGATCCTCTCGCAGATCAATCCTGCCTCAGCCGTCAATTCCTCCACGATCAACGTGACGGTTGTTGACCCAAGCAACCTCATAGTCACGGCCAATTTGACAAAATTCTTTGCCGCAAACAATTGGGCCTACCTTCAATATACGCTGTATGGCACCGACGTTCACCAGGACTATTTTGGACAGATTCCGACTCAGTTCACCGATGGCGCCTATTCGTCAGCCAGCTTTCTGAGCTATTGTTACGATCCGTTCCATTCCCTAGCACCTCCCAGCAGTCAGTTCTACGCCACGCTTAACTCGGATCCGGGGCAGACCAACCCAAATTTTTCAAGTGGCGGCGAGATAGCGTATCTCTATAACCATTACGCCGTTGATCCTGTCACAGGTGTATCCATCGTTTTGTCGCAAATGAAAGCTGTCGCCTTACAGATGGCCATGCGTGAAGTGGAGTTCGATCCTCAAAGTGTCCCTTACACCGCCGCGGATTTCTCGAGTGGCAATTTCGCCATTGACGAGCTCCTTTCGCCCAACCCGGCGGGTACGCCTCCCCTCAGTACCTTTGTGAGTCAGGCCGTAATCTATGCGAATGAAGCCATCGGAAAAAATGAAACGGCACTCTTCCTCGATCCCGGAACAGTCATTGCAAGGGGCTCCCAGGGGCTCCTTGCCACGGAAAGCTACAACTTCGCCAATTCCTCCACGGCATTCGACCTGGCGATCAGCAAGACGGACGGCGTGCCAACCTACACGCCTG
>JBAWVO010000544.1:0-2620 GCA_037147235.1 Planctomycetota bacterium | reverse complement strand
GATGGGGCAGTTGACCTGAGCGCAGACAGGTCAATTTATAAAAACGCCAAAGCCGTGATGTTCTTGACACCACTTTGACACGGCGTTCAGCGTCACTACAATGATGTCTGGCAAGTCAGGCGAATACCAAGGTCCAGTCCCCGTCTACTCGCGAAAGAGAATCCCCCAATGAGCAAGAAGAAACCTATACTCGTAGCCTTCACCGCCATACTGCTGTTGGCTTCGCTGGCTCTATCGCAAGCTGGCGAGCCTGGAATGCCGGGGGGAGAAGACTATGTGCGACTGTTTCCTAATGACGGCAACTGCGTCTATCCGGCTCAGGGACTGCTGCATCGCTGGCCGAACGGTGGCCCACGCGAACTGTGGCGATTCCGGATCGGCGAAGGTAAAGCCGCTATCGTGGAAGCCGGAGGACGAGCATTTACTGGCTACCAGGCCGATGGTAAACAGTGGGCTGCCTGCCTTGACCCATCGACAGGCCGGATACTTTGGACGCGGATGCTGATCGCCAAGGAAAACCATCATGGCGTGGAAGGTATGGTCTCGACACCGATCATTGATGGCAACCATGTTTACTTCATTCCCTACGACAGCAACAAGGGGAACCTCTGGGATCCACATTGTCCGATCTTCTGTCTAAACGCAAGTGATGGAGCAGTGATATGGGAGGAACGCGAGCGATTCACTGCGACCGAGGGCGGGCTGCCGCTGATCGTGGGGAATATTCTGTATATCGGCTCCAGCGGCAAGGATAACGTGCTTGTTGCGGTGGACAAGCTGAGCGGAAAGCTGCTCTGGAAGGTGCGAGATGACACCGGGGCAAACTATTGCTTCCAGACTGGCTGCTCGCTAAGCTACGCCGAGTTCTGCGGGGTGCCTCAGATCGTCTGCTGCGTTTATCAGAACGACTATATCGGCGTCAATGCCCGGACGGGTGAGATTCTCTGGCACTGGAGCTTTCCGAAGTCACCGTTTTCTGGGCCGGTGGCTACGCCGGTAGTGCTGGGGAACCGCATGTTCGTCTCGGCCTTTCAGAGCGGGGTCTCGTGGGGTGCCTGCGTCGAGTTCAAAGTGGAGGACGGCAAGACCTCGGCTCGCACAGTTTATATTAGCGACAAACTGATGTGCAACGCCTACCACACGCCCTCGGTTTATGCGGGTGCGGTCTATGGCTTCGGGCGTGGGAGCAAGAGCGACGCCCTTCAGTGCATCGACCTGGAAAGTGGAAAACTGCTTTGGCAACAGGAGGGGCCGGAGTGGAGCCGCCAAGGGAATATGATGGTAGCCGACGGGTTGATCTTCGCCACGACGAAGCATGACGAACTGGTGCTAGCCGAAGCGGGTAAAAGCGGATACAAGGAGTTGGGTCGGGTTAACCCCGGAATCAAGCTGGGCCTGCCGCAGCAACCGACGATCTTTGGCAATCGACTCTATCTGCGGGGCAATGATACAATCGTCTGCTACCAAGCGGATTCGCATGCCAAACGGACGCCGGAGGGTACGTCAGCGAAAAAGGCAGTGCAGAAGGAGCCGGTGAAGCCAAAACAAGTAGGCGAACCGAACTGAATTCTGCGACGCCGCCGTTGTCAGGTTATCTCAATATCCGATCTGCCCACGGAAATGGTTTTATTGTTTCCCGCAACAGTTCTTGAACATCTTGCCGCTCCCGCAACTGCAACGTCGATTCGTCACTGCCTTGCTTGCGTGACGTTTTGCGAGTGCCAGTCTTCGTTGGGCTGAATCCTCGGCTGGCAGTGAACCTCCTCCAGCATCGGACCGACGTTGGTCATTCTCTCCTTCATATTGGATGTTCGAGGACGCACCTCTTTGAAGACATGCGCGAATCATCGGGGCTGGGTCAGATCGCTCATGGTCCACGCCCGCACGAAGCTTCCGTTGCCATTCGTCCAATTCGTTGTTACTTAGAATGCCCAAGGGAAGTGCCGCACCTCCGGTTGCGATAAAGTCGCCAAAGTCCAGCAGCCGCGTCGCTATAATAGCACCGGCTAGTGCCGTTTTGGAAAGTCCGATATCGACTAGCAGTCGCGTTTCTTCCGTATACAGATTCCGTACATGGCAACCAACACCCGGTTCGACGTGAAGCACGGCGACCAATGCGTAGGTCGCGTGCCGCATCGCTTGCAAACATGCCATATCGTCAGAATCAGGATCGGGTGGACTGTCACAAAAGTACTGCTCGACCGCATTACGACCCTTACGATAGACGTCGTGGATGCAGTAGTCCATCAGCACGGAAGACTCGTCTTCATTGTCAAAAACGAATACTCCACCACGAAGGATGCCGATCTTTTTCGCCCCATCGTTGAGCATATCACGGGAAAGCCGGTGAACGATTTCGTTATTCAGACGAAAGCGTATCGGGCGAAGACGCTGATAATGGGCGACAATGTCCTTGAAAACCATAGTTTTGGGGGATGTGGCTTTGCCGAAACTGAAGAGGCCCATGATTTACTTCCTTGCTGATCGATTGGCGTGGACGCGAGTACGGATTATACGACTATCTTCCGAGTGATTTCAAGGGGAATTGAGGCCGAAATGCAGGGTAAACGCATGCTAAACCCCTGGCAGGCCAAGAACTTGCGACAGGTACTTGGGATTC
>JBAWVO010000543.1:0-2627 GCA_037147235.1 Planctomycetota bacterium | reverse complement strand
TAAAAATCAAGTATTTGCGACTGCAGTGAAGTCATAGCACAATACCCGATTTGATGCAATGCCAGAAGGACACAAGGGAAAATTCTTGATTGCGAATTATTAAAAAAACGAACCAAACCCCGCCCGTCGCCGTAGCAGACCAAGAAGAAAACACCAATACGGAGAAGAATATGAGCCAGGAAAAAATCAAGGTCGATTGCCCCGACTTCGTTAAGGTTGAAATAATCGACCACGGCAAATCCATCCCCGAACCGAAACAAGCCCCCAAAACGATAGCGCAACGCGAAGCAGCCCTTCGCACCGGCAAGGTTGTCAGCATGATTCCGTACAACAGGGAATAGACACCACGCCGCCACGACACGCCAAATCGGGCTTGGTTTTACTCTCCCTGCCAGGAAACCACGCCCCGACAGCCCAACGACCGCCAGACGGTTCGCAAAACAGCCCCGCCCTTGCGTCGAAACGCTGGAAACGACTTGGAGTAGGGCAAACGAGAAACCCCGCCAAATCGCTTCGTAGGGCTTAGAGCAAAAAACGAGAAAAATTGGCGGGTTGGCACCCAAGGGGGGGCGATTTACACTTTCCCGGTCGCTCCCCACTCCCTCCCCCTTCGCGCAAAGAAAGGGGACGGACACGCCGCCCCCTGTTGATTGAAGTGTTGATAGTCGCTGCCCTGCCCGATGGTTTGCGGACAGGGCAACGAATTAGGATAACCGAGAATCTTCGGGCTTTCCGGACAGCCTTCGGGGTGTTATACTGGAATAGCTCTCTTAGTAGATGAGTAGACGAAACGTCTGAAACCTCCCAATCCCCAATCCCTTCCTCCCCCCTCCCCCCCATGACTAACCTCACTATCATCCGCTGGACCTTCCTGTCAACCTTGGCCATCGCATTGTGCCACCCATCGTTCGCCGCTGCGGCCGACGATGCCAAGCCGGCCGACGGCAATCTGGTTCCACTGAAGTTTGAAACCCCCAAAGCCCTCTTCGTGGGTACGCCAAAGAACATCAAGGCCAGTGCCACCCTCGAGCCTTACTCGGAGAAACCGCAAGCACCGCTGATGATTCCTGGCGGCTGCATCAACCTCGCGGCGAAAAAGAATGTGACCTCCAGCGACTCGGCCCCGATCATCGGCGAGCTATCCCTGGCCACCGACGGCGATAAAGACGGCTCCGACGGCAGCTTCGTCGAGTTGGCCCCGGGCAAGCAGTGGATCCAGATCGACCTAGAGAATCCGGCCGATATCTCGGCCATTGTCGTCTGGCACTACCACGCCGAGGGCCGCGTCTA
The DNA here is from genome assembly GCA_037147235.1 of Planctomycetota bacterium. GTDB lineage: Bacteria > Planctomycetota > Planctomycetia > Pirellulales > Thermoguttaceae > JANXQG01. Next base: position 1,337 of record JBAWVO010000543.1, on the reverse strand, counting down.
TCATAGCATGGTCGCCCAAATCTCCGACGATCCGGAGTGTATCAAGGGGGTAAAGACCGTTTTCAACAACGATTTCGCCGATGCCCTGGGATTCGGCGCGGGTAAACAATTGGAGTACATCGACGATTACCGCGGCAAGGCCCTTGCCGTGAAGGACGCGCAGGGCAAACCGGTCCGCGGCCGGTACGTACGTCTGCACTCCAACGGGAATACGTCGAACGACCAAAACCACTATATTGAGGTGGAAGTCTACGGCAAACCGGTCAAATGAACCGGCCCCGCTTGCTGTTTGCGGTCGCGATGCTCGCCATTTTGGTTCTCGCGGCCGCGTTTCGTTTGCCGCGACTTGCCCAGCGGCCCATGCATGCCGACGAGGCCAATCAGGCGGTCAAGTCTGGGCGACTCCACGAAACAGGCAAATACGACTACGATACCACCGATCACCACGGTCCCAGCCTTTATTGGCTCACGCTCCCATCGCTGGCAATCAGCGGGGTCAAGGATCTGGCCGGTAGTCGGGAAGTCGCTTATCGCATCGTGCCCGTACTCTTCGGCCTGGGGCTGATCGGATTGCTCATGCTCTTGGCTGACGGCTTGGGCCGGCCTGCGGTGGTCGTCGCGGCGTTGTTGACGGCCATTTCGCCGGCGATGGTGTTTTACAGCCGTTACTACATCCAGGAAACGCTCCTGCTCTTCTTCACATTGGCCGCGCTGGGGTGCGGGTGGCGATACGTTCGCACGCGCCGCCTGGCCTGGATCCTTGCCGCCGGGGCCGCAGTCGGCATGATGCATGCCACAAAAGAGACTTGGATCCTTTCCGCCGCTGCCGCCATTGCCGCCGCCGCATTGAACTGGGCCTGCCGTCGCTCCTCTCCCTCCGGGAGAAGGGCCGGGGGTGAGGGCATTCTCCCCTCCCCCCTTCTCTTTCACATCCTTGCAGCAATTCTTACGGCCTGCCTCGTCGCCACGGCTTTCTTCTCGATGTTCGGCAAGAACTGGCTAGGCCCTTGGGACTCGGTTTGCGCCTACGCCAACTACTTCCGTCGCGGCAGCCGGCAGGGCGACCACTCCGAACCGTGGCACTACTATCTCCAACTATTCTTCGCCTATCGGCCTTCAAAACGAATCTTTTGGAGCGAGGGTTTTATCGCCGTGCTAGCGATCATCGGTGCCGTTGTTTCGCTTGTTCGCCGCAGCATCGCCACAGACGGCAAGGAGCCACTGCCCTCCCCGCTTACCGTCCACCGTCCACTGTCCACTTCCCCTGCCCTGCCCCGCTTCCTAGCCTTCTTCACATTCCTCCTGACTCTGCTCTACAGTCTGATCAGCTACAAAAC
>JBAWVO010000542.1:0-2631 GCA_037147235.1 Planctomycetota bacterium | reverse complement strand
TTTTTTTGGCAAGGGCAATTTGATTGATCAAGGCCAGAATTCGCCTAAAGTGCAGACCTAAAGAAAAGCGTTTTTCGCGTAACAAGAGCGGATTCGTATTTGCAGCCCCAAGACAGAACACCACGACGGCGGTGATTCCCGCGTCATTCCCCTGTTTTCCGAGCTGCGTCCTTTCGTGGAGGAGGTCTTCGACGCGGCCGAGCCTGGAACCAAGCACGTCATCGCCAAACGCCGCCTAGGCAGTACGAACCTACGCACCCAACTGGAGCGGATCATCCGACGCGCCGGGGTCGAGCAATGGCCACGGCTGTTTCAGAATCTGCGAGCGAGCCGAGAAACCGAGCTGACCCAGCATCACCCGTTGCATGTAGTGGTGGCATGGATCGGGAATTCGGCCCCGATCGCCGCGAAGCACTATCTCCAGCTCACCGACGCCGATTTCGAGAAGGCCGTGAAGGGCGGCGCAGAATCCGGTGCAGTACCGGTGCAAAAAGCGGTGCAGCAGCCTGCCGCACCGCTTCGTTCCAACTCGCAAGAAACGCTACAAGCCCATACGGAGTACGGGCTTGTGCGAGTTGGTGCGTACCTTTGCTTCAGTGTACAAGAGTGTATAACACCCCCTAGTGGAGTCGAACCCCTGTTCTCGGACTGAGAATCACACCAAATCGTTTTTCGCAACTCCTTATTTCACAAAGACTTGCGTCACTAAGTCATTGCTCTGCAACGGGTTAAAGTGGCAAAGAGTTTGTCGAGTTTGCCCGCTTATTCTGGCCGAGTGGGTTGATAACGGTACATTTACTGTGAATTCACAGCGAGGGTTTCTTAGCTGCAAATTCACGGAAACTAAAGTGTCCACTGAGCAATTCTTGGGGTATAGTTCGCCCTACAATCGTGGTGGATATTTCGTCTCTGTCACTCGTCGGTTGTAGTGCCCACCCCTGCCCTTCTCACAACCGCCTAATCCTTGCCGTCCCGGCTTAGGCCGCTTCCCCGTCTTATCGCCCCCACCCCAAACTGCTCCTTGATCTGGTCCGCCACGGCGTCCACCCGGCTCTGCTTCTCCCGCTCCTCACTATCAAAGAGTGTGCCCTGGACCAATCCGCTGTCGTCCAGGCCGCTGGCCGTGGAACTGGCCCGCGTGTCGCTCTGGGTGGAAACACTCGATGCCGACCTGCCCTTTTCCTTCCTCGACCACAAGATCAAGGTGGGCAATTCTTTGGTTGATGGAACGTCATCCTTTTTGGATCGGCATCATCCTGAGCGGAGCCAATCCCTACTTCATCCTGTGGTGGGCGACGGTTGGTCTGACGCTTACGAGCCAAGCGATGGAGTTCGGCATCCTGGCCCTTGTCCTGTTCGCTCTCGTTCATTGGCTTTGCGATATGGGCTGGCTGGAAGTATTGTCTTTCGCTGGGTTCAAGGGTTCGCAGGCGTTTGGAAACCGCAGCCAAAAGACAATTTCCGCAATCTGTGCTGTGATGCTGCTAGGATTCGGAGTGAAGTTCGTCTATGATGCGGCAATCGTAATGACACGGTAATGGAGAAGCAGCCAATGACCGACCATGAAGCATACGACGAGGGCTACGAATCATACTGGGATGGCGTAGACCAAGAGGATAATCCTTACAACCAGGAGAAGGAGCCGGTAAAAAGAAGCTCCTGGGAAGAAGGGTGGTGGGAAGCACGAAAACATGATTATGATGAAGATGATTGAGAGACCACAGCAGCCGAGCGAGTCATTGTTATGAACTGGAACACTTCCACTATCGAGAACCTGCGACGGGTATTTACCGATGGTTTTGTTGCCCGTGACATTGCCGAATTTCTCATCTCTTTTGATGCCTCAACTGCGGTATCGGAAGTTGCGGAACTCATGGACAAACGCAACCTCGATGTTGTCGGGGTCCGTAAGGAGGGTGTCGTTGTCGGTTATGTCGAGCGGGCTGAACTTTCCGGGAAACTTTGCGGAGAGCGTATTCAGACCATCGAGGCCGCAACGACAATCTCGGAAACCGCTTCGTTCGCTGACGTAGTTCTGGGGCTGGCCGACTCACCAAGGCTTTTTGTCCGAGCCTTGGGGGCCGTGGGCGGGATTATTACGATGAGCGATTTACAGAAGCCGCCTGTTCGCATGTGGCTCTTCGGGATGATTACGCTTCTGGAGATGCGGACCATCCGCTTGATTGAAGTAAAGTGCAAGGGAGACAGTTGGAAACAGTACCTTTCCGAAAGCCGGTTGCAAAAAGCCGAGGCTCTGCTGGAGGAACGTAAACGACGGAATCAGAATCTTGAACTGATCGACTGCCTGCAAATCTCCGACAAGGGGCAAATCATCGCCCGGAATGAAGAAATCCGGCGATTGACCAGGATGCAGTCCCGCCGACATGCGGAACAGGCCATCAAGATGCTAGAAAGCCTGCGAAATAATCTGGCCCATTCACAGGACATCATATCCTGTGACTGGGGAACCATTGTCGAGTTGTGCAAAGATATGGAACGGGTCATCGGCGGAACCGTGGAAGTCCAGCGGATACTTGAGGGGGAATAGTGCCTGTAATGGTCGTTAATTTCCGCCTAATGGGGTATCCCCTTGGCTGGCGTGACCACTATATGTTGTGGTCGTGCGGCTTT
>JBAWVO010000541.1:0-2650 GCA_037147235.1 Planctomycetota bacterium | reverse complement strand
ACCACCTTTGCGTTCCGGTAGGTGCGACAATACTAAGAACGCCGTGAACCGCTACGGACGATCAAACCATGCAGGGGTAGGTTTGACCGGTTTACCTTCTCCCGTAAAGTGAAGTTCAGAATTGCCTGAGAAAGAAGACGATCCTTCTGCGATGTCTCGACAATCACGGCGTCCCATTGGGCCATGAACTCCCGATCCGGCAGCGTCCGACTGTCGAGGACACCGGCGGCATCCACGCCACCCGACCCCGCTCCATCGCTTTCACCGGGGAATCGGGTAACTCGCCCATCATCCCCGTCGCGTCCCCCGCCCAAAATTGACTTTCGCATTCCGCACTCCTATTTATAGTGGTCCAACCAGTTTCCCATCCAACCCGGAAATTGCCGTTCGTTATAACGAATATAACCGTTCGCCGGGGCGTGTCAACCATAGCGAACGGATTGTATTGTCAAAACGTATTGCGGTGTTATATTTGATAGAAGCGAACTTCATGGCAAAACAACCGGTCAAGTCATCCATGTCACTGGCGGAAAAAATACGTAAGTTACGTGAGGCAAAAGGGTTATCGCTTGATGATCTTGCTGATAAAGCAGGAATTTCCAAGACGTATCTCTGGGAACTGGAGCGAGACGCAGCCGGCACAAAAAAACCCTCAGCCGACGTTTTAATGCGAATCGCGACGGCCCTTTCGACTACCCTGGCGGACCTTCTTTCCCTGGAAACGGTCAAAATCCAGGAAACGGCGGTCGAGCTTTCGCCATCCCTTAAGGACTTCCAGCGTCGAATGGCTGCTCAGTCTACACCACTTACACCGGAAGATCTTCGTGACCTTGCCGTCATGAAGTTTCGCGGGGGGCAGCCACAAACAGCCGACGAGTGGCACCAGCTTTACCTTCTGTTGGTCAACTCGACGCGCAGAAAGAAATCGTGACGTATCCCGTCCGCTCAACAGACGCGCTTATCAAGGAATTGGTTCGCTCAACCGGGGCGATCGACGCGCCAGCGGCGATCCGCCTAAAAGCCCGCGAACTCATCCAATTACTTGTGGCGTCGTTTGGCGAACCAACGATGCCGATCAATGTGGACGTGCTTGCCAGTCTTCGCGGAATCGGCCGCAGCGAAGAAATGCCGTTGCATAGTGCCGACGCAGAGATCGTCCCCGACGGAACCGGCGGCGTGACCATGCGGGTGAATTCTGATCGCCCGGAAACGCGGCAACGCTTCAGCGTCGCCCACGAAATCAGCCACACGTTTTTCCCCGACTATACGACCAAACGGTGGTGCCGCCCGGATGCCCGCTACCGGGATCGAACCGACCCGGACGAATATTTGGAAATGCTCTGCGACATCGCTGCCGCCGAGCTTCTCTTTCCGCAACCGTGGTTCTCCACGGATGCCGCGACCGTTACCGATGCAAGCGGGCTGGTCACCCTGGCGACGACCTATCACGCATCACGCGAAGCGACAATACACAGGTTTGCAGAAGCAAGCTCTGACTCACTTGCGGTAGTGTTCTTTAGCTGGAAGCTCAAGCCGAAGCAGAAGGCGACCATTGGCCAAAAGGGTCAAGTGAGTCTCTTCGGCATTACGCCAGAAGAGCAGGTGAGGGAGGCTCTACGCCTGAGAATTGAGTACACGGTTATGAGCGAGGCGTTCAAGGCCGACGGGCATTTTCTTCCGAAAGACAAGTCAGTCGAGAGTGACGGGCCGATTTACGAAGCCGCTTCGACAGGCAATCCCTCCGAAGGCGAATGCTTTCTCGATCTTGGTCAGGCAGCGGGAAGATACCGTGTTTGGGCTGTGCCGCTATGGACGGCTGACGATCAAGTGGGATCGAACGGTGAGAGTGCGGTCGTCGCAATTTTGAAGCCCATAGCGATTCACAAACCGCAACGAAAGAAACAAAGCAAGGGCGGCCCGTCGCTGTTCGACGAAACATGAATCACCGCATCCGGGGCAAAACATTTCGACGCCTCGCCCTTGGCGACCGCGTGCTTTCGGGCTCCGCTCCGCTCGGTCGTTGTCCGACGCTGACGCCCCTTCCGCCCGCATGGCGCACGGCCGCAAGCGGCCTGAAAAGGTCGCCTTTGGCGCGGCATCGTTTGCTTGAGTTGGGGGGTGACCCGACAGCGGCGGCGACGCCGCGCAGGAGCCTTCCAGCCCTACGGCCGCGGAAGTCTCTCGCACTCGCGCCGATCGCGGTGCCTGGGCGGCTACTGCGAGTCCGCGGGGATACCATGCCTACCCAGGGCTGAAACCAAAACTGACCCCTGGCCGCGAAGTGCGGGACGCCGCAGTCCCGAAGGCATTCGTGCTTACCTTCGCGGCCATTTCTTTCGGCCACACGTCATAGCATGGCAGCCACAGCCCCCAGAATCGCCACCAAAGCGTTCACCGTCCAGACTGGCCAAATGAGCCACCCTGTCCACTGAGGCCGCTAGGTGCGAAGCAAGAAAGCGTAGCGGGTTGCGGGGGTCGGTTCCCGGTTGGCAGAGACGACCAAGCAGGGTGCGCAACCGTTGCGCACTTCTCGGCCGACTTTGCTCCAAATGTTGCTAATCGAGGTTCTTCACGGGTTCAGTGCCGCGTAAAATGCCGGCAGAGCGGAAATAGTCATGGGCACCACCAAGGAACCCGAAGAACTCGTCGA
>JBAWVO010000540.1:0-2654 GCA_037147235.1 Planctomycetota bacterium | reverse complement strand
GAGCAGACCGACGAGCACCCGGTGGTGAACGTAAGCTGGAACGACGCAGTTGCGTTCTGCGAGTGGCTGAGCAAGAAGGAGAAGAAGACTTACCGACTGCCGACGGAGGCCGAGTGGGAATACGCCTGCCGTGCCGGGACGACCACACGGTATTCCAGCGGCGATGACCCTGAGACGCTGGCAAAGGTCGGTAACGTGGCCGACGCGACGGCCAAGGCGCAGTTCCCTGACTTGACATGGACGATCAAAGCCAGCGACGGCTACGTGTTTACGTCGCCGGTGGGTTCATTTCAACCGAATGCCTTCGGTCTATACGACATGCACGGCAATGCCTGGCAGTGGTGCGCGGATTGGTACGGGGCGGAATACTATGCCAAGTCTCCCGCAGACGACCCAAACGGCCCAGGCTCCGGAGATAGCCGTGTCCTTCGTGGCGGTTCCTGGATCTACAGACCGGACAGCTCCCGTTCCGCCAAGCGCGACTGGCTCGCGCCGGACGACCTGGGCTACTACTCAGGGTTCCGCGTTTCCAGGACTCAGTAATACTATGGCCTCTGGCGGTTTTACCCTCTGCGGTTTTCCCTTTTTTCCTTTTACCCCTGCCGCGCAGCAGCTCGCGATTTTCTAGCACAATTTCAGCGCCTGTCTTCTCATTGTAAGTCGTCAAAGAGACCACAAGTGCAGGACGCAATCCACTTTGTTCATGACCGGCCTGTGGGCTGAACTGTAGCCAGACAAGATCACCGCGCTCGGGCACGTAGTAGCGAACCATTACCAGACCTCACGGCCAACGGGTGTTCCGGTGTCGGTTTCGCCATGGAGATTCTCGGGCGTGATTCTCGCAACCAAGTCCTCAATGCTGCACTTCACCTTGCGTCGTGGCACCACGATCAGCCGACCGTTCTCCACGTTCAACTCAACGCTAGTGCCTTCCGCCACCCGGGCATCCGCGGCCAGTGCCTTGGGAATTCGCAATCCCAAGCTATTTCCCCATTTTTGAATTCGCGCAAGCATGACAGAACCTCCAGATATACAAGGAGTATACATCGAGCATGGGACGGAGACAAGTCGGAATCGTCAATGTCTCGCAGCCAGCCCAGCCAGACAAGCTGGCCGAGGTTGGCTGTTTTATTCCGCTAAAACAGTTTTACGCCGGCCCATCACCCAACATTACGAACGAACACACTGCAAAGGCAATCACCACCGCTGCCAGCAGGCGAACAAGCCGAACGCCGGGTGTCATGTTTGCCGCTTTTCCTTCGTCCTCATCATTTCCCCGCACCCTGAATCTGCTTCTCCACCCATGTCTCGTCCTTCTGATACCGCTTTGCCCGCAAGAGTACGACCGGGTCCTTGCTCAGGGCAATCACTTTGTCGAGTGCCGTGCTGAACTCGGCCTTGTTCGGTTGCCGCAGAACCTTGTGATGGGCCAATTCGACGACCGTTTGACAAGCCAACTGGGTAAACTCGGGCTGGTCCATATACGGGGCCACGAATCGCAGGGTTTCGAGTGAGCGGATCGCCCTGGCCCGCTTGAGGATCTGGGCCTTCTGCTCGTTGCTGGAGGCCAATTCCATCGCCTTCTTGAGCATTGCCAGTCGCTGGGTATCCGGCCGTTTGTCGGGCAGCGGGGCAACCCGAATCAAGGCATCAAGAACCCTCTTGCGACCGGCCGGATCCTTGGCTGCCAGAACGAATTCGACCAATCGCGGTGCAACGCTGCCATCAGGCCAGTTGCAAAGTGCCCGCAGGGCCGCCGAGCTACGCGTCCCATCTTTTTCGGCCAATGCCTCTTCGATGACCTTCAGGGCCGGACTGCCGCCAATTCGACCGAGTACCGGGAGCAACATCGTTTTTTCCGTTTCACTCAGGCCGGACATCACTTTCAAGAGCGGGACGGCTCGCAGGTCAATCTCGGGATTCCGCTGTGCAATGAACATCAATGCCTTTTCAGCCTCATCGCGGGCGGCAGTGTCCTTGGCATCGAGGATCAAGTGGGCCAGTTTGGCGACCAACTCGGGGCCGGCCAATTGGCCCAATGCTTCCAATGCCGCGACTCGTACCCCGGCATCGGCATCCTTGGCCGCATCCAGCAGCGAAGGCACGGTGTCGACGGCGCGTCGGGCGACGAGCAATTGCAATAGCTTGACGCGCTGGGCCGGTGCGGCAGTTTTTATCTCGGCGCACAAAGCCGCGTTGATGCCCTCTCCATGCAGCCGGGTAATGGCGGCAACGGCATCCTTCTCGCCATTCGCTTCGCCCAGCAGTTTCGTCAACCGCGATACGTCGTCCTTATCGCCCAAGGCGCCTAGGGCACGGATCGCCGCCCCACGGACCTCGGCCTGGGAGTTGTTCAACAGATCGAGCACTGCCGGTCTGGCTGCCACATCGCCCCGTTCGGCCAATGCGCCGAGCAGGCCCACTTGGGCGTCAGGAACCAGCTTGGGCAACAATCCCGCAAAGCGGCGTGTCGCCTCGGGGCCTTTCACTTCGTCGCGAACCTGCTCCAGGCCAATAGCGCGGACATCTTTGTCTTTATCGCAGACGAGGCTACTCACCGTCTGTACGAGATCGTCATCCGCATGGGCCGAGGGGGGAACCTGCAGGAGGAAGGCGGTCGAAAACGCTACGAGCAAGGAAGGGCGGAGCATGAT
>JBAWVO010000539.1:0-2657 GCA_037147235.1 Planctomycetota bacterium | reverse complement strand
AATTTGAGATCTCGGTATCCCAACGGGATTCTGTCCTCTAGCCCAGGGTTGCCGCTGCGCGGCAACCCTGGGCTAGGGGACATAACGCCGTTGGCGTAGCGGTTAGACAGCATAGCCCAGGGTCGCGCAGCGCACCCTGGGATGCTGGTCGCGTAGCGACCGCCGATGGTAGCCGTGGGTTTTAACCCACGGACCCGGAGCGACGTACAAACATTGCGTCGCGTAGCGACGCCTGAATGTTTTCAATCGTCGCTACGCGACGAAAGGGTGACGGAATGCCTCAGACCGTGGGTTAAAACCCACGGCTACCATCAGGGCGTCGCTACGCGACGAGTGGCAGATTTCTACCGAGTTGTCGCCATCGAGAGGGATTTACAACCCCCCTCGCGGATTTGGAAAATCAATAGGCCCCAGAAAATCGTTGCGAAGCGGTCACCCGGCCTGTCTGTGACCCCTCTTCGGGGTCAACGCTATTTCGACTGATGTTTGGGTAATCGCCGCTCAAATACCACAAGCCGGCCTGGACGTCGCCTGGCATTCGTCATTTCCCCCCGCTCATTCCGGGTGGCGGCGGCGCTGATACTCGCGGCTGGCGTTTTCGAGGATGCGGCGTTCTTTTCGCGTGAGGCTGTTCTCGCCTTCCCGATGGATCTTCTCCAGGATGTGGTCGACATCCTCGTCAGCCACCGGCGCATCAGGCTCGTCCTCGGGCTTGAAAACCTTGAGCGAAGGCCGCGAATGGCCTTTTAGCCAAGAGGCGGCCGATTGATACAGTTCTCCGAAGTTCCACTGGAGATTGAAGTAGGCCAAAGCGAAGGCTGTTCCGCCCAAGTGAGCGGTATAGGCGATGTTGTCGGAGCGTTGCACCGCGCCCAAGATATCGTAGGCAATCACCCCTGCACCCAGGAGCCAAGCCGGCACCGGAATCACGAACATGAAAAGGAGGATTCGCTTGGGAAAGTTCAAGGCATAGAGCACCACGACGCCGGCAATTGCCCCCGAGGCCCCAATCAAGCTACTCGGTCGGTGTGGATCGAATAGTTGATTCGTTACCGCCCAGACTAGGGACGCGAATACCAGCATCGCCAAGTAGAGGCGGATGAATTCCCGTGTGCCGTACTGTTTTTCGACATCTCGGCCGAGAAAGAACAGGGCCAGCATATTGAAAACAATGTGCTGCATTTGTGTGGGATCATGCACAAATCCGCAGGTCAGGAATTGCCACCACATCCAGGGTTGCCAAAGCGTATCGGCTCGTGGGCCGACGTGGGTGGAGAGCAAGTCAACGAGGGTCGAGCGATGAATGGACGCCTCTCCAGAGATGATCTCCAGGACGAAGACGGCGGCATTCAATAGAATAATGGCACCCACGGCGGAACGGGGAACCTGCAGCCGAAAACCGCTGCTTCCTTGGCGGTAGTAATCGCGATCGTAGATACCCACTCGGTCAGTTTGCCCTCGGTCCGAATTGAGCCATGCTGCGCATCCGGCTATCGATCTTATCGGCCGCGTCCTTCTGCAGCTTGGCAATTTCCTGTGCGTATTCGTGGTTCTTGGCAATCGCATCCTTGACAAGATTTTGATAGATGTTGAGCATGTTCTTCCGGCTAGCAAAAAGATCTGCCACTGCCGTTAGCTCGGCTTCCGCCCGATCGAGTTCTTTCTTGACCTGGGTTTTTTCCTTTTCCGCCAGGGCCTCCTGGTTTTTTGCTTCCTGGCTGGCGGCATCCAAGTAGCTCAAATCCCGGCTAGCCGATTCCAGGCGGTCCGCGAAGAGTGTGCGATGCATCTCACACGCCCGGAAAATTTCCAGATAATCGCGGAGCGACCGTTCGGATTTGTCGTCCAAGCCCCACTTCTTTTGATCGCCCGGTAAGTTCGCGAACCAATTCTTTTGATCTTCCGTCAAGTTCGCGAAAGCCTCGTATTCGTCGGTCGGCATCATTTCGTACAAGACCCAAGGGATCTTGCTTTCCGTCACATGCTTGGATAGCGAACTGACCAGTTGGGTGGTGCTGGCCAGCACTACCTGATTCACACTGACGGCTTTCACGTAGAACTCGCCCAGATACTTGCCCGGCAACTGATCGTCGCCTTCTTCAAACACATAAAGGAGCATCTTGTCGTTGGGAACGGACTCCTCGGTGCCGACCTTGACTTCCATGACACCGGATGGAATTATCGTGGCCTTCTGCTTCTCGCACTTTGCCCAAATGCGCCCGCGGTTGGCCAAGACCCGCCCTAAATCAATGCGCAATTGTTGAACGCCGATTGTCTTGTCGGCAAGGGGGTGCTGGTGATCGGCCGTCCGCAAACCGACAATCCTATCATTGCGCTCCTTCAGTGCCCCCTCAAAGTCATTGGCCTTGATAGCCCAATACTGATAGGTCTTGACCGTCCTGGCGGCAGCATGAAAGAAGCCGAGGGAGACAACGCAAATAAGCCCCAACAAGATTTTATTCCATAAGCTCATACCTAGATGATATTCAGAGCCAAAAGGGGTGTCAAGCATTAACATTGCCTGTTTTTCCGGTTCCACGGGCATCTCGCACCCAAAAGGGGGTGTTTTTCGGCCGTGCAACAGAAACTACGTAGAACAGAATGGCCTTGATCATAACCTTGCCAACTGCTGTCATTGCTAGCTCGACGTAGGGTGC
>JBAWVO010000538.1:0-2660 GCA_037147235.1 Planctomycetota bacterium | reverse complement strand
TCGCCCAGCGGCAGGCAGCAGTCTTCTTCGACATCTTCTTCTTTCTGTGGAGCCGAAAAACCCATCATTCGCTGAATGAATCCGAGCAAGGTGCCTCGGTCTTTCACCCGCCCTTGAACCACAAAGCAATCCTTGGAATCGACATCGTGCTGAATGTTGCACAGCAGCCCGTAGCACTCCTGGGGATCGTAGTCGTCAAGAGCGACCAGTCCCGCCACGTTGACCGTGCATTTCCGATCCTGGAATGGCCCAAGTTCTTTCGAGTATGTCCCCAGAAATGGGAACTTCAGATGGGCCGTAAGATGCTCATGGTACTTGCAGAGGTTTTCTCCATTGGCCTCGGGCAGCGGATCATCGCTTGTCAGCCCAAGTATGGCCCTGATGCGGTCATCCTGATCGTTCTTACTCAACGGACGAGTGACGATGTTGGTCGGTTGTTCCAGCGGCACGGGGTCGCCAATGTCGGCTTCCAAGTCTTCCTCACCTTGCCGGGAACTTGTTTCGTCCAATCCATCCCGTTCGCAACGCTTGCGAAAAATGGGATGTCTGTTATCGAGTGTGAATTGACTCCATTCAATCGAGTACAGCGGGAATCGGCCTGGCTGCCCGACTTCGGTGATGGTTCCAGCCCAGCCACCCAGGGGAATATCGGGAAAGTCAGGGTCGGGAACGCCGTACTTGACCCTAACTCGGTCGCCTACATTGAACCTGGGCTGTACTCGCGGCATTCTGGGCTTGGGTGATTTCTGTTTTTTCTTCGTTGACATCGTGACCTCCGTGTTTTAGCATCCGACGAACATTTTGCCACATGAATGGCGGGAGGACAAGAGCAGTTGGGCAGGACGAATAGGCGGATAGGAACGGAGGATTCTGGCCACATTCGAGGGAGCCGCAACTACTTCTGCTTCACCGATATAATGCTCATGGGGCCAGGGCCGTTGGCGATAATGAATAGCATTGCCCCCATGATCGAAAGGTTCTTCATAAACTGCATCATCTGATCTTGCTGGGCTTTTGAGTCGGCAATGGTCCAGAAGTTGTGGAAGTAATAGGTCGCTAGGACGAGGAACACCAGCAGCAGCGATGCTCCGATCCTTGCCCGATACCCCGTGATAACCGAGAGACTGCCCGCAAGCAGAAACACGATTGCACCAGCCAGCATCAGCTTAGGTTGCGGCATCCCCTTGGAAGTCATGACTTGGGCCACTTCGCTGAAATGGGGAATCTTGCTGCCCACCGCCGCCATCAGGAAGACGGCGCAGAGCAGAACTCGCCCCGTGACCGCCAAAATGCCTTGCAGTTGTCTCATTATTCGGTTCCTTTCGCCTTCATTCTACAAAATCGTCATTGGGGAGGAAAGATTGATTACGGTCATGGCGTTTGCGGCTGGCGAGTCATTGCTGGGCCATCGCTTTCCTCTTTTCCTCGATAAACTGAACATGATGAGTAATGTGGCCGGTCATTCTCTGAATCAGCGTCTCCAGCGTTAGCGGCCCGGCTTCGGAATGGATGCCTCGGCGTTGGAAGTCTTCGGCCTTGAGCGTGCGAAGAATCCGAGCGACTTGCTTGCGGATCAATTCGATGAGCAGGAGTTCCTCTTCGGCGTTCCGCTGATCGTAGGCCAACCGAGCGGCAAATAGGTCAGGATCGCCGCCAAACAAGGTCGGCTCGTTCTCGGCAATCACTCGCTTGATCCGGTCGCCACAGACGATCTCAAAATCGGCCAGATGGCAGATTACTTCCAGCGTGGACCACTTGCCGGGGATGGGGCGGGCCATGAGTTGCTCCCGGGACATCCCGGCCACGGCCTTTCGCAGCAATTGCGGGCCGTCGAGGTAGTTGTCGATCAGCGTCGTTGGTTCCATTGGTTTATTGCTCCTGTATTCCAAGATCATCGAATGTAATGTCCCTCAGTTTACACCCCCCACCGTGACGAATACAAGAACCCTGGCGGCGATTCACGCTGAAGTGCATCAACCCGTATAATACCAGGTTCCGCATCAACGTCCGGTAGGAGGAAGAAAATGAGCTTGCAAGGAAAAATCGCTGTCGTCACCGAGGCCAGCCGTGGAATCGGCCGGGCCATCGCCATCCGTCTGGCGAAGGCAGGAACGTCAGTCGTCGCCAATTACCAGAAGAACGCCGAGGCCGCAGCCGCCGTCGTGACTGAGATCAAGGCAATGCACGAAAAAGCCTTTGCTATTTAGGAGGTCATTCATGCAAACGCCCGACATCCAAAGAACTCTCGATGATCCAATTATCCGTCACATGCGGACGGAATTCGCCCGGCTGCATATCGACCAGACCATTGGTGATGCACTGTCCTCCATCCGAACAAATCCTCCTTCAAGCCGGGTAAGTTACTTTTACGTCGTTGACGATGAAGGGCGAGTTCAAGGGGTGGTGCCCGTCCGTCGCTTGCTGCTCGCCCCCCTCGACAAGCGGGTTGAAGAGATCATGGTCAGAGAAGTCATTACCATCCCGAAAACAGCAACCGTTCTTGACGCCTGCGATTTCTTCATCTTGCACCGATTGTTGGCGTTCCCCGTCGTCGAGAAGGATCGCCGCATCCTTGGTATCGTGGACGTTGAACTCTACACAGACGAATTGACCGACCTCGACCGCACGGAACGCCACAACGATCTGTTTCAGTTGATCGG
>JBAWVO010000537.1:0-2661 GCA_037147235.1 Planctomycetota bacterium | reverse complement strand
ATACCGGCTGCGCCGGGAATGACCATAAATGGCCATGAAGACGCTCGGCTGGCAGAAAGAGGTGGGTAAGAAGGGATTTGCGCCCACCCGGGTACTCGCTTACCACGTCACCAAGATTTACAATCACAGGTATGGTCTACAACCACACGCAATCCGGCCGTTGGCGCTACGTCCTATTCGCCTTCACCCTGGCAATCTTGGTCGGCTCGTGGCTAGCCCGCAGGAGCCGGCAGTCCACGGCATGCTCTTGGTGACCGCCAGCCGCAACTTCAAAGCAGCATAGATCTAATGAGGCATATCCGCATGCCCCACTGGAAGCATTGCCCTGCTGCCCTGGCCTGCAAAGATTACATTAGAAGGCCCGTCCGCCGGTGTTGGTTCAGAGTCGCCTGACATGGACCAGAGTTGAAAGCACTGGCAACTGCGGGCCTTCACTCTTTTGAGCTTCCAAGCTACCTGTCGGCACGCCGACGAAGCCCCTTTCCCAAAGCCATGTAACGCCACGGAACGATCGTCGTATAAGAATTGTGCGAAGCGATGGCGGTGTTTCGGCACTGCGGTGCCTTTTTAGGACATTGGCCGGGCCATGAACTTTGATCCCAACGGCATAACTCGTGCGCCATCATTGGTTTGTTGAAGCACACCTTGCAACGCAAAAAGATCGGCACGGAAATTGCACGTCATCCTATCGCGGCGAAGCGGCTGCCAAAGGGGCAACCGCAGACGAGGTTCTGGCCACCAAGAGGGTAGTATCATGAAATCCAACACTGACATGATCGTGCGGGTGCTGAAACGGCTGAAGGCCGCCGTGGGCTATCACGAGTTGGGAATGTCGCAGCACGCTTTGCGTTGTCTCGACAGCTTGGCGGCACTGGGCAAGATTGGACCTTTTGGCATGGTTCAAGAGATCCTTCGTGGCGAGTTCGTCAAGCATACGGAGAATCACGTCTCAGCCGCCACTGCCTTGGATATCGTCGCCTGTATGCTGCCGACACCAGCCAGGCATGCGATCGAGATGACGTTGGCTGCCTGCTACGGACAGGTCGACGAGGTGGGGCGTGCTGCCAACAACAGAGCTTGTGCTCGTGGTGCCAAGCTCGAAGCTCAGGCAAACACAGCCCGCTAGGCGTCGAAGGACTCAGCCGCCTGCTTCTCGTTCCGCCTTCGGCAACGATGTCGAACGTGTGGTCGCGGTTGCTGAGAACACAAGCCAGTTTGAACGATCGGCTGGGTTTCCTGGGCGGTAAGACCCAGTTCGTCTGCGATTCGGCGGATAATGTTCCGTTTGGTCATGGTGTCATTGTATCAGGATGTTTTGGTGTGTTCAGCCGCCATCGCCAGTCCCTTCATCAGCCAAGCCATGTTTCCGGCAAGGTTCTTCACGGTTTCCATGCCCTCTGTGTCGTTTCGCACCTCGCCTTTCTCACGGCCGAAGGCCACATTCCAGTAGGTTGAACCGGGCACGATCATCTCGCTGATCAGAAAAAAGTAATTAAGTTGGGCGAAGGTGAAGTTCTGACCGGCACGCCGAGCGACCACAATCGCCGCTCCCACCTTCCGTCGCAACAGTTGCGGATGCTTCCGCGAGACGTAGCCAACCCGGTCCAGCAAGGCCATGATCTGCGGCGTGGCCGACCCGAAGTAGACCGGCGAACCGATCAAGATACCATCGGCCTCGGCAAACTTGTCCAGAACTCCCTCGAAAGCCGGATCTTCCTGAACACAACGGATCGTATCCGAAGCAAAACAGCCCCGGCAAGCCACGCAAGGCTTGATAGGTCGATCGGCCAGCGAGAGAAACTCCGTCTGCAAACCCTCGCTCGCCAAGACTTCCAACGCCGTGTTCACCAGAATGTCGGTGTTTCCTTCACGCCTTGGACTACCTGAAATGCCCAATACTTTCATGTTTTCTCCTCATCTTGATTCTCCCATCCCAAACAGTTTAGCTCATTTTACCTCGATATGGAATCGGGTCTGGACGACGGATTGGACGACGGATGGAATAAGGAGATGGTCGGCGGAATCCTCTGCAACCCGGTGCTGACTGGAATTCCGCCCTTCAAGGCAGCATCTATAAGCCGAGTGGTTCCACGCATTTCGGATCATCGTTCTTTGGGCTGTTGACGTGCGTTGAAACGGGGTGTGCCATCAGTCCTTCCGTCGTCATCTTGAGAATTGCCTCCAGAACCGGCACTTCGGTTGCCGGGAGCATCCACTTATCGTAATCTTTTGGACGAAGAATCAGCGGCATGCGGTCGTGGATGGTGCGGCAGAACTCGTTGGGCTCGGTGGTGATGAGGGCACAGGTTTCGACGTCATTCCACCGATCCCAGAGGCCGGCGAAAGCGAAGGCCCGCTTGTCGGGAAACTCGAATAGGTAGGGCTGCTTGCTCTTGCCTCGCGTCTGCCACTCGTAGTAGCCATCAGCAACAATCAGGCATCGCTGCTTGCGGAACGCGTGCCGAAATGTGGGCTTTTCAGCTACCGTGTCGCCACGGGCGTTAATGAATCCGCGGGGCTCTTTCGCCCAAGATGGAATCAGCCCCCATTGAAACATGGTAAAGTGTCGCTCTCGCACGCAGAGAACCTGCTGGCTGGGCGAAATGTTGTACCGGGGGGACAGCATCTCGCCGCCCTCGGCAAAGAACTGTTTGATGAGGA
>JBAWVO010000536.1:0-2674 GCA_037147235.1 Planctomycetota bacterium | reverse complement strand
CTCCTCCCTCTTCCCATCCCCCTCCCCCATGCCCGGGAGCGAAGAAAAATCCGAAATGGGAATGTCGAAATCCGAAATGAATCCGAAATCGGAAATCGGAATGACCGAAACGGTTTCGAGCCTTGGAGCTTCGTCATTTGAATTGGTTTCGGATTATCCCCAGCCTTCACCCCCTTCGCCCCCTTCACCTCCTTCTCACCTCTCCCCCGTCCACCCCCCTGTCTTCGGCGGTCTCTCGGCCAAAGCACTTGAGCAGGCGGAGATATTCCGGGCGCGATTGACCAACCGAGCGCGGCATCTGCGGCGGTGGCCGACGAAGATGGGCATCACCTGCTACCGGCTCTACGAACGAGACATCCCCGAGGTGCCGCTGGTCGTCGATCGCTACGAAGACTATCTGCACATCGCCGAGTTCTCGCGGCCCACCGATCATACGCCGGCCGAACATGGCGATTGGCTCGACCTGATGCGGCGGACTGCGGCCGAAGTCATGGAGGTGCCGCGGGATCATGTTTTCTTGAAGAAGCGCGAGCGGCAACGAGGTACGGCGCAATATGAGCGGCTTGGCTCGGAACAAAACATCCTGACAGCCCACGAAGGCGGATTGCAGTTCGAGGTGAACCTTTCCGATTACCTCGACACGGGTCTCTTCCTCGACCACCGCAACACGCGTGGGATGGTCCGCGACCTGGCCGCCGGCAAGCGGTTTTTGAACCTTTTCGCCTATACTGGCTCGTTCACGGTCTATGCAGCAGCGGGCCAAGCGGCCTCGACGGTGACGGTCGATCTATCGAACACCTATCTCGATTGGGCCGAGCGAAACATGGCTCTTAATGGCTTTCAAGGCACGGACCATGAGTTCGTTCGCGACGATGCCATGCACTTTTTGCAAGGACGCGGGCGGCAGGGGGCGTTCGATTTGGCCG
Organism: Planctomycetota bacterium; assembly: GCA_037147235.1. Lineage (GTDB taxonomy): Bacteria > Planctomycetota > Planctomycetia > Pirellulales > Thermoguttaceae > JANXQG01. The sequence continues at coordinate 1,748 of JBAWVO010000536.1, read as the reverse complement.
TAGTCGATGCACCGACCTTCTCGAACAGCAAGAGTCTGGAAGATTATTGGGACATCCAGCAGAACCACGTCGAGTTGCTCAATCGACTCGTGGAACTGATGGCACCCAAGGGGATCATCTTCTTCTCAACAAACTTCCGCCGCTTCAAGCTCGCCGAAGCGGAGATCCGCGGCGTGACGATCCGAGAGATCAGCCGCCAAACCGTGCCGGCCGATTTCAGAAACCAGCGAATCCACCGTTGCTGGCGGATAGTGAAATGTTTTCCGCCCTCCATTATACAAATGCAACCTTTCCCGCGTCAATCTGCTCCGACAATTCCTGCTGCGGACTTGTGTGACCGGCCTTCATCTGGCAGAATGAGAGAAGATTAGCAAAGGCTTAGAGAGATGACCACCACCCACGAATACCGAAATTATGTGTTTACCATCGCCTATTAAGCCAAGGAGCCGGCTTACTTGGTGGATTTTCCCGACATTCGGGAGATCATCACCAGCGGTGACACACTGACCGAGGCGTTTGCCCACGCCTGCGAAGCCCTCGATCTGCACCTCGAAAGCCTTCAGAAGCTCGATCTACCCTGGCCGGAGCCGACTCATCGTTTGGTGATGCAGTAGGCGGTGACGACGATTCCTGGCATCGTTTCTCGGGCGCGACGACCGACTTTCCACCGCATCCAAAAACCGGTAGCATGAAAAGATCGAGATTCTTCTTCGGCCGTGGGCATCGTGCGTCACGGCAGCTTTGGGGAACCGTATTGGCAAGAGGAGGTTTGTCTCATGTTCGGAAAAGTATTGGCAATCGCGTTGATGTTCTTCGTGGCATTCGGTAGTCTTACCATCGCAACCGCCGAGGAAGCCAAGGAGGCTGGCGGCAAGCAGATCGCCGTGGACCTGGGCGGCGGGGTGAAGCTGGATCTCGTCTCGATCCCTGCTGGTTCCTTCACCATGGGCGACGCTAGTGATAAGCCTGTCCACAAGGTGACGATTACGAAGCCGTTTCACCTGGGCAAGTATGAAGTGACGCAGGAGCAGTGGGAAGCCGTCATGGGCAGCAACCCAAGCCGCTTCAAGGGTCCGAAGAACCCGGTAGAGCAGGTCAGTTGGGACGATTGCCAGCAGTTCCTTGTCAAGCTGAACGCTAAGACAGGCGGGCGCGGTGGCAAGTTCGTATTGCCAACGGAGGCACAGTGGGAGTATGCCTGTCGAGCGGGAAGCACGGGCAAGTTCTGTTTTGGGGATGACGAAAAACAACTCGGCGAATACGCTTGGTATGGTGAGAATTCGGGCAACAAGATGCACCCTGTAGGTGAGAAGAAACCGAACGCTTTTGGGCTGTATGACATGCACGGGAATGTGTGGGAGTGGTGCCAGGACAGGTATGGTACGTATGATGCTGATGCGGCGGACGATCCGAGTGGTCCCACAACGGGCGCGTTCCGCGTGTTTCGCGGCGGGTGCTGGCGCCACGTCGGCGGGCTCTGCCAGTCGGCGTACCGCGACGGCAGCGAGCCTGGGGGCCGGAGCTTCTTCCTGGGCTTGCGTGTCGCCCGAGTACCGGCGGACTAGTCAAGTCAAGGGGAGCGAGCGGAGCCGGTGCGCAGCCCGAGCGCAGTCCCGAAGCGCAGCCGGGACGGAGCTGGGCAAGCAGAGGCGTAGCGAGCGAGCCACGAGTCAAGGTGTTCCCCCAGCGAATAAGAACCCTGGGTCCAGGGCGTAGCCCTCGTTGTTCCGCACATCTTTTGGACCCCA
>JBAWVO010000535.1:0-2719 GCA_037147235.1 Planctomycetota bacterium | reverse complement strand
GAATGAGGGGAAACCCAGGAGTCGGTCTAATCAACAAGGCCAGAAAAATCGCTGCGAAAGGGGCGTCGGCCATGCTGTTCTAATCTGCCCCTTGGTCGGGGTCGTGGGAGCGGCACCGGTTCGGCGCCCTTTCTCATTGGCACTCAACATTCCAGACAAGGAGCAATACCCATGAGCGCAATCGGAAATCTGTTGTGGTTCTTTTCGTTCGGCCTAATTCTTGCCTTGCAATGGTGGCTGACGGGACTCCTCTTGTTCTGTTCGATAATTGGAATCCCCTGGGCGAAAGCATGTTTCGTGATTGGCCAGTTGGCACTCTTTCCTTTTGGTAAAGAAGCCATCAGTCGGAAGGACTTAAAGGGCGGCGATGACATCGGAACCGGCGGTCTAGGGATGTTAGGCAATGTCGTGTGGTTCTTTATTGGTGGGTTATGGTTGGCACTCTCCCATTGTTTCGCGGCATTCATCTGTGCCGTCACCGTCATTGGGATTCCTTTCGCCCTACAGCACCTGAAACTCGCCGGTCTTGCGTTGGCTCCCATTGGGAAAATCATCGTCTCCAAAGAAATCGCCGCTGCGGCAAAGGCAGCCAGTGCCCAGGCATTCGTCGCCCAGTCCCGTGGCGGTCGGCCTGCCCAAAAATCGGTAGAAGATTTTGTTGCGGTTGCGACAAACAACCCAAAGAGGATTTCCGTTGGGGCCGGACCCACGGAAAACTCTGTCCCCACTTCCCGAATGCAACAGAATGCGATACCAACGGCGCAGCCCGCGACCGACAGCATTGTTGATCAAGGATCTGGCGGCAGTCTGCTTGCGGTTGCCAAGGGGGTGGTGCAGTTCGGGACACAGGCTGGCCCCTGGACCTTTGCCACGGCAAGACGGGGTTGGGCGCACCTTCTCATGGCCCCGGGAAAGATTGATCCTCTGCTGAAATCCACGGCCGGCGAAGACAATGTTGTGATCTACCGATTCTTCCAGGTTGTGCTGGTCGTGGTTTTGGTTGGAGCGGTTTTTGGCGTACTCGCGCTGCTATGGCTGGCATCTTGGATCTGGTGCTCCGTTCCGGGGCTCGCCGTTCTCTTGGGGATAGGATTACTCTTGGTTGGCGGCAAAACCGTCGAGCAAAGCCGTGCGGCGGGCGGGAGAATTGCAGGGGTTGGTCTTGTAATGTTGTTGTTGGGCCTTCCACTCACGCTGTTGCATGTTTCATTTTCAATGGGAGATCAACGTCAGGAGAAGGAAATCCGACAAGCGAACGAGCAAGTCGCATTGCTCGTAAAAACTGCTCAGGACAACTTTGATAAAAACGATTTGGACAAAGCGGAACACGAGTTGCGGCAAGTTTCGCTTGTTTCAAAGGCGACCGATACACAAGCGGCGGTCATTCTCCAAGGCAAGATTCAGGCCTTGCGGCACGATGCGGCAGTCAATAAGGCAAACCGGGATGTTCGGGAGTTCGTAAAGCGTGCCGAAATGGACCTCTCAGGCGGCAGACTGGAAGCCGCCGAAGAGAAGTTGACCATGGCTTTAGCGGTCCAAAATGCGACGGAAACCGCCAATGCGAAGGAGCTTCTCGCCAAGATTCCAGCTAGACGCCAGGAGTTGGTGAATGAAAAGGTAACGAAGCTGACGGCGATCGCTACGGAATCCTACGAGGCCGGGGATTTCAAAAAAGCGATGCAAGTTGTCAACGAAGCGATTGTGGTCAAAGATGCCACCAACATTGGAGAGGCGGAAGAATTGCTTGACAAGATGGGAGACGCTCGGCCCGATTTGCTTGCCCGCGACGCGATGCAAGCAATTCAGCAACAGCGGTATTCCATTGCGGTCAAACGCCTTAAAGCCTTCCTGGCCAATCCTCGCAGCAACCAGAAGCCGATGGCAACGCAAGTGCTCAAGTTGGTTGAATTCCTTCAGGATGATGATAAAGTACAGGCATCATTAAAGGCCATGAGTGACGCGCAGCTCAAGTCGCTGTCGGAGGGCGGAAAACTGCCCGACAATTTGGCGACGGCTAACACAGCACTCACCGAAGCGGTGAAGGCGGCACTCGTCAGAAACCTTCCCCGGGAACGAAACCGCCGCCAAGCCGAGGAACAAGAGCGGCTTGCGGAAAAGGCGAAAGAGGAGCGAGAGCGACTTGCGGAAAGAGCAAAAGAGGAACGAGAGCGGCTTGCGGAAAAGGCGAAAGAGGATGAGGAAAAAGCTGCCCGTGTTGCGTGGGATGACGTTGACGCGATTTACAACATCAAGAGCAAGTGTACGGAGTTGCAAAAGAAAGAAGCGTGGAAGTATTATAAGGGCAAGAAGGCGAAGTGGACGGGCGAGGTTAGCTCTGTAGGTGAGACATTTGGACAGATGACGCTACACGTCAAAATGAACCCACAGACATTAATATCTGACCTTCTGATTCGCTTGCCCGATGAACAACGCGCAAATGCCATGAAACTCAGCAAGGGCGACAAGGTAACCTTCACCGGCACACTCCATGACTGGGGAACCCTTATGCCAACGACGCTGAATGACGGGGCGATTCTTTCGTACGCAAAGCAGTAGCAAACGTAGGGTGCGTGGAGCACGGAGGCCCGCAAAATGGTGCGTTACGCGAACCGGTCTATTCCGTGGTAGGCGTTCTCGAAGTATTGAGTCCGTGCGCAACGCACAATTTTCCCGGGTGTTGGTTCGCTTCACGCACCCTACGATTGCGGCACTACTCCAG
>JBAWVO010000534.1:0-2722 GCA_037147235.1 Planctomycetota bacterium | reverse complement strand
AATGCACTTGCAGCAGCCGATCAGGCTGTTGGCGTTCATGCCTCGTGAACTTCCATGGCGACGTAGTAGCGTGGAATACGCCAACAGAACACGCCAGTCACCCTTGACGCGTCCGAAACCATGTGTTACAGTTTGTCGGGAGATGTAAGTATGTCCCGACACGTTGTAACTCCGAAAAACCGCTCGAAGCCGGGCAAGGACCGAGTTCTCGAACTCGCTCGGCGGGCCGGTGTGCTGCGCCCGCGAGACTTGGACGCCGAGGGTATCCCACGCGAATATCTGCGGCGGCTTCTTGCCGAGGGTCTGCTGGATCACCCGGGGCGCGGAATCTATGTTGCTGCCGGGCTAAAGCCCACACCCTACCACAGCCTGGCCGAAGCCTGCAAGCGGGTTCCGCATGGAGTGGTCTGCCTGCTGTCGGCCCTCCAGTTCCACGAGCTGACCACCCAGGCCCCATTCGAGGTCTGGCTTGCCATCGGCGAAAAAGCCCGGCTGCCCAAGGTGGACTACCCGCCCCTACGAATCGTGAGGTTTTCCGGCCCAGCCCTCGAAGACGGTATCAAGGAAGAACGCATTGAAGGCGTCATGGTGAAGGTCTACAGCCCTGCAAAGACCGTGGCCGACTGCTTCAAGTACCGCAATAAGATCGGGCTGGATGTTGCCCTGGAAGCCCTCCGTGACTGCTGGACGAAGCGACGGGCAACGATGGACGAGCTTTGGAAGGCAGCCAAGACGTGCCGCGTGGCTAACGTGATGCGACCCTACTTGGAGTCCATAACTTGACCAAAGAGAAACCTCGCAATCTGGCGGCCTCAGTACGACAGCGACTGATGAACCTGGCGCGGGTACAGAACGAGGAATTCCAGCTTGTGCTCACCCGGTACGCCTTGGAACGCCTGCTGTATCGCTTGAGCCAGTCGGAACATCGCGATGTCTTTGTCCTCAAAGGCGCGATGCTTTTCCAACTATGGAGCGACCAGCCGCATCGGCCAACCCGCGATCTGGACCTTCTGGGCCACGGCGAGAACACCATCCCCCGATTCGAGCGCATCTTCCGCGAGGTATGCAAACTGGCGGTTGAAGAGGACGGCCTCGTGTTTAGTGCCGAGTCGGTTCGGGGTGACACGATGAAAGAGGATCAGGAGTACGCGGGACTGCGACTCAACCTGGACTGTCGTTTGGAGAACGCACGGATTCCTGTCCAGATCGACATTGGCTTCGGCGACGTGGTGACGCCTGCAGCGGCCGAGGTCACCTACCCGGTATTGCTTGATTTCCTGGCCCCCGTGCTGCCGGCCTACTCGCGGGAATCGGTGGTGGCCGAGAAGTTCCAGGCGATGGTTATGCTGGGGATCGCCAACAGTCGCATGAAGGATTTCTATGACCTGTGGGTTTTGGCCCGCCAATTCGAGTTTCAGGGGCCGCTGCTATGCCAAGCAATCCGAGCGACCTTCGAGAGAAGGCGCACGCCGGTTCCGGCCGAGACACCGTTGGCCCTATCCCCTGAGTTTGCCCAGGACCGAGGGAAACAGACACAGTGGCGGGCGTTCATTAGCAAGGGCAAGCTCGATACCGGGGGAGTGGGACTGAATGAGGTCATCGATGCCCTGCGCGACTTCCTGATGCCTGCCGCCGAGGCCATCGTTGCAGGAAGGCTGTCGGCGATGACGTGGCCCGCATTGGGGCCGTGGTACTAGGCGGTGGTTCCCGTTGAGCGCGGGAACTGTTGCATGTGGCGATCCACGCGAACAAGTTTTCCACCGTCGGCCACGATTCCCTGTCGCCGCGATCGAGATTCTCTCTCGACCCTACTCCTTACACCCGTGAGACTTACGGCACACAATCGCGAAATTTTGTTTCAGACGGGCCTTAGGGCCACTTGCAATAAATGTTCTTTTGTATAAATTGGACACTTGTCGATTACCTAGCCTAAGGCTGCTGGTACTGCGACCGAATCGCAGCCCTCCGTGTATATCGGAGTTACATTATGTCCCACCCCGAAGCTTACGCTGTCAGCATCTTTTTTGATTCTGCATGCATGTCCGTCAAGTGTCGTGATCTGACCTTGGAAAAGGCGAAGGCATTCGCCAGAGCCTACAATTGCGACCACGACGATCACTGTGCCGTCGTGATACGTCAGGCCAACCGCCAGTTGGCAGTCCGTCAGCGATGGCTATCGACGTCAGAAAATGTTTCGCGGCGACCGCGATGCCTTGTTGCCCGAGCGAAATCGCGCGGGCGCAAGTCCGTATGTCTTGCTCCCGTAGGACTTTCGCAATCTCCAGATTTTTTGCTAGCAAGAGAGTTGTAGGGCAAGCATACTAATGTATACTAATCAGAAACATGAACGCATCATCCGGCCGCGCGTGTGTCGGGTCCGCTTTCCAGGCTGCGGAGTGCTTGGATTGGTCAAAAGGAAATGTTCCAAACCTCGATTGAAGGTCTTTCCTGGTATCCCAATACCAGCGTACGAATGAAAGCGGGCCGCAAGGTGGTCGAACGCCATGCGCCGTTAACTTCCGAGACGAACCGAACGCTGGGTAAGCCGCCCTCGGCAGCCCCACGGCGTTGCTTTTCTGTATTCCCACGTCGAGAACGCTTCTCGATGCCCCCCATCGATCCCCGTCCGCGCTCGCTTTGCGCCCGCGTTCGGAGATGGCAAGTGGCGGGGAGGGGTGGATGATTTAGATCGGACCAAGCAGAAAAAAGGCGAGGCTGCAAA
>JBAWVO010000533.1:0-2729 GCA_037147235.1 Planctomycetota bacterium | reverse complement strand
GTGTTCGTCTCCGGTGCTGCCGGGGCCGTGGGTTCGCTCGTCGGCCAGATCGCGAAGATCAAGGGCTGCCGTGTGGTTGGCTCCGCCGGCTCGCAGCTGAAGGTGGACTACCTCACCGGCGAACTGGGCTTCAACGCGGCCTTCAACTACAGGGAGGTGAAGGACTACGACACCAAGCTCCAAGAGGTCTGCCCTGGCGGGATCGACGTTTACTTCGACAACGTGGGCGGGCCGCTGACCGACGCCGTGTTCACCCAGATCAACGTCGGGGCACGGGTCGTCGTCTGCGGCCAGATCGACCAGTACAACGCCACCCGGCCGCCGCGTGGCCCGCGACTGTTCTGGCACTTGATCGTCAAGCGAGCCAGGGCCGAGGGGTTCCTGGTGTTCGACTTCGCCAGCCGATACCGCGAAGGCCAGCAGCAGATGGCTGAATGGATCAAGGAAGGCCGGGTGAAGTACCAGGAGACGATCGTGGACGGCCTTGCCTACGCGCCGGCGGCGTTCATCGGTCTGTTCCACGGGGAGAACCTGGGCAAGCAACTGGTACGGGTATCGGCAACCTGAAGCGAATACCACCATGTACATGACATTCAACTGCCAGACCCTCCCCGAGATCGTTGCATCGAATCTTCAGGGTTTGAGCTGGTCGTTCAGCCACTTCTTCCTTTGGAAAGGGGGCGGCGTTCTGTTTGACTGCGGAGAATCGGCCGGTATTCGGCTCGACGAGCATGTTTTTCAAGCCGACGTGGTTGCGCTGTCCCACGCCCATTCCGACCATTGTCAAGGACTCGTTGGATTCTTGCAGGTCCGCACAGGCATCAAGGGAGCAACGGACAAGCCCCTGACGATTGCCTTCCCAGAGGGATCGGGCACGATGGAGACTTGGTTGGCTCCCGCCAGGGCGTTTGTGGAGCAGCGGAGTTTGGATAACATCCGCTTCGAGCCATGTGCGGAGGGACTTGCCGTAACACAAAAGAGAGGCCGTCTCCTGGAAGCACGAACTGTCCCGCATACGCTTGACCAGACCTGCTTCGCGTACCGCTCAGGAGAAATGCGACGTCGATTGCGCCACGAGTACCGGAACCTTTCCCAGCATGAGATCACTGCGATCGCACAGCAGGGCGGGCGTGCTCAGATTGAGGAACCGTTCTTCGACTGCGATGTGGTCTACAGCGGCGACACGGAGCACCTTGACCGAGAGTTCTGCCGCAACGCGAGGGTACTGATCCACGAGGCGACGTTCTTGAACCCAGAGGACGCGAAGGTAGACAAGGAGGGGCACCATTCAACCGTCGAGGATGCACTTCGTTGCGCGGGGGAATCCGGCGTTCGTAATCTAATCCTGTTCCATATCTCTCGCCGTTACGAGCCTGAAGAACTGCGGACTGGCATTTGCCAACTACTGGAGAAGACAGGGGTGAGCTGTCCGGTCGTTGTGGTGCGAGGGGCCTTCAAGCTGCCGACCGACTAGGGAGTTGGCTCACGGCAACGAGGTGACAAGTCCGAGGGTAGGCGGGCTTGCTGCATCCTGATGCCGATTTGGCACAGCTTGTTACAAATATGCCACCTTTGGATTGATTGTATTCGTATATTTTGGATATTGCATTTGTTTCGATTGCAGCCTAGAATGGTAAGGAGCCGATGCAAAGACCATTGGTGGCTGGTGTGGAGGACAAAACATGTCGAGCGAACTACTAGATTTTTCTGAAACGGTTGCACCGAGCGAGGACGACACCCGACTTGCCGAGGAGTCGAGCCGTCGCCTGACAAGATTCCTTGGGAAGCAGCGTAAGGGCTTTCGGTTGCGAGTCCAAGCGGACGACGAGCCGGAGGAAACCGTCGCTATCCCGACGTCGGCCTTCCGCCTTCTCAACGACATTCTGACCGAAATGGCCAAGGGAAACGCGGTCACCCTGATTCCGGTGCATGCGGAACTTACGACTCAGCAGGCAGCGGACATCCTGAACGTATCCCGCCCGTTCCTAGTTCGTCTCGTCGAGGAAGGCAAGATTCCCTGCCGCAAGGTCGGCACCCATCGCCGGATTCGGTTTGACGATCTCCTTCAGTATAAACGTCGCATGGACCAGGATCGGCTGAAGACGCTTGAAGAACTGGCGGCTCAGGCCCAGGAACTCGGGATGGGTTACTGATCGTGAGTAGTTTCACTGCCCTCTACGACGCCTGCGTTCTCTATCCGGCACCGCTCCGCGACCTGCTGATGCAACTCGCCGTGACGGACCTGTTCTGTGCCAAGTGGACCGACGAGATCCACGAAGAGTGGATTCGGAACCTCTTGGAGAACCGGCCGGATCTTCGACCCGAGCAGTTGGAACGAACCCGCTGCCTGATGAACGACAATGTCCGGGATTGCCTCGTGACCGGCTATGGGGAGTTGATCCCAGCACTGACCCTGCCCGACACGAAAGACCGACATGTTCTCGCGGCGGCGATAAGATCACGAACCGACGTGATCGTCACTTTCAATCTGAAGCACTTTCCTGACAACGTCTTGACTACATATGGGATCGACGCCCAGCACCCCGACGAGTTCATCACGCACCTGCTGAACCTCGCCGCCCCTGTCGTATGTGCGGCGGCCAAGCGTCAACGACAGAACCTCAAAAATCCACCCAAGACGGTTGAGGAATACCTCGCAGCGTTGGAACGCCAGGGACTCGCACAGACGGTTGCGGGTCTGCGACCTTTCGCTGAACTTATCTGAGCCG
>JBAWVO010000532.1:0-2753 GCA_037147235.1 Planctomycetota bacterium | reverse complement strand
GCGGCAACCCTGGGCTAGAGGACAGAATCCCGTTGGGATACCGAGATCTCAAATTGGACAATGAACCCCCCAAATCCTTAATTTCGTTCGTATGGGGCTCGCTGCGCTCTCCCCACCCTACGGCCTCCCTTTCTCCCTTTCCCCCTTTCTCCCTTTCTCCCTCCCTCTCATCCGTGGCAAAAACCTGCAATTATTCGCACTTTGCACCCAAAACCACAAAATCCAAAATTTTATTTACTTGCACAATATTTCAAGCTACGGTTGCGTACACGGGTTAACTGCCTTCACCCCCTGTCCCTCTCTCAAAAGAGGGCGAGCGAGGGGGAGAAAGATGGAAAATGGCATTTACGTTCTTCTTCCGCGACGAACAAACACCGAGAGTGCTTCTGAAGCACGCCGCCCTGCCTGACCTGCTTTCGCTGGTTCCCATGCGACAGGATCTGTCGCCGATTGTCCACAAGAACGTCCCACGGCACTTTGATGAGCGCGCGCGATGCGAGGTGCTGAGGATGTTCCAAGGGGCCTTGCGCAAGGATGGGCTATTTGTGATGGAACACACGCAGAAGGTTCCCGAGGCGTTGCGCCCCCTGTTGGAGCAGGTTGCGCCCCACGCCCAAGTCTATCGCAAAATCGAAGTCCCGGCGGCCAACGTGTGCCGCTTGGATTCCGGCACGGCAGATCGCGTCGGCCTGTCCAAAGACAGACCCCTGCCGCACCGTGGTGTGACACCCCATGTACTGTCGGGCCGTTGACGCCGCCCGGCAACCCTACCGATTGGCGTTTTGTTGGGCTTGGCCCGGCAACGCCCCCACCCCGTTTGTAAAAGGAAAAACTGATGTTAAGTAATTTGAAGACCAGTACCAAGGTCATCGCCGGATTCGGCATCCTGTTGACGATTCTCGTCATCCTGGGCGTCGTCGGCTATGTCATGTTCGGCCAAGTCGGCACAAACGTCAGCGGCCTGAGCGACCATAGCCTTGCCGCCGTGAAGAACTCCACGGGTGTCGAGCGCTCGGCGTTCGAGACCATTTTGGAAGAGAAGAACTACCTTCTGTTCAAAAAGGACGAAATCCACGAGAAGGCCAAGAAGAAGCTGACCGAATTGGCCGGCAGCCTCGACGCGGTCGATAAGGTCGCCGAACGGTTCAGCGACGCCGATCTGGCCAAGAAGTCGAAGGAAGTCCGCGGCCTAGCCACGCAATATGGCAAACTCTATGACGAAGGCGTCGGCGCCTTGAAGAACAACAAGGCCGGCGAAGAGACGATGAACGCCAAGGGCACCCTGGTCGGCAACGAGGCGAGCGCCTACATGGCCTCCAAGAAGGCCGAGTATTTGGAATCGACAAACGCCCGGACGATCGTCAACAGCATCAACGCCACCGCCCTGGAAACCCGTCTGAACGCCCAGAAGTACATGATCTACAAGGAGCAGAAGTACTTCGACAACATCGAGAAGCATATCGGCCAATTGCTAGGCTTCTATGACGATCTGGATAAACTGCATCCCGACACGGCCGAACAGAAACAGATCACCGACGCCCGTAAGGCAACGAAGGAATACTTCGACGCCGCGAAGAAATGGGTTGAAGTCCAAAAGACCACCGTCGCCGGTGCCACGGTAATGGAAAACGCCTACACCGTCGTCATGAAGAACTACGGTGACTTCATGGCAGCGAAGGAAAAAGACTATCGCGGTGTCACGGAGGACGCTGCCCGGAAGACCGGCTTCGAGATGCTGATGAAGGGTAGCGCGGTAGCCGACCACGCGAATGCGGCCGTCATCTACTCCAAGAAGTACATGATGGACGGCAAGCCCGAGAACTGGAAGGGAGTGACCGAGAGCATCGACACCCTCTTGAAGACGCTTGGCGAACTGCGCAAACTGGCGACTGAAGACGCCGACCGCAAGGCCATCGACGCCACGGAAAAGGCCACCCAGGATTACCTGGCTGCCGCCAAGTCGTGGGTTGACAGCGACAAGCAGTTGAAAGAAGCCGTTATCGTTATGAACACCTGCGGCGAGACCGTGGCGAATGCGGCCACTGCCTACCGGGCCGCCAAGGCCGAGAAGGTGACCAAGATGGCCGAGGCCGTCTTCATCGTGGCGGATATCGCCAACGAGGCCAACACCACACGGTTGAATGAAAAGGGCTACATCCTTACCCAAGACCAGAAGTACTGGACCGGGCTGAATGAACATATCACCGCGCTCGGCAAGCTCTACGGCGACCTGCGCAAGGTTTCGTGGACCGCAGAGGACCAGCAGCGGATCGAGCGAGCCGACAAGGCGACCCAGGAATACCTGGTCGCCGCCAAGTCGTGGGTTGAAAACGACGCGAAACTTCGCACCACGATCCTCCCGGAAATGAAGAAGGGCGGCGAGACGGTCCTCGCCACGGCCCAATCCGCCGAAAACGACTCCTGGAAGGCATCGGATGACGCCGGCACCACGGTGCTGGGGATCGTCGGCACCTCCAAGACGATCATCGTCTTCATGCTCATCGTGGGCGTGGTCGTGGTCCTGGTACTCGGTTTCGCGATTTCCAGGAGCATTTCCAAGGTTTTGAGTACCCTCATCGGCGAAGCGAAGAAACTTGCCGACGCAGCGGTGGCCGGCAAGCTCCAGACCCGCGGCAACCCGGAACTGGTGACTCTCGAATTCCGTCCCATCGTCGAAGGCGTCAATGCGACGCTCGACGCCGTGATTGGCCCCTTGAACGTGGCCGCCGAGTACGTTGATCGCATCTCCAAGG
>JBAWVO010000531.1:0-2756 GCA_037147235.1 Planctomycetota bacterium | reverse complement strand
ACAGCCTTAGCAACGCCTCGGACCGTCCATTACCACACCGCCGTACTGCTGGGCCTCCCCCGCCGGATCGCAAAAATAGCCTTTTTCCGACAGACACTAGCTACAGTACTTTTCCAGTCTTTTTTTGACTGCCGACGCCAGTAACAAGGGCTGCAACCGTATCTTCTAGGGCGCTGAATACCTACTATGCCAAAAAATAACCTATGCTTGCTTGAAGTACGCAAAAACTCCCGAGAGCGGAACGGCGATGTCGTCAACAACCAATGTCTCCGAAGAAAATGTCCTGCCTGATTTCCGGCAGCGATTGGCCGACATTCTAAATGTCAATCCCTTGAAGGACCGCGACAACTGGGGAACGCCGACAACGAACACCCCTCCTGAAACGTACCGCGTACCACTCTCTCGGGACCAGGAACTGGGGCAGCGGCGGGCGAGCCTTGCCCCAGGCACCGCCGCCAGCTCGCGAACGGCACCGCAAGATAAATTCCTGCCCATGGCACCGCGCTCGCTTGCGGAGGCGGGCCTGACCGAGAGCGCCGTCGAAGCGTTGGTTCTGAAATATCTGCTTCAGGCTCGAACGGCATCGGGAACCGAGATTGCGCAGCAGTTGATGCTGCCGTTCAAGGTCCTCGAAAAACTCCTTGGCCAGATGAAGCAGCATCAGTTGCTGGTGTATACGAGTATTTCATCACTCCATGACTACGTACATGAGCTAACCGAGCTGGGCCGCACGCTCGGTCACCGCTGCGCGGAGCAATGCACCTATTTCGGGGCTGCGCCGGTGAGTCTTGCGGACTATGCGACTGCGGTAGCGGCCCAGTCCATTCACCACCTGAAGGCAAAACCCGCCGATGTGAGCAAGGCCTTCAGCGACCTCACCTTGAGCGACGCCATGCTGCAAAGAGTTGGCAGGGCGGTCTGCTCCGGGAAAGGTCTGTTTCTCTACGGCGCGCCAGGCAACGGTAAGACCTGTATCGCCGAGCGGATCACCAAGGCGTACGGGCTGAGCATTTGGATTCCGCGGGCCCTCAACGCCTTTGGCGAGATCATTCGTCTTTATGATCCGTCGATCCATGTGGCAATCCCCATGAGCGAAGGGAGTAACCCCATGGAGAGCGATAAACTCGACCAGCGGTGGGTGCGCATCGAGCGGCCCACGATCGTTGTCGGGGGCGAGCTGACGCTGGACAGCCTGGAAATCCGCTTCGAGAGCAAGACGGGCATTGGCGAAGCACCTCTGCAATTGAAGAGCAACTGCGGCACGCTCGTCGTTGACGATTTCGGCCGTCAGCGCGTCGCGCCGGCCGAACTGCTCAACCGCTGGATCGTGCCGCTGGAAAAACATTACGATTATCTCACGATGGCTAGCGGCCGCAAGATCCAGGTGCCTTTCGATCAGTTTGTGATCTTTTCCACCAACCTCGAGCCGCGCGATCTGGTGGACGAAGCCTTTCTGCGACGGATTCCGTACAAGATTGACGTCTCCGACCCGTCGGAAGATCAGTTCCGCAAGCTGTTCGCGGCATCGGCGGCAAAGATCGGGGTGGCGTGTGCATCCGAAGACCTCGACTACCTGATCGAGCATTGTTATCGCACGACAGGTCGCGCCATGCGGTTTTGCCATGCCCGCGACCTGCTTCATCAAATCGAAATCTACTACGACTATCTTGGCGAACCGCCACGATTGAGCCGCGAGGCGATTGAAGCATCCGCCAGCAATTATTTCTCGATGGTATAACGAGCTAGCCACCATAACGCCCACAAGGTGACGGCATAGGAAACCACTCCGATGCCTTCATGGACCAACACGTAGGGCAAGGGAAGATGCGTAGCGGCCAGACAAATTCCGACGATCCGCAAGGTGTTTGAAAGAATGGCCCAGGGCACCGCGAGCAACAAGAGGAGCAGCTTGTCCAGCCAGCGAAGTCGGTAGTGGAATCCGAGGATCACGGCCGCCAAGAGTGACGAAGTCAGCAGTCCAAAGCCATTGCACTCCGCCGCGACGACAAAACGCTTGCCCGCCACAGCCAGCAACAACTGTGGTGGCCGACCGGCGTGCAGAGCCACTTTCACATCCATTCCCAGCTTGTCGAGCAGACCGGCACTACCCTTGGCGGCGATGGATCGCAGCGGCCAGTCGAGCGTTGGGACGATGGCGGCCAGAATGCCCAGCAGGAGGATTCCGGCCATTGCCGGCAGCATAGCGCGGACCCCGGCGGTGCCGAACAGGAATGCCGATACGCCAGCGAAGGAGAGGCAAAAGGAGAGCAATGCCAAGGGGATGGCCAGCCCCGGAAGATACTGCACCAGCGAGAGACAGGCGATTCCGGCCCCGATGAGTGCGAGACCAAGGGGCGTTGCCTGGGGCACGACTCGCCACGTGCGGATGGCCCGTCGCAGACTGAGGATCAGGGCAAAGAGCACGATGAGCCCGCCGTTGTGCAATTGTTCAAAGCTGAGCGTGGCACGGCTGAGCCAATACAGCAGCGGGGCATAGATTGAAGCCAGCACGACGCCCAGGGCGAGTACGATCAAGAGATTGATGGCTGCATCGGCACCACGGAACGCCTGTTGTCGGTTCTCTTCTTTCAAATCCACGGATATCCCCCTTTGATTGCCGTTCATTCTACCACTACACTCGGCGTATGCCAGCGTTGAGCGTCTCATTCCGTAGAACGGAATTTAGGGTCCGTTGTATTTTCCCCTGGTGTCCTAGCCGGATTGCACGGCCGGAAGGGTTAACCATTCCCTGAGGG
>JBAWVO010000530.1:0-2772 GCA_037147235.1 Planctomycetota bacterium | reverse complement strand
ATGGGGCAGTTGACCTGAGCGCAGACAGGTCAATTTATAAAAACGCCAAAGACCAGAACCCTTTCGGTCCGATACCACGCATAATCACCAGCGGCGACATCATAAAGTCCAACCCTTCCACCGGCGCATCCAGGCACATGTCCATCAACTCTCGCAAGCTGATTTCATTCTTCACCACTGCCACGAAATTATCCATCAACCGGTTCTTTGCCACAACAGTCATGCCAATCGCATCCACCAAGTCTTCCACGACCACCAACTTCTCCATGTCATCATCAGTTCGCAGCATCCCCCTCAGCCTGCTACGTCTTTCTGCCATCAACCGGTCAGCGGCATCCCTCCTTTCAATGAGGTCGATTCTGCTCGATGACAAGTTGAACTTCCTGGCGACATCCGCACGCCGCACCCCTTCCTTCCGCATGTGAAGGATCTGACGGTTACGCTATGGAATCTCTTCCCACATCAAGCTGCCTCGAACATGAACTGATAACTGATGGGATATTGGTTTTAGACTGGTTTCAAGACTGATTTCAGACAGGATCCAGTGTATGCTAGGCGGAATGGTGAGTAAATGGGTTGCAGGAGGGTGTCTCCCGCAGCATGCGAGTTCCTTCCACGAGCCGACTGGCATCGGTGAGAATTAGAAGGTCGCCTCGAACGTGCCCCTGTTAACTATTCTCCCACCCCCCCACCAATGACAGAGAGTAATTCAGTTTCGCGTCCTGATCGCTCGCGGGACACCGAACCCAACGGATGTGTTGAACAAACCGGTCAGGGCGTCCAGAGAGGCAGAGAGTTTGTGTTAAGTACCGACTAGCGACCACTCTCCGTGGGGGGGCAACATTCTCTGTTTTTGGAAAGTACGGTTATCTGGCAGGAGTCCTCGCTACCGGCCTTGAATATATACTCATGTACATGTATACTCTCTGCATGGGCCGGCATATTGGACATCTCGATGCGGATTGTTTCTACGTCTCCTGCGAACGGGTACGGCATCGATTCCTACAAGGGCATGCGGTGGGCGTACTCGGTAATCAGGGTGCCTGCATCATCGCCAAAAGTTACGAGATGAAGGCACGAGGCGTCACGACCGGCATGCCCATCTGGGATGCCTTACCGCTCTGTCCCGATGGCATCTTCATCAAACGCGATATCGAGTGGTACGAGGTTCTTTCGCGGCGGATATTGGAGATCGTTCGCTCGTTCAGCCCGGCTGTGGAATACTACTCGATCGACGAAATGTTTTTCGACGCCCAGGGAATGTCGTTGGACGATGCCAAAGCGTTGCAACAGCGTCTCTTGAGCCAAACGGCAATACCGGTGAGCGTGGGTGTGGCCACCTCCAAGATTTTGGCAAAGCTGGCATCCAGTTCGGGCAAGCCTTTTGGTTGCATATACGCCGTGGAGGAAGCTGTTGTGCGACAGTTGCTTCACGATCGCCCGGTAGATAAGATTACCGGAGTAGGCCGAGGTAGCCGCTTGAAGTTGGAATCCTACGGCATCCACACGTGCGAAGACTTCGCTCGGGCCGATCGGCGACTGATCCGGCGTCTGCTGACCAAACGCGGCGAAGACCTCTGGTGGGAACTGAATGGCACGCCGGTTCTGCCACTGAACACTACCCGCACCGCCCACACAAATCTTAGCCGTGGCGGCAGCCTGGGGATAGCCACTGCTGACCCGGAGCGGCTGACGGGCTGGATTGCACGGAACACGGAGCGTTTGGTCGAGGCCCTGGACCATCATTGCGTCTATTGTGAACAGCTTTCCATGAGCTTGGGCTTCAAGGATGGCGACAGTGCATCGCAGCAAACAAGCCTCACTGCCACTGCGGGTTTTCAGAGTTTATACCTTGCGAGCCTTCGGTTGCTGGCAGCCTGCTGGCCAGCGGGACGGTTGGTTTCCTACATGCACTTGATTGCCGGAAAACTCACCACCCGTCAAAATGTTCAACGCAGCCTGTTTGGAGAATCGGACCCACGGCAGCTAGCGAGCGACCGAGTCAAGCAATTGATTAACCAACGGCACGGGCGGTTTGCAATCCGCAGTGGTGCCACCTTGCCGCTGGACGACATCTACCGCGACGTGACCAACTCCTATGACGTTTGCGAAGTGTACGGGAAAACCTGTTTCTGACCTGACTTTTACAAAAAGCCATGTGTTTTGGTATTGCACTGCCGATTGATGCTTTGCCGGAGAACCTGATGCTTCACCACCAACAGCGAGTGGTGCTTCGTGAGCCAGGTACTGCGAGAGAACTGCGTTTTCTCTTCCGTGACCCGCAAGCAGAACTTCCTGCCTGGCATGGAAACCAGTTGGCCATTTACTCGTGGGGCAATCGCGACGACAAGGGTTCGCGTTTGCCACGTACAGGATGGTGTCGCCAAGAGTCCCTGGAAGCGGGTCGTTGGCAATATCTTCATCCAGAGCCGGTGGACATCCCGGCTGTCGTGGGCCTCGAAAAAGGCGTCTGGTTCTTGATTCCTGAAGGCATTCGCGGCATACTCGTTCGGGACGAACGTGACCTACCGCACGTTTACATGCTCACGCAACCGGCATCGCACTACTACCAAATTATGACCCGACACGATCGGATGCCTGTTCTACTGGGTCAGCAGATGTGAGCAGGGCGGGCTGCCATTGAGGTAGGCCGACATCCCAGCCGCGTACGCCCCATTCTCAATCGAAGCTAGCCAAGAATCCCCCGCTCCCAAGACCTTGTCGTTACCCACATTTATTTGGTTCATCCGTCGCAAGAATGCGCCGGGCTTC
>JBAWVO010000529.1:0-2782 GCA_037147235.1 Planctomycetota bacterium | reverse complement strand
ATGCCCACCAAGGCCCCTGGCAAGCCCCAGGATCGCTTGTGTGGATTTGCTGGCTTTCTGATCGACAGGGTACTGCAACGCGTACAGGGGCTTACTGCGCTTCTTGGCGAGGTTGACATGATCACCGGGGTCGGTGTGGCGGCTCACAAAGACCGGATGGGGCTTTGCATGGCTGCGGCTACCGATGCCCAAGCCAAAGTCTATGGATGGAGCGTGATGACCTTGGAGTAACTGGTGCCGCTTCAGTCCGCTTGCAATCGGATGTCGAACCCCGCCAACTGCCGGGCCAGGATCACAATTTCATCCCGCCCATGAACGCCATTCTCGATGTTGTCGTACCAACCGGCAGGAATCCACGAGCTGCCGTGTAATGCGCCCATCAGGGCACCGGCCATGGCACCAATCGTGTCTGTGTCGCCACCAAAACCCACGGCCCGGATGATGCACTCTTCGGGATTTTTCCCGTACCGCAGGAAAGCCCACAAGGCCGCCGCGACTGCCTGGGACGCCCGAATGCCGTTGCCAACTCGCCCGATGACAAATACGTCTTCTTTGGCATTCCGAAGACCATCGGCCAGCCGAGAGGGTTGCACCGCTGCCGAGTATAGCCGCAGTCGCAGCACTTCCGAGAAATCCACGGCGGGTCAGGTCCGATGGCATGGCAATCACCTTTCAAGTAAATCGGGAATCATAATGTTTGGCGAACTTCATGTCCTTCACTGCCCACTTGGCCCCAGCACTTTGAACTCTCGCAGGTTCATGGCATAGCGACTGCCGGGCGGATTGCCCGATTGG
Organism: Planctomycetota bacterium; assembly: GCA_037147235.1. Lineage (GTDB taxonomy): Bacteria > Planctomycetota > Planctomycetia > Pirellulales > Thermoguttaceae > JANXQG01. The sequence continues at coordinate 1,987 of JBAWVO010000529.1, read as the reverse complement.
TGCTGCCAACCATGGGAGTAACACAACCACGCCGTTCGCCCGTCAGAGTTGATGAACTTGCTGGGAACATTGACAAAGTATGCCTGTTCGCCAAATCTTTCAAGGTAGGTCACCAGTCGCCATGGCCCGGTAATCTGCTGCGACTCGACAATCCAGGTATTGTACGGGCCATTGCCCGTTCGACCACCGTCAGTGACGCACATCAGGTAGCGTTTCAAAGCGGCGAAGTAGGTCATCGTCACGCAACCCGACCGGTCTTTCCACTCTGCCAGCGGCTTGATCTTCGTAAAGTCTTTGATCCACACAGGCTGCCCTTGGGCATCGTGCCCGGCAAAAAACTCGTACTTTGTCACATCGTTGACGTTTTCTGGGCTGGGCGTTACACGGGCGAGATAGACCTGGTCACCGGAGATCCAACTACAGGTAGCCTCCGACTGCGTCGTTCCATGTCCTGTGAGGTAGGCTTTTCCGTCGTGTGAATGCTCCATGTTCTTGCCGAAGTCAACGAAGTGGGGCGATCCCATTTTCACCTTGGGCATGTTGCGAAACTGGTCGGCGGAAACATTCGGGCCGGGCTTCTGCGGCACGACTGCGTGCGGATCGAGACGCTTGATCGCCTCCCCGAACAGAGGCTTCTCCGGCGTGCAGAACTTGTCTTCCCAGGTTCGCCCTTCGTCGCGCGAGATGCGAAACCCGACGAATGGACCCATGACGTCCCATGGGTACTTGTACCAATCCAGGCAGTAAGTCCCGTAATACCAGATACCGTTGTGGACCAAGCTGCCGCATGGATAACGCCCGCCGTAGGGGGCGGCAGGTGCTTTGTGTACGCCGAGCGGGACAATTTTCAGGTTGAGCGGATCATCGCCCTCAATCCTCGCGTTTCCGGTCACCCAGTCCCTTGGTCCGGAATGACACCGGACTTCGTTCACCGCACCGTCGGTAAACGGCGAATACAAGTTGCCGTCAGACGCCCAGGATGGATACCAAGTGTCCGCGGTGGTGTATTCCTTGTGCCGACCGGTGAAGGCGATGCTGTTGAGGTCCGTGGATTTTTCAAACGGACAATCGGCCGGAGGTTTTGAGGACCAAGCCGTGGCCGCCTCATTGGGCGGATATCGCATGGATTGCGTTGTATCTCTTGCCCCTACTTGTGGCTTTCCTTCGCCGTTGGTGGCGTTTTGGGCCTGGCTCCGGGCGATGGACTGCTTGAACAGTTCGATCTCGCCGGAATCGTACGGCGTTCGGTCTTTGCGAAACAAATCGTGTTGCCATTTCTTGGGCTCCGGCGCACCCGCTTTGGAGCCCCAAGGATACTGCGTCTGTGTCTTGCCATTGACCAGGCCCCAGTGCAGGCATCCCACGCGATGGCGTACAAACACCGGCAATAGATCGCCCACCGAACCCCAGTTGCGCTTGAGCCATTCCGTGCAGATCAAAGGTCGGTCGTGCTTTTGCAGGGAGCGAATGAACGCTTCAAGTTGCAAAGCATTGGAATACCGATGAAACGTGATCACGTCGGATCGACTGATCGCAAGGTCGTTGAGCTGTCGGTTCTCGCTCCACACACCCACGGTCAACGGCTGCGATGGATTAACCAGCCGCGCCCAATCAACGACCTTGGTCAGCAACGGCAAGGTCGCATCCCCGATCCCGTTGGTCGGCTCGTTGTATAGATCCCATATCAGCACCCGTGGATCGTCTTTGAACCGTGTGAGAACGTCCCGGACGTACTCCTGGAGCTTGGGCCAGGTCTTGGGGTCTTTGACCCGCGACCAACCGGGGCTTGGGGACCAGTCGTGGGCATACCAGCCTGGAACAACGTCGGCCTGTTTTCCCAGGTATGGATCGTGCTTCGGCCCGAAGACGCAATCATCGAAGAGGCAGAAGACGACGCGGATACCTCGCTTGTGGCAAATCGCCAGGAACTGGTCCATCCGCTGTTTGAAACCGTCCGGGTCGTGCTCCCACACCAAGTACTGGAGGA
>JBAWVO010000528.1:0-2785 GCA_037147235.1 Planctomycetota bacterium | reverse complement strand
GCCGCTGCGCGGCAACCCTGGGCTAGGGGACATAACGCCGTTGGCGTAGGGAATGAATGGGCATGAGTTTCTAATCTTTCAAGGAATAGCCGCATGGCGCAATGTTCTTCATGGCGAATTCCCGGAATGGGACATAACGCCGTTGGCGTAGGGAACTGAATAACGCCGTTGACAGCTAAAGCGAAACCATGCTACGGCTTGCCGGGCGGCTCCAAGGCTTTGGCCGCCGCGGCGCGAACTGCGGCATCTTCCTCCTTGGCGGCCGCTTCGAGCGTGGGGATGAAATCGGCGGAGGCAAGCCCCAGGTGTTCGAGCGCGGTGGCTGCGGCTAGCCGCCGGTTGCGATCGGTATGATGCAACATCAAGGCTAGGCCCGGCGCGGCGGGCCGGCCTTCAAATCCCATGTTTCCCAAGGCATTCGCGGCGGCGATGGCCGCGGATGCGTTGTCACCTTGAAGTGCCTTGAGCCATTGCTTCATTTCGCCTTTGGCTTCGCGTCGTGCCTCGCGGGCCAGTCGCACGACCTCAATCTGTTTCAAAGCCAGCGATGCGGATGAGCGGATCGCCGGGTCCGGATCCTCGGCCGCTGCCTTTTCCAACGCTCCGACGGCATCGCGAGCTTCGGGGCCAATTCGGCCCAATGCCTCGACCGCGTGCCGCCGCGCGAAGATATCCGGCGAGGCAAGGAATTCGGCAAGGCGTTTTGCGGCGGGCGCCCCGCTGTCGCCAAGATAGCCAAGGGTGTCGATCGTGTAATAACAGACCCAACGATTCGGATCATCAAGGGTGGTGAGCAAACGGTCGCGCGCGCCTCGTCCGGCAGCTCCCATTTGGAGAAGGATTTCGACGGCCACGGCACGCACTTTAGGCTCCGGCGAACCGAGACCTTCCCTAAGCCCCGGCACGGCCTCCGCGCCCACGTTGGCCAGTGCTCGGACCGCGCCTGGAACGAACAGAAAACGCTGCCCGCCGCCGGGATCCTTGGAGATGTGGTCCAAGGTGCGACAGACAGCCTTGGGGCCGAGTGCTACGATCGCCTGAGCGGCCTCCCGTCGGGCCTCGTCGGTGCCGTTGTCCAATCGCGGCAGCCAGAAATTGACCTTGGCCTGCTGGGCTGCGACCCGTCGCGAGGCAAGCCAAGGCCGCATCGAGCGCGCCAAAAGGATCACGCCAATCAGTGCCACCAGAAAGAACACCAGCAGGATCAAAGCCCAAACCAGCGGCGACCTGACTGGGTGAACGGAGACCGGTCGGCCTAGCTCACTGCGGGGTAGGGGGGAAGTCTGGCTAACCGATTCGCTCGGAGAGCTTTCGTCACCCAACGAGGGCTGGGCCGACCAGCGATTGCCGGAATCTTCCGGCGGCGCATCGGACCGGAGGTCGTTGCTGCCACCCGAGCTTTGCAGCGGCGCAGGAAGGCTATGGCCGGCCATGGGAGGTTCGACCGCTTTGCCACAGTTGCGACAAATAAACGACGAATCGCCGCAAACTGCGGCATCCGTGCATTGCGTACCGCAAAACGGACAACGGGTGGCGGGCATGATTTTTCCGAGGCTATATCGGACCGTCAGGCTGGAAAGCCTGACGTACTACTTCTGCACGCTGAACTTATGGACCGTCGATTGCTTGAAGGTTTCGCCTGGCTTGAGTAGGGTCGTGGGAAAATCTTTCTGGTTCGGAGAATCGGGATAGTGCTGGGTCTCCAGGCAGAATCCATTGTGCTTCTCATAGGCTTTGCCACCACCACGGATTGTGCCGTCCAAAAAATTGCCGCCGTAGAACTGGATCGCCGGCTGTGTGGTGTAGACTTCCATCACGCGACCGCTGGTCGGCTCCGTAACTCGCGCGGCCAGGCTCAGGCCATTGTCCTTGCGCGAGAGGATATAGCAGTGATCGTAGCCGCCTTTGACCTGGGCCATATCCTTACCGATCGTTTTCGCCGCGGTGAAGTCCATGGCGGTGCCCTTGACCGTATCGAGACTCCCCAGCGGGATCAACGTGCTGTTAACGGGCAGGAACCGATCGGCGTTGAGCGTCACTTCATGCTTGAGGACATCGCCGCTACCGGCCCCGGCGAGGTTCCAGTAGTTATGGTTCGTGAGATTGACGACCGTGGCCTTGTCGGTCGTGGCCTCGTAGTCCATTTTAAGCTCATCCTTGTCGGTCAGACTGTAGGTGACCTTGGCCTGGAGTGTGCCGGGATAGCCTTCTTCACCGTCGGGACTGGTATAGGTGAAAACCACGCCAACCGTGTCGGGTGTCTTGACCGGCTCGGCTTTCCAGACGACCTTGTCAAAACCCTTCAGTCCACCGTGCAGGGTGTTGGGGCCATTGTTGACGGCTAACTTGTATTCTTTGCCATCCAGGGTAAATTGCCCTTTGGCGATACGGTTGCCATAACGGCCGATCGTGGCACCGAAGTAGGGCGTGGTCGGCTTGCCGTCCTTCATTTCCATGTAGTCGGCCAGCGAGTCGCGGTAGAGCGTGATGTTCTCAATCTTGCCATTGCGATCGGGTGTCTCAACCGCAGTTATGACCGCGCCGTAGTTGATAATCTTGACCTTCAGCCCATTGGGGTTGCAAAGGGTGAATTGATCGATCTGGGTTCCATCGGGCAGTTTGCCGTACGCTTCATGGGTAACACTCATCTTTTTCTCATCGACAGCAGGTTTGGAAGGGACGGGTTTGGTCTCTACGGGTTTGACGTCGGATGGTTTCTCATCCGCAGGTTTGGTCTCAGTTGGCTTGGTCTCAGTTGGCTTGGTCTCAGTTGGCTTGGTCTCAG
>JBAWVO010000527.1:0-2794 GCA_037147235.1 Planctomycetota bacterium | reverse complement strand
TTCTGAAGGGGACGTAGCTCAATTGGGAGAGCACGACGTTTGCAACGTCGGGGTTGACGGTTCGAGCCCGTTCGTCTCCACTTTTTAACCCGCTTCAGGCCGGTTTTCCTGGATTAGTCCTGCTTCTCCGCTCCTGGCCGATGTTCTTTGCGCCGTTTCTGGCCTACGGCCTTTTCAAGGTACTGGTGCGCAAGGAGGAAATATACCTCCAAGAACGCTTTGGCCGAGCCTATACGGAATACAAAGCACGGGTGCCAGAAATCTTCCAGTGACCGCAAATGGAACGCAAAACGTAAATGCAGGCATTTTCAATTGGATCGAGAGGAAGGATATCACGACTACACTTCCGCCGCCCTCCACTCAACAGTATTCGCCCACTACGGTTACTACGAGGTCAAGGCCAAGCCGATGAATTCGGCAGGCTCAAGTTCGTTCTGGTTTTCAACTGACTACGACGGGACGCAAGGCAAGGTGACGGAGATCGACGTTTTCGAGATCAGCGGTAAGTCGAAGGGTTTTGAGAACAAATACAATATGAGCCTACACGCCTGGAAAGATGGCCCTCGACTGATAGCCTACGTCGATCCCGATCCGAAGGCCAACGAGCATTTGGAGGTCGCGGGGACTTGGAAAGCACCCTGGCGACTGGCCGATAATTTCCACGTCTATGGGGTGGATTGGGAGAAGGACGAAATTAAGTTCTACGTCGATGGTGTCGTGGTTCGTTCCGTGGAAAACACCCGCTGGCACTATCCCCTGCGCCTGATCTTCGACAGCGAAACGATGCCCGAATGGTTTGGGATGCCGAAGGACGAGGATTTGCCCTCGACGTTCAGCATCGAATATGTCAGGGCTTGGAAGAAGAAGTTGCCATCGGCAGTTCAGGTGCCCACGCGCAGTCGCCGCTGATTACGCGCCCAGGACGAACAAGCCGCTCGGGATTGAAACTGAGATGATGGGCGACCTTACAAGGTACTGTTTCCACGGCCATTTTGACCTTTGATAAGAAAGCCGCAACCGCCTTCCTCGTCAATGACCTCGAATGGGACAACGGGAAATAGAGGATGAACCCCGAAGTCCTTTGCACCGTTGACCAAGGTGCTCGCGTCTCCACGACGAGCATTTCGCGGACGCATTGCATCCGAACGCCGAAGGTGCGAGAATGATTGCGGAGGAAGTCTTCAAGGTGTTGGCCCCCTTCACAAATCGGCATAGGAGTCTTCACGATGATCCGTCGAGCCATTTTCGTAGCGTTCCTCGTCTGCATTGCTACGCCAGCGTTTGCCGCAGATGAGAAAGCCAAGGCAGCACCGCCAAGCGACCAGGATGATCCGATTGGCTGCAAGCTGTCGGAACGTATTGGGCCATTTCTGCAAACACCCTTTGTGCCGTTCAATTTCGAAGTCGAAGCTCGCATGAGATGGAAGAAAGAATACGACCGACTCGCCGTGGATGAGAAGATTCACTATTGCGTCTTTCAGTTGAGGAATGAGTCCTGGTACGAGACAGGCAGCTTTTACACCGACGCGCCCTATTCCAAAGAACCCGAGGCGACTGCAAGCCGAGAGCTTATCAGACTTGGGCGGCCCGCGATGCCGCAGCTTCTTGTTGCCCTGAATTCCCGTGTCCGCACGAAGAGTTATCCGAGTAGACAGATGCAGCAGCCGTGGCTTGTACAGGATGCTGCCCTTGATGCCATCGAGAATATCGCGTGCAGGTTCTTTCGGCGTGCGGTGCCGTTCAAAGTCAGCAACGCAGGAGAAAAGTACCGTCAGAAGATTCGCAATGAAGTCGCTGCTTGGTGGGAGCAGAACAAGGGCTTCGATGAAGTCCAATGGGCCAAAGACGCTTTGCTTTCCGAGACAACGGCTCACGATGAAAAGAGCATGGCAATCGACTCGCTTTACCGCCGACTTGGTAAGGAAAGTTATCCTTGGCTCGTCAAGGCTTATCATCGTCTTCCCAAAGGCCGTGAAGACGCAGGCGTGTCTGACGAGACGAAGCGGATCAAGAGTCGGATTCTCCACTGGCTATTGAAAGCCCCCACCGAGAATGAAAAAGCTGCGTTCGCCAGTGCCGTTCAAGATGCTCCGCTGTTGGTGCGAATCGAAGGGGCAAAAGGGCTTTGGGCAATTGGCGATCCGAGTGGTTTGGATGTGATGGTCAAGGAAACCGAGGAACGCCTGCTCAAGGACACTGGATCGACGGAACTCGACTGCGAATACGGCTTTCTTGTGTCCTTTCTTATTCGTTGCAAAACGCCACGTTCCCGTGAGACGGTCTGCAAGTGCCTGAGCGGGCGAAATCCATATTTGCGAAAGAGGGCGATCGGGTCGGTTCCGTCGCTTCGTATGGAGAAGGCGGTTTTCGCCCTGACCGAGTTGTTCGACGACCCGTTCGTGCTATCTGGCTCGTCTGCAATGGTTATTGACAATGCCCTTAGGACAGTTCCCCCAACACGGGTCTGCGACTCGGCAGCGCGGGAGTTTACGAGAGTCGTTCCCGACGCCCCGCGATTCGACGGTTCCACGGCTGAGACGCAGCAGCATTCCATCGAGAAGCTAAAGCAGTGGTGGAAAGAGAATGGAGGGAACTTGAAATGGGACGAAAAGCGTGGGGTGCTTGCCCTTCCAAAGAAGGAGTAATGCAATGTTCAAAAGCATGGTGAGATTCGTGGCATTGTTCGGACTCTTGGCCTATGGAATAATTGCCGTTGCCGAAGAACAGATTATCGTCACGCCGGCGCAGAAATAACTGTCGCAAGAAAAGTAGCAGGCACACTCCGTGTGCCGTC
>JBAWVO010000526.1:0-2795 GCA_037147235.1 Planctomycetota bacterium | reverse complement strand
TTGGTGGGGCTCGTTTCACTCTCCCCACCCTACTTCTGCACCTAAAACCGGAAGAACCAGAAATCATTGTCGCAATCCGAAGATCCATGGTATCGACGCGGACGCGTTGCGACCTCATTTCATCAAATTTGCATACCGCCGGTTCATCGAACGGAAGAACTTGGGCAAGCGAGAAATCCGTAAGCACTCGCTGTAACATGCCGTAACCGCGTACGATGTCATGATGCGACATATAAAACACCCCCAATGAACTGTTGTTATCGTTTTTGTCCTGCCAGCAGTCAAGCAAGAATGTCAGTCGCGGCTAGGAACGGAGCCATTTTCGTTTGAAGTGCCCATGAAACTGCTGAGATTTGCCGAATTCGGCGAATTCATGGCCAAGACCATCGCTCACTCGCTCAACGATCTTTCGCATACGCATAGATCCAATAATAATACTCATTGGTCAGTCCTGCATCGGCCGGTGTTACGGCCAAGGATCCCTTGGTGACCATGCGGATGCGAAGTTCCTTCTTGCCGCTGGTCAGCGATGCGGGGATCTCGAATTCGGTATCCCGGAATTTGGCCGGTATCTTTCCGTTCTGCCAACTCGGTACTTTCTCGCCTTTTTTGGCATACGCTTTTTCGAGGATGTCGCGATAGCCCCGATGGCTATAGTTCAGGACATAATTAGTGCCTTGCTCGAACCAGACACCCGCCTTGACGCCATCTACATAGACATCGATCTCCTGATGATACGCCGTCTGGTTGATACGTTTCCGAATGCGCACCCCGTCATTGTTGGGTTGGATGGCAACGACGAAACTCGACTCCTTGTCGGTCCACCGGCCCTCGTCGGTAATGGGTTCATCGTAGGCACCCTCATAGCTTGCCGTATCCTTTTGCACACGCACTCGTTTTTCGCTCCCCGCAATCTGGTATTGGTGCGCGGCCTCGGCCTCTTGGTTGCCAACATCAAGGCTGTCCGTCTGGACGAGGATCTTCTTCGGATTGTGATAGTAGAAGACTGCGCTGAAAAAATCGCCCGCGCGATCGTGGGTAAAGTGTAAGGCATGGTCCTGCGTCAACCGGAGTGAATTCAGGAAAGGAATGTAATCAATAATGTGGAAGCGGTAGCCGGTGCGATCGGCAAGTCCGCCGCTAAAGGCCGTGGAAAAGCCGGGATGGATGCCGTAACTGTGGTTGAAATAGTCTTCGCCGCCCGTGGTTTCCACGCGTGGCGTCTTCGATCCGTCGGAGAAAATACTGAAATTCGCCTCAATATCGCCCGTGAGCCGCGAGACGCACCCCACCAGTACGCCGGACCCTTCCACGTCCAGGTTCGCGAAGTCTGGTTCTCCTGCCTTGACATGCATCGTGTCGTTGAACTTGACCTTGAAGATACCCGTGGACTCTTGTGGATAAAGGTTCTGATCCGACCAGCCGATGTCACATTTCATCTGTAGCGAGTTGGGGGTCTTGTTGATCAATTCGATCTTCATCGACTTCCAGAAGGGCATGGGAAAATAGCAGTAGAGCTTTTTGCCATCGCAGCCGGCGGGCATACCCTTGGCATTCCGCATGACGACCCCTTTATAGCCGCCGAAAAACATCGACATCGGAACGTCGGCCGTGACGGCTCCATCCGTCGTCATGCGGATGAAGCAATGATCGAGGATTTCGCCCACCAGGGAAGGCGGCTCGATCTTGATGCTGCGGACGACCCCGGCGGTCTTGGAATCGAAGAGAATGCCTGTCTCCTGTCCGCCAATCTCCTTCGCGTTGGATTCCGTTTGATTGCCTGAGTTTGCCCCAGGAAAGGTGCCGACGGGCTGTTGGATTTTGGTCCGCAGCGTTTCCAATTCCTTGCGCGAAAGATTCTCTGAGAATCGGTCCTCTCGGTAGAGGTGCAGTGTGTATTGGTACCATTGCGGACGTTTAGTGACCGTTGCCTTGAAGGCGGACTCAAACGGCAGGCAGGGAAAAGCCCACAACATATTGCCCTGATTCCACCACAGCCAGTGCGGATAGGTCTGGGAGTTGAAATAGTTCTTCAGTGCCAAGTTGTAGTCGGGTGTTTTGGCGTCCTTCAGGTACAACTTCAAGTTGCCAACCGCAAAGGACGGATCGTACCACGCATGAATTAACATGCCCGATTGCCCTTTGAACAGTGCCTGCTCGTAGCCGTCCGCGTCTTGCAGAGTGTAGTTGGTCCAGTCCATGACCGTGAAGTTCAGGGGGTTCTTCGAGGTATGGGACCAGACCTTGACGCCGGTTCTGAGAAGAGGAAGGCTTTCCCAATCGACGGCCGGGTTTTTCAGGGCCGATTTGGTGGGTGCCACGGGGGCTTCGGCCTCCGCCGACCAAGCTGGGACAGCGGATAAAGATAGGAGTAGGAACAGCCCACCGAAAACCAGGTTCTTCACGTTACTTTTACTCCATTTTCGCAGTGCAATGACCGACGGGAGATCGTCCTCGTCGCGATGCCGGCGGCGAAAGACGAGCGACAGGATCGACGTATCGAGGACGATCACCGCTTTCTGCGCTCCACTTTGATTCTTACACACTATTTCTCGTGCGTCAAGCGGGTTGGGAGAACGGGTTGGGAGAACGGGCCAGGAGAACTGCAAAGTCTTTTTCGGTGAACCGTGGAAAGATTTGATTCGTAGGAACTTGGATTGGACTGGCAGCAACAATGCCCCATACATGAGTGAATTAGGCATGGTAGGTATTCCGTAGACTCAAGTGATCGGTGAATCTGGCAGGTGCAGGGGCATTTATGCCCCTTTTCCGCGAAGCGGTATTCGGCCCGTGCT
>JBAWVO010000525.1:0-2798 GCA_037147235.1 Planctomycetota bacterium | reverse complement strand
TTTTGGGGAATATATTAGGACTGAGGATTGAGGACTGAAAACTAAGGACTAAAATCTAAGTTCTAAGAACTACTCCCCATGTCCGACTTCGTCCAACAACGCCATAAGCCGCCCGTCTCTTTGCAGCAGCCACGGGAGCTGCTTTTGGCATGCCCGCCAATGCGGAGCAACATCAACCTGTCGCGGATCGTCCGTGCGGCAGCCTGTTGTGGCATTTCCCGCATAATCTGTTGTGGCAACGCCCGGATTCTGCCGGAAATCTCCCGCGAGACGGGGGACTCGATTCAGATTGAGATCCATCGTACCCTCCTACCGGTGATCAAGCGGTTGAAACAGGAGGGCTATCCGATCTTTGGGCTGGAGCAGGCGAGCAATTCAAAGTCGATCTTTGAGTTTCCGTTCCCGCGCAAGGTCGTGCTGGTGATCGGCAATGAGCGGTTGGGAATCGAGGATGAGATCCTGCGGCTTCTGGACGGCACGATCGAGATCCCCGTCTATGGGCTTCCCTATTCCCATAACGCGGCGACCGCCGCGGCAATGGCCCTGTACGAGTATTGCCGGCAGTATCCGGTGGGGTGACGGCTACACCACCGACCACGGGTTTCTCGGGGAAAGGGAGACCTGCGGTCAGGCTTTTCGGCGGGGTCGGGAGACCCGCGCCGAACTGGTGCCGGCAGTATCCCGTGGGGTGACGGCTACACCTGAAACGCAGACTCTTCCTAGGCATTAAGATCCGTCTTCCTGATCTGTCGTTTTGGCAGATTGCACCCAATTTGCCTTCTTTCGTATTAATTGGGGTCGCGGCATGGTCCGATAGCGAAAGCATTATGATCTTCCGGTCCCAGGTGCAGACGTCGGACTCGGCGGGCATTGCTGGCCGGAAAACATTCACTATTCAGGATGGTCGCGATTATGAAACCCAGGTCATTATTCACAGCCCTCGGTACAACGGCGATTCTCGGCTTGCTCGTCGGCGTTGTACATGCTCAAGAAAATCAAGCCGATCAGCAGGCATCTAAAAGCAATGCCCAAGCAGCGCAAGGGGACTTCGCGTCCGAGATGAATGTCGAGGAGACATCCCCTGCCCAGCAGGTTTGGAAACTGCGGCAACCGGAGTTTTTCAAAAGCCATGGCATCGATATGGGTGGCTGGGTTGAACAGGGTATTACCCTCAACTCGGTCAATCCAGCCGACCGATTCAACGGTCCAATTGGCTGCAACGACCGTGCCGGCGAGTACCAGTTGAATCAGGCGTGGTTGTACTTTGCGCGGCCCACAAAGACCGACGGCTGCGGTTGGGACTTGGGTGGTCGCATCGACGTGGCCTATGGCACGGACTGGCGATTCGGACAATGCAACGGCCTGGAAAATCGCATCGACGACCCCAACAGCTTCTATGGGTTGATCCTGCCCCAATTCTACATGGAGGTGGCCGTCAATGACCTCACGGTCAAGGTGGGCCACTTTGCAACCTTTACCAGTCTCGAAGTAATCCCGGCACCGCTAAACTTCTTTTACTCGCATGCACTCCTGGCATGCCCCTACTTCGATCCGGTCTTGGTTACCGGCCTTCAGGCAGACTACAAGATCAACAACAACTGGACGGCGGTCGGTGGGTTCAATAACGGCACACTGGGGTTCGAGGATCCCACGCACACGTACAATTTCCTCGGCGGAGTAAAACGAGCCTCCGACGACAAGCGATCGAACCTGTCGGTCATGATCGACGTAGGGCCGCAAATGGGCTTTACAAACACCATCAACGACCGGACAAACGTCATCGTCGTCTACACGCTCCAGTTTTCCGAACGGCTCATGTACGGCTCGCAGTATACGGCGGGCATCGAGAAGCAAGGCTCCATAGTCAACCCTGGAACCGACGCCTCGTGGTACGGCACCGAGCAACTGTTCACCTATAAGCTCAACGACAAATGGTCGGCCGGCCTGCGGTACGAATGGATTCGCGATAACGACGGCTCCCGTGTTGCCGGCATCGGCAATGTACTATCAACTGATCGCGGCTGGAACGGCCTGCCAGGTTGTGCCGGTGCCTACAATGATCTGAGCCTGGGACTCAACTGGCACCCCCATGCGAATCTGGTTCTCCGCCCCGAGGCTCGCTGGGACTGGTACAATGGCTCGCCCAATTCTGCCACCGAGCTTCCCTACGGCAACCACACCAAGCATGATCAGTTCACGGCAGCTTGCGACCTGATTGTTACGTTCTAGGAAAAAATCGGAATATGCGTCGTGCCTCGAAACCGGTGGTGGCGTCGCTAACGCTCCGCAACCACCGGCTAATCGCCGGCATCCCTTCGGATCGCCCCGAGAGGAAGATCAGCACCTCCAGAAGTGAACCGGATACCCATTTTTCCGAAAGCCCCGCGTCGGGGCCAACATCGCGACTGCGGGGCCAGTCCCCGGCCGCCACAGTCTGCCCTGGCCGCGACCCTCATTCCCCTGGCCGCCGGCCACCGCAGCCTGACCCTAGGGCGATGCAAAGTTGGGGTTGGCGTGCTGGGATGATCGGGCGGGATTTGTTTACGGAGGCAAGGCAATTTGCCCCGGAGGGGTGGGTGAGAATAGCCCAGCGATTTATCGCTGGGTAAGAAGCAAGCGAAACCAAAAAGTCCCGTAGTTGGACGATTGAAAAAATTTCGTCGAAAGATTTTATTAGTATTCACCGCGAGAGAACACAAAGGGCGCAAAAGAAAGAATCTATTCTTTGCGTTCTCTGCGCTCCTTTGCGGTGAATCCTCTTGGATATTATGGCCGCTGAATCGCCTGTCGTCTTGGTG
>JBAWVO010000524.1:0-2827 GCA_037147235.1 Planctomycetota bacterium | reverse complement strand
GTAAAACGGAATTCATTCCGTTCCGAACTCAGTAAAACGGAATTCATTCCGTTCCGAACTCAGTAAAACGGAATTCATTCCGTTCCAACGGATTAAAATCCGTTCTACGAAGGCGTTAGTTTTCCAAGATGCCTAACTTCTTTTTCGGGCGGTGATCTCGATCGTTCGCCGGCCGCTCAGCCCCCACGCCCCGGCCAGTGTAGGGTTCGCTGTGGGCTTCGTGATCGTGCCAATTCGCCAGGTAGCGCTCGGCCATGCCGCAGTCGTGAATTACCAGCAGGTTCTCGGCGTTATGTTCTTCCGCCTGGTTGGTGAAGTTGAACAAACCGGTGATGACCGTCTCACCGTCGATGATCATGATCTTATTATGGGCGATTGGGTGTTTTCCGTCGATGAGCACTGACTAAAGCAGCAGCGCGGGGATTCAAACCCCGGACACGCGGATTATGATTCGGAAATGATGCGTCCCTCGATGCCATTTTCAGCCATTATACCGCCTTCTGGCTGGTAAAACAGGGGGCTAAATTGGAAAAGGTTTTCGCATGAAACCCGGTGGCGGCAACTGTGGGGTGTGGCAAGATTCTCTGGCAGACGGACGCCACCGTGGCACGGGCATCTTGCCCGTGTCGAATTCCACGGGCTGGAAGCCCGTGCCACGCGCTTGCTAGAAAATCTTGCCACACACACCGAGGGTCAGCATGCGCCTTTGACATGCTCACTTCCTGAATCTTGACAAGTACCGCGTTGCCAAATATCCTGATTGTATTGTGCCAAGCTGAAAGTTTTGAAAAAGGAGAAGTGTCATGGGGATAGGGTTCCTGTTTCGTGAACTGCTGCTCGGCGTCGCCCTGCTTGCCACACTTGCCCTGGGATCACTCGCCTCACTGGCTCGGGCCGGGGAGGCAGGCGACCGACCAAGCGACAAGGAGGCCCAGGCCAAGCGAAGGCCCGATATCTACCTTACGGTGTTCAATAACGGCTATGGCGGCGATCCCATGCCCAAAGAACCGGAGAAGTTCGAGAAGTTGCTCAAGACGATCGCCTCTGAAGGCAATTTCAACGCCGTCATGTGCCGGCATTCCACCGATCGCGAGGCAATCTGCAAGAAGTACAACGTCCTGATGGTCGTCGATCTGCTGGCCGACGGTCATCACGTTTTCAAGAACCCGAAAGAGTGTGAGCAACTTTGCGGCCAACTCCGCGGAAACCCTACCGTTGTGGCGTACCACTTGTGGTCCGACCGCTTCGGCAAGACCGGGCCGGGCCGGACGCGTGACATCAATAATGTGCATCAATGGGATCCGACCCACGCCACCTACAGTGGCACCTACCAGACCGAAGGCATGAACTACTTGGCAATGTCCGATTTTATCAGCTACTACGATTTCTCCTGGAAGCGAGGTCCCCACAAGAATTTCTCCAACCTACTGACGGCCTGGACCGTAGCCAAGACCCACGACAACCGCATCGGCCGCTACGTCGAGACCGACCCCGGCCGACCGGGAGAGGGCAACTACCTCCGCTCGCTCTATCTTCAGAATACCTCGATTGCCTGCGGGCTGAAGTGCTGCCTATGGTTCATTGGCTCGCGGATCATGGACATGAACAAGCTGGAATTCAATGAACTGGGTAGAGACGCCGCCAAGGTGAACGCCTGGACGAAGCCCCTGTGGGCCGAGATTCCCAGGCTTGGCCTTCCTGCCGCCATCTACTCAACATCGATCACCAAGGATTCCAACAACCGAGACGTGCCTGCCGAGGCTGGCAAGCACAAGATGCCGCCAGGCCTGGAAACGCACGAGTTCCCCAAGGAATTCTGGCTCCAGCCGGTCAGCGGCGAGTTCGTCATGGGGGTGTTCAAGTACGATGGCGCGTCGGATGCCGTGTACCTAGCCAACCATAATGCTTATGCCGAGCAGGACGTCAAGCTGAAAATCGCCAAGACGACGCACCCCAGGATTTTCAATCCCCAGAGCGGAAAGTACGAGGAGGTTCCGGTGATCGACAGCACGATCCGTTTCAAATTAGAGAAAGCAGGCGGCCGGTTGGTGCTGTTTCCCTGATCGCCCGCCGTTCTGGTTCAATACTAAACAGAATCGATTCGTCAAGCGACTCCTATTCGCTGAACTGGGTAAACGACACAACTCTTTACTAGGTAAAGGGTTGCGAAGTAGCAGCGCAGGGATTCAAACCCCGGACACGCGGATTATGATTCGGAAACGTTATATCCCTCGCTGCTCCCTCGGTGCTAAATGCCCGCGAAAACGCCGAGTTTTCGCTGGTTTTTCGGGCCGCCAACGTAAAAAGGTATTGAACGTTGGTCCGGTTCCAGGTATTGCACGGCCCCAAGGCCACGTTGCCCAGGGCAGCCCCGGCCACCGGCCGCCGCAGCCCCGCATTGGCCACAGTGTTCGCGGCTGTTGGCCTTATGGCTCCCTACTGGTAGCTTTCGCCAACCGGCCACCACCGGCCCACGATCAGCCCTCGGCAACTTCCGGTGGCCGATCCGCCGTGGGTCAGCGAGAATGATGAGCCTCTCTCCTTGAGGGGATTCGGTTGATCGATGCCCCATTGCCCTAGCATCGCCTTGCCGGCTTTCATGGCATCAGCCAGTCATCCAGACGAAGACCGGGGATGTTCTGGAAGTCTTTTGTGTTGTGCGTCACTAAAGTTAGGTTGTGAATCAAGGCTGCGGTGGCAATCATCAGGTCTGTGGTTGGAGCGGAAATCCCCTGTTGCAGTAGCCTGCCTCGCACCTGACCGAACCGTTCAGCACACTCCGAATCAAAGTCGATGACCCGAACCTCTTGCAATAGGTCGGTGATTA
>JBAWVO010000523.1:0-2843 GCA_037147235.1 Planctomycetota bacterium | reverse complement strand
ACCTCGTAGTCCTCGACGTAGTCGCCCACGAGCATCAGGATCTTCTTTGCGGCCATATTCACTGCTCCAGGGGGGATTGGGTTGTGCATTACCCGACTTACTTCTTTGAAGCGGATGTCACGGGGCGTGTGTCAATCAGCCCAGCGTCTATGAACTGCCCGCCGCCTGTCTGGCGGCAGTGTACTGCAATCACATTCCTGCCAAGCCTCAGTGTGGCAGCGGCATCCGGGCGGATATCGAAATCCCTATACTCCTCGTTGAATCTTCCGGCCCTTGCCGCCAGAACGCCATTGATGTACACCTCGGCACCATCATCGTGGCGCATCCAAAGACGGGGGCGGTTCAGCCTCTTGTTTTCAAGAGAGAATTCCCTCCGCAGCCAGATGTCGGCGGTTTTCCACTCTGTTCGGACAAGGTTTCCAGCCGAAACAGGACTGCCAAAGCCGCCCTTGCCCTCTTTCCAGCTTGATGCGTCAAAATCGACCTTGAACCAGTTATCGACCGGCTTCTCGGTGGTGTAACGCCAAGTCATGCCTCCTTTCTCGGACGAGGCCAGCAGCACGACGATGGGCGGAAAGTCACCGTTGTAGCCTGTCAATGCCTGGAGGACGGTCCTGGCGATCACGGTTTGCCCTTTTTCATTTGGGTGAACTTTGTCAGGAATCAGGGAGTCTTTGTTCTTCAGCTCGCCATGAACATCAATGATGCCAAGCTTCATGTCCTTGGCCACTCTGTCGATCACTGGAATTTCCGCAAGGGTATTGGGATCATTGATCCCCCAGCTTCCACCTTGGGCAATGTAAGGCGGATAGCAGACGAAGATACGAGGTTTACCGGGAAGTTCGGCAAACTGCCCAGCCATGTTTTTGTAGTCAGCCTCGAAATCTCGCTGAAAGTTGATCCAGTTCTGGGGCTTTGTGTCATTCGTCCCAAGCATGATCACCACAACATCTGGATTAAGATCCTTGGCGGCTTTGAATGCACTCTGCTTCTGGTAGGGGCTGTCGCCGCGTTGCATGAGCGTAGTGCCGCTGATGCCGAAATTCCTGACTTCCCAGTTCGCACCCAGTGCTTTCCGAAGCTGGTCCGGCCATGAGTTGCCTCGCCCGGCACCAAAGCCTGCCGTTATGCTGTCGCCGATGCAGGCAACCTTGATCGCCGCCGTGTACTTATCAACCTGGACCGGCGAAGAATCCTGGGCTTGAACCAAAATCGCGGTCGCAAACGCGATCAAAATAAACAGAGAGAAATTACGCAACATGATTATAGGCATCTTCGGTATCCGCTTTCTGAACCAAGCTGAGGCATGAGGTATAGTTGTTGGTGGGGTCGCGGTCATGGCGGCTTCTTCGGTTGTGGGTTTCGTGGAACGCCAAAGCTTGTTCCGAGAAAGAGGAGGTTTTCCGAGAAATTCCCAAAAACCGATTTGAACGTATTATGCCATGCTACACGATTTCTTCCTTTCCAGGCTCCCAGCGTACTTGACGTTTCTTGTGGTAAGATTCCACGCTCATTAAGAGCGTGGCCGTTTCGATGAACGCCTCATCTTCATTGCATCGCGTCTTTTCGCCCGTCCGAACGCACTGTAGGAAATTCTCCATGTGGTCGGGCCAGCGAGTGGCCTTGTCGGGGGCATACTTATAGACCGGCTCCGGTGTTCGCCTGCCCATCGTCCAGGCCGGACTATCCTTGTAGATCTCGAACCTGCTGGCATCCTGCCCAATGGAATTGAACACCATTCTCGCATCCCGCCCGCAAAATTCCGGTGTCTGTTCTCGGCTGGAGTTCTGGATGCCTTCAAAGATGGTTGTGCATCCTTGTTTTTCAAACTGATAGGTTGCGATCCAGGTATCCGGCGTTTCACGATCGTCCTTCCAAAAGGCATTCAGCCCGGCGCACATACAGGTATCGGGAATGCCATACCCTAAAACGGATTGGACGTAATCCAGTTCATGGCTTAGCAGGTCCCCGGCCTGACCGGTTCCATAAGGCCAGTAGCATCGCCAGTGCCAAAAATGCCGTTCGTTGAATTCAATCTTCGACGCTGCTCCAAGCCATTTCTGCCAGTCCAAGTCTTTGGCAACCTGTTTGGGATCAGGTCTGTTGTACGAACTATAGTAGCCGTACCACCGCCAAACAGGTGTCTCAGGTGAGTTATTGAAATACCGTCCGGTCTTGACGAAAGTAACCGGCCCGAGCTTACCTTCGCGAATCATCTTGCCGGCGGCGGCCGAGGCGGCAAACTGCCGACCCTGATGACCCAACTGCATTGCGGTCTTGTTTTTTCGGATCACATCGCGCATCCGCTTGGCCGCGGCGATCGACACGGTCCATCCCTTCTCGCAATAGACGGCCTTGCCTGCGTTGGAGGCATCAATGAGCATCTGCTCGTGCCAGTGATCGGGTGTAGCAATAATAACCGCTTCCACTTTCGGGTCGGCCAGCAGATCCCGGTAATCCAGGTACGTCCGGACATCTGGATTGCCGGCTGCCTGCACGCCTCTCCGTAGGTGCGGCTTGTACACATCGCACACGGCCACCACCTTTGCCGAATTAGTTGCCCCCATGTATTTGATCAGGTCCCACCCGCGTGTACCGGTGCCGATATGCCCAACACGGACCGGATCGGCTGTCGGAGATGCGCCTCGCAGCACGGCCGGTGCTGCGATTAGAGCGGATGCACCCAGGGTCGTTGCTGTTAGAAATGTTCGACGGTTAGTTTCTCTGCCTGAATTCATGACTACCTCGCTTTCTAATCCTCACATCATTCCGATTCACGGGAGCCTTGCTTTTGTCGCCGCTACCAGGACTCCATGACGAAACCGAGTTTCGTTGCCAGACGG
>JBAWVO010000522.1:0-2849 GCA_037147235.1 Planctomycetota bacterium | reverse complement strand
GCACGGCGTTGCACCGTTCCGTCCTACCCGGTCATGTCTGGAATGGACACGCAGTCGAAACTCGCCGAGGCACTGCAGTGGCTAGTTCCCACGGACACAAATCTTTCGACCTGTACGATTGATTTTGGGCATGCCCATAACTACCGAGGAAAACACCGGTCTACTGTACTCGACACGCTTTTCGGTGACTTCTGCGGGACCGACTGCCAAAACACGGAACCATAAGCTACCAAACGAGTTGCGATTCTAGGTTGGACGAACAGACCAACAAAACCAATCGTACAGGCCGAAATCTTTCGGGCTGGATCGGATTAAGGTCGCAGCGTGAGACGCTATTGAAGGCGATTTCAATCTTGCGTCAGATTCCGCCAACGCCATCGGGTGTCGATGTTGACGGCAGCGCGGAAAGTGTTGTGAAAAAGGTGCTCTCACGTTTCCGTGTAGCCGACGAAACCTTTGAGGCGCCAAACAACTGGAAGCCAGTGAAAGAAAAGCTGACTCAGAAATTAGCTTCGATTGTGAATGAACATCTGCCGCGCACTCTCGAAAAACTGTGGCGTGAATTGGCTTTGAACTTAACAGCAGCACCGTGGCTTCTTCCCGATTCGTTCCGGATTGATGTTGTTACGCGTCGGGGTGAGCAGGCTTCGACGGTTCGGGTCAAGGATAGACTCGCACGATACATCTTAAACCAAGCCGAGATTCACACGCTGGGTCTCGCTTAATTTTTTGCTCGATATCTCACACGGGGTAGATTTTTCCATGCGTGCATTGTGATGGATGATCCCGCACATGAACTAGACCAAACGAGCTTTCGGGATCTTTGTCGATTGTGGGAAACCATGATGCGCCTACACCGAGTTTACCGCCGACCGTTGAAACTGGTTGTGATGCTGAATCAAGAGAGTCGGGCAGTGGAGGCGGCTCGCGCGACCGGAGCGATTCTTTCGGTTCTGGGCTGGGAGCGCGAGCAAGATCAGTCGGTGAGAGCCATTAGCGTCATTGGTGAAGGATTTCATCCACCACAGCCTGCCAGCATGTTTACAGCAACCGTCACTTGATCGTTTTCCAGCGCACCGTCGCTGACAATGCCAGCAAATCGGGGGACACACCTTACTTATCTCCTGACTAGATTTGTCGAATTTATTGCGCCATTTAGCATGGCGACATTGGTGATTCCGGGCATACCCCACCACGTTACTCAGCGGGGCAACTGCCGACACCGACAGCAGACGTTCTTCAACGACGGAGACTCCGTGGCCTACTTGGAGCTGATGACCGACTTGTGTCTCAATGAGGGGGTGGCGATTTGTACTGCCGCACTTGCACGTCCGAGAGAGTCACCAGTCCTTGCGCAATCATGCCGTCGAGTAGGGGAAGAATCGCTTCGATCCGAACGGGCAGGTTTTCGCCCAGTTCCAGTAGGCGCGTGGTATGAATATGACCGCTGCTGCCGTACCCCTCCATGGCCCGAAAAACCGTGGCCCCGGCAATGCCGCGCTCATGACAGAGTGAGCGTACTCCACCACCATGCCCGCATCGACCGTCGCGGCGGCATTTCCGGGTGTAGTGTTGATCGGGACCGACGTGCGGTCTTGTATCAGTCACACTTCGGAGTCGAGAGTCATGGTGAGCCAAGAAAAGGGGTCGGGAGTCTTTGGGAGTCTTTTGAGGGTGAGCAGGGTCAGGCCGGCACTATGCACTTAGGGCTTGCGAAGAAAGGCTTGTAAAGGGATGGCCGAAGAGGTTTCTTCGCGGATGAAGTTTCAATCGTCCCTCCACTGGACTTTCGGTTTCGTTTCCCCTCTTCCCCAGCGATAAATCGCTGGGCTATTCTCAATTGAGCTTCCCATTAGCTCGCATGGGGATCGGCCACACCTTTTGTCGATAATTCTTGCTATAATGAGCTAGGCAAGATCGCTAGGCAGCAAATCAAAGGAAACCCGGTTATGGTTCAATCGATTCTCGCGGAGTTTAATGGAAGTGTGATTGTTCCCGACGAGCCACTAGCCCTTCAGCCTGGCCAACGATTGCGTGTCGAGATCGAGACGATTGAGGCAGACGAACCTCGATTCGCGGAACTACTGGAGTTGGATGCCGATATTTCTGACGCTCCATCCGATCTGGCAAGTCAGCACGATCACTATTTGTACGGAACACCCAAGCGATGAGCAACACACTCGACGACGTTTTTGCTGATACGGTGTATTGGCTGGCGCTGGTTGTCCGACAAGATGCCTACCATGTTCGCGCAACGGAGTGGACCAAGAGAATCCGCAGACGGATCATCACAACCGATGGGGTGCTGATCGAAACGACCAGTGCGCTCGCAACGTCGCCCAGGCGATCGGCCGCGGTGAAACTCGTGCAACGCCTGCGTTCGCGTGAGGATATTGAAATCATTCACTTGGATACGTCACTGCTGGATCGCGGCTGGCGTCTCTATTGCGATCGGCTTGACAAGTCGTGGAGTTGGGTCGATTGCACGTCTTTCATCGTCATGCAGGATCGGAGGCTTCGCGAGGCAATGACGGCCGATCATCATTTTGTGCAAGCCGGTTTTCGCGCCGTCCTGCTTGAGGCTCCCTGAAGTCTGCTAATTTAGAGGGTGGCAGGGTCGGGTGGCCAGGGTCAGTCGAGTGGCAGCGGGTGGCAGGGTTAGGCTTACGTTTTGTACTTCATCCTCTTGTTCCGCAGTTTCGCGCCAAGCCCAACTTTGCATCGCGCTAGGCTAGCCCTTGGGCGGGCTAGAAACGTAATGCATGGATGCGAGATGCCAGCACAACTCTTGGGACAATAAATAGCGAATTTTTTTGACCCCCGACTAATGCCTTTTGAAAAAAGGGAGG
>JBAWVO010000521.1:0-2867 GCA_037147235.1 Planctomycetota bacterium | reverse complement strand
CGCTGGACACTGCCGGGAAGCTGTATCCGCGAATGGTGTGTAAGTGATAACTCATCGTCTGCTAGATTAGCGGTTTGGCACACAAGGTGAAAGCAGTATTGAACGCCATTTATCACAGCTTCACGGATTGGCGTCGTGGTGCGTCCATGGCCACGCGGTCCTGCAAATCCATCCGTATCTCAAGAGTCGTTGGAATGGATTTGAAATTCACCCAGAGACGGAAATACCCATGCCATCTGTCGAGTTGTCGAGCTTGACACACCGTGGTTCTTCCGTAGTCTGCTGACACGACCTAGAACCAACGACATTCCCACGACCTCGCTCTCCTAATGTCACTATTCATACCGAGACTCCTTGTGCTCCTTATGCCATTCGCTCCGGCGTTGATGATGGCAGAGGAATCCGCCGCAGATGACGCAACGCCGACCCCACTTGCAGAACTCTTGGAGCAGTTACCCAAAGTCGCGGCGGCGGGTCGCGGGATGGACGCGAACGAGGAAGCCCTTGCCCAGGCCTTTGCGCGGCATGGCCGCGCCGCCGCCGACCCACTCGTCGCCTTGCTGGAATCCGAGGACCCTGAGATCTATCAATTGGTCACCTACTGTCTGGTAGCCCTGAAGAAGGGCGACTTCGAACCCAGGCACTTGGAACCGATGGCGAAAGCAGCCCGCAAGAAGCGCGATTGGCTGCCCAATGCAATCGCCGACATCGACAGCGACGAGGCCGCCGCGTTTCTAGCCAAGGACTTCCGCCGCCAACCGGAAACAATGGCACAGATCGACAACGCCCTTGAGCGGATGGCTCCCCGCTCGATTGCGCCCATGCTGATCGAGTTTCGCGATGCGTGCGCCGACGAGGCCGGGTTTTTGGACGGGCTGGCGGCGGTTTTCCGCGACTGCGGCCAACGGGCTGCCTCCGCGGTCGAACCGCTAACCGAAATCGCGCTGGATTCCGTCCAGCCCGTCTTTCGCCGTCAGACAGCGATTCGCTATCTCGGGGCGATCGGTCCCTCTTCCCGGCCTTCATTTCCGCGGCTTTTGACCCTGGCGGAGCAGGATGCCGGGGCCTTCGCTAAGAGCATCAATCTGGCTATTGCGGACAGCCGCACTCCAGAGGCGGCAGACTTTTTGATTGAAGCTGCCATCACAGAGGCCCGCACCACCGGCAAACTCCATAAGTTCAGCACCTTGGCCACCGAGGTTGGCCAAGCCGGAAAACATCTTGCCGAGCGGTTGATCGCCCTGCTAGACGACCCCGATCCCAACGTTCGCCTCGCGGCCTGCCGCACCCTGGGATACCTTGGCGACCTCAATGCCTGGCCTCACCTGTGCCGCATGCTCAAAGCTGAGGACTGGCGCATTGCGTATTCGGCCGCCCTTTCCCTCACCCAACTTAAAGCCGTGGCCAGCCGACCTTCTCTAAAATTCTGCCGCGACCATTACTGGTATCCTCGGGTCCGATACGCGGCCGATTTTGCGCTGCGCCGGCTCGCCGAAGTGGACGCGACCAAGGCCGACCGGGATCGTCTCGGTCCCACCGTCAATGCCAAAAATCTGGAGTCGGCATTTGGCACCTTCGATTTTCACGACGGACAACTCCGCCCCCTTGATGACCTTGCCTCCATTCCGGGGCTGACGTTGCCCGCGAAAGATGCCGAAATGAAAGACTCTCTCTACTTCGCCCGCCCGCAGGATCCGGAGATTGCGAAGCGGGACGACGTGCAGGGGATTCCCAACCTCACCCTCCCGCGGGAGCAGGAACTCGCGCAAGCACGACAGTCCGTGTATGCTGGGATCCCCTCCCTGCAAACGAATCATCCGCCACTCTATCAGGCCATTGTGCAGGGTGCCCCCGAAGCAATCAAGGATTGGAAAAACGTCGGATTATTCGGCCCACGCGTCATCGCAATCGAGTATGAAGCCGACACCACCTTTGTCGCCATAGCCGCCGGGGAATGGTATGGAGGTCTGTTTGTCATCGAACCGGGACAAAATGCGAGGTGGATCTTCAAGGACTTTCTCATAACCCTGCTGCGATGGAACGGACACCTCATCACGCTGTCCGGAATGTCCCACATGGGAATAGATTACGGCACGGTGCATCGCGTGGTTCGGGATGGGACGAAGTGGAAAACCGAGTTCCTTTATGCCTTGCCCGGATGCCCGCAGTTCGGATCGGTCCTCGCCGACGGGCGACTATTTGCCAACTGCGGAGGAGGAGCAGTGGCAATTTCCCCGAACGGAAAATTTGAATTCCTGGGTAGCGGTCAAAAACAAGAGCCCGACTCACAACTACCAGAGTCGCCCAAGTGACCATGACCCTACAAGGCGCTTTTGGGGACTTCGGGAAGCCAGTGACTCAAACGTCCAATCCAGAGAACTTGCCCATTCGACATTGATGATCACAAAGAAGTACGTCGCGGACATCGAGCTAAAGCGGGACGAGGTGGAGTCGTTCGACTGCTATCCGTTTTCACTTGCCGCCGTGCGGCCGCTGGAAAGGTTAGAGTTCCATCCGGCCGTCACGTTCTTCATCGGCGAAAATGGCTCCGGTAAATCCACGTTGCTAGAGGCCGTTGCCGTGGCCTGTGGATTCAATGCGGAGGGGGGATCGAAGAATTTCAGGTTTGGCACCCGTGAATCCCACTCCGAGCTTCATCGTTTCCTGCGAGTATCCCGAGGGCATCCAAGGCCGCGCGACGGCTACTTTTTTCGCGCTGAAAGTTTCTTCAATGTCGCCACCGAGATCGAGAAGTTGGATGCAGAACCAGGCCTCGGCCCACCGATCGGCCCCTCTTACAGCGAGCACTCATTGCACGAACAATCCCACGGGGAATCCTTCCTTGCGCTGGTGATGAACCGGTTCCG
>JBAWVO010000520.1:0-2873 GCA_037147235.1 Planctomycetota bacterium | reverse complement strand
CTTGTGGCTTAGCAGCGCCTGCGCGCCTTGCTCGGCGAAGGCGGAGCGCAACTGACATTGGTTTCGCGCTATAGTCTCTGTCACTGCATGACGGAAGCCGACTCAGCCGGCAGCGAAAAGGAGTCGCTCCCCACTATGGGTGGAACGTGCAATGAAAATATGTGCGGGCCCAAGGAGGGCGAGGTCCTCAAAGGCGAAAACGAACTGACGATAAGCGACCAGCAATGGCGGAAGAAACTCACGCCCGAGCAGTTCAAGGTTACCCGTCGCAAAGGAACCGAGCCTGCGTTTAGCGGGGAGTATTGGGATTGCCACATCCGTGGCGTCTATCGCTGTATCTGCTGCGGTACGTCGCTATTCAGTTCGGAGACCAAGTTCGACTCTGGCACCGGCTGGCCGAGCTTCTGGAAGCCAATGGATAGCAAGTCCGTCGGCGAAGTGGTTGACAAAAGCCACGGTATGCGGCGGGTGGAGGTTGTATGTAACAAGTGCAAAGCCCATCTGGGCCACGTCTTTGACGACGGACCCAATCCCACCGGCATGCGCTATTGCATCAATTCGGCTTCCTTGAAGATCGACGAGAGTGTTGTCTCCCGCTCCCCGCTCCCTGCTCCCGGCTCCCAGCCCACGAAGACGGAAACCGCAACCTTTGCCGCCGGCTGTTTTTGGGGTGTTGAGGCGACTTTTCGTCAAATCAAGGGCGTGAAGGCAACGGCCGTCGGTTATACGGGCGGACACCTCGACGATCCGACCTACAAGGCCGTCTGTACCGACCAGACCGGCCACGCCGAGGCCGTACAGGTGGAGTTCAATCCGAAAGAAGTGTCTTACGAGCAGCTTATGAGGGTTTTTTGGGAGAACCATGACCCGACAACCGTCAACAGTCAGGGGCCCGACGTGGGAACGCAGTATCGTTCTGCCATTTTCTACCACACGCCAGAGCAAAAGGCAGCCGCCGAGGCCGCGAAGCAGAAGTTGGCCGCCAGCGGCAAGTACCACCGCGAGATCGTCACCGAAATTTTGCCGGCCGCGACGTTTTGGAAGGCGGAGGACTATCACCAGCAGTACCTTGAGAAACGCGGCATGTCGAGCTGCCACTTGAAGTAATAACCCAAAAGGGGTGTCTAAACTGTCGATTACGGCCATTCATGGATTTTCTGCAGATTGGAAGGGTTGTTGGAAAGGGTAATTGACATCCACACAATTTCAGTGTACACTATCCTAGTGTAGCAAGGAGGATCAGCAATGGTTAAGAACATCACCCTTAGTGCCGACGAGACCGTCCTTCGCCGTGCTCGGGAAAAAGCTGCTAACGAAAATCGCTCCCTGAATCATGCCTTTCGAGAATGGCTGGAGCGGTATGCCGGGCGGGAAAAGGCTGGCGATGCTTTTGACGCGCTCCTGAAGCGGCTCAGTTATGTTCGCCCGGGCAGAAAGCTTTCCCGTGAGGAGATGAATGAGCGTTGAGAACCCGGCGATGAGTCAAAACGTCATTTCGCAGCCACTCGGCTCGACTACCGGTCCCAGATACTTCCTGGACACCAATATTCTCGTCTATTCCGTCGATCCAACCGACTTGGCCAAACAGCGTGTCGCCGCTGGTCTGGTGCGAGATTCCCTGCGAAACGGCCGAGGAGTTATCAGTTTTCAAGTGGTTCAGGAGTTCTGCTCTGTGGCGAGGCGGAAGTTTGCAACGCCATTTTCCTGGAATGATCTACGCGACTTTTTTCAGCAAGTTCTCGCTCCGCTGTGTGAAATCCATTCGAGTTCGGACCTTTACCGATCCTGTCTGGTCATTTCCGAGCAAACGGGCTATTCCTACTACGATTCGCTGATCTTGGCCGCCGCTGCCAGTGCCGGCTGTCAGACACTCTACTCAGAAGACTTGCAGTCCGGCCAAATGCTGGTTGGGCTGAAGATTGTGAACCCGTTTCTGGGATAGCCAACCCGAACGGGAGGGATACACCCCGAAGGGGTCGCAGCCATTGGCCCCGGGTCGCGCAGCGAAACCCGGGGTACACGGATCAAAAAAATCGGAATATGCGTCGTGCCTCGAAACCGGTGGTGGCATCGCTAACGCTCCGCAACCACCGGCTAATCGCTGGCATCCAACTTCGGGATACACCCCGAGAAGAAAATCAGCACCTCCAGAAGCCGCTGTGGTCCTCAAAACAGTAAATTGAAACCCGCGGCCTTAAAGTGCTTGTCGTTCGTGAACCCATCGGATACCGCCACCAAGCCCACTGTGTCGAGGAAGACCGTGTTCATGGTTGATGCTCGTTATGTCGGGCGGCCACATCGGGTTCGCCGGAGTTAAAGCGTTTCGACAGAATGGTGTACACTTCGTCCAGGCACGGTTTCCCGGGCTTGTCATTGACATGGCGAACTTCGACATCTACTTCGCAGGGGTCGGGAAGGTCCACCTTCTCCGTGGGGCGAAACACCCCATTCTCATACACCGCATGGATCGTCTGGGTCATATTGATTTCCTTTTTGTTATCGGTCGAGGTTTGCCCACATAGTCCTGACGAATTTGCTCGGGTTCTCGGAGGTTCGGTTTGGTCACAGGAAGTCCCAATTATTGGGGAAACCCCGATTCTACTTCCGCTGGGGTGCGTCAACAACTAGGCCACGTCCCATAAACGCTTTCCCCCGATTGGATTGCGGCAGGTCGTGCAATGCAGGCGAGGTGTAGCGGCTGAAAACGCCCGATCCGGCTACCGGCCCCGAAGGTATGGCATCCTGGACCGTTAGAAGCCGTCGTCAGCCCGCCACGGCCCAAGCCTTGGGCGACATGGGCCAAGAAAGGGCATGCCCGGCCTGGCCTGATGAAACGCCGAGAAGTTCGGTAATCTGAGGGCAATGGTGTGTTA
>JBAWVO010000519.1:0-2883 GCA_037147235.1 Planctomycetota bacterium | reverse complement strand
CCCTGGATATTATGCAGAATTCCCGAATTCGCGCTTTGGAGATTGTCCTGGCAGAGTGTGCGCCCACCAAAACCAATCTTGACGGGTAGGGTAGGCTGAAGGGGATTGGTTTTCCATTCCCTTTCCCTTGGAGTTCTTATGGCCCGTTCCTTACCTGACCGCAAAGCCCAGGAGTGGCAGCAGCGGTTGCACCGATTTGAAGAGTCCCGGCACACGATCAGCGAATTCTGCCGCCAAGAAGGCTTCTCACCGCAGTCGTTCTATCTCTGGCGAAAACGCCTTGCCCAATTGCGGGTTGCCGAGCAACCTGCGGCCCAACCGCCTCACACCTTCCGTCCAGTGCGACTATTGCCGGGAACCGGCGTCGGCGTACAACTGCCCGGTGTCAGCGTACAACTGCCCGGCGGCACGCAACTGGTCGTTCCCATGGCCGATCCCGAGAGTCTGCTATTGGTGATTGACATCCTGGCCCGCCTCGATGCGGATCGCGTGGGAGGATCCCGCCCATGTTGACCTTCACCGCCAACTTGCGGATTTTTCTCCATGCCGGACCGACCGACATGCGGAAGAGCTTCGACGGCCTCTGCGGTCTGGTGCGAAGTGTATTGCAGGCCGATCCGCTCGACGGTAGCCTGTTCCTCTTCGTCAACCGTCGCGGTGATCGCCTGAAGATACTTTGGTGGGACCGTGACGGGCTGGCACTCTTTTACAAGCGGTTGGAGTCCGGCACTTTTGAAATGCTCCGGCCCGACGGCGACACGGCTGCCGTGGAACTGGATGCCACCGAACTGGCGATGCTCCTCAGCGGTGTCGCTTTTGGTTCAGTGAAGCGTCGCAAGCGTTACTCTCGGGCCGGTTGAATCACGGTTCATGCAAGGGGCTTTTCGCGAACCTCAACCAAGCAAAAGCCCCTTGCTCTTTTCTGAAAAAATTCTTCCGAAATAGCACTTGCGCGATTTCCAAGAGTCGCTATGCTAGAGGACATGAACGCAACGCAATGCCTTCCGAACGATCTTGCCGCCTGCCAGGCTCTCATCGTCGAGCAAGCTCGAACGATTACCGAGCAGGCACAAGCGATCACCGCGTTGCACCAAAAGAACCAAGAGCAAGAGCTCACGATCAATGAGCTTTTGCAGCGGGCCTACCGCAATCGCAGCGAGCGTTATCGAGAAGATCCGAACCAATTGAAGATCGACTTTGGCAACACGCCGGAGGCGGCCGACGCGGCGGAAGGATTGGCCGAGGCGGTCGAGGAAGCGGAGCAGATCATCGCCGAGCACACCCGTCGTGTGCATAAGCCGCGGAAAGCTCGCGACGAGTCACTGCCTGCCCATCTGCCCCGTTACGAGGTCACGCTCGATGTGCCCGAGGAAGTCAAGCATT
Source organism: Planctomycetota bacterium (assembly GCA_037147235.1). GTDB lineage: Bacteria > Planctomycetota > Planctomycetia > Pirellulales > Thermoguttaceae > JANXQG01. Next base: position 1,500 of record JBAWVO010000519.1, on the reverse strand, counting down.
GTGCCCAACACGGTGAGCGAAAGTCGATCGGCTACGACCGCCAGGAGACTTTGGAATTTGAGCGGCCCAAGCTCAAGGTCCGCGCGACGCTGATCCCCAAGTTCGTCTGCGAAGGCTCGCCGGAATGCGGCGTGGTCGAATCGCCGCGGCCAGAAGGTCTGGTCGAAGGCAATCGCTACGACACGAGCGTAGCCGCCGAGATCATCACCAACAAGAACGGCTATCACTTGCCGATCTATCGCCAGCAGGATTACTTCGCTAGCAGTGGCTGGACACCCGGGCGGAGTACGCTATTAAACATCCTTGTCGCCTCGGCGGCCTGCATCCGCCCCTTCATCCTCTACTTGCGAGAGGTAGCGATCGCCAGTGGCGTACTGGGCACGGACGAAACACGCGTGACACTGCTTCTGCCGCCGGAGATTCCCGCGGCCAAAGAAGGCGACGCGAAGTCGCAGCGAATCCACGAGGTCTTTAGCGAAGCGCGGGCTCAAGAACGCCCAAGCATCTCGGGGCGGATGTGGGCCTATCGCAGCCTGACCGTGCCGATCAATGTCTTTGACTTCACCGTCAGCCGCCATCGTGACGGGCCCGACGAGTTTCTCGTGGCGGGCAACTTCGTTGGCACGATCATGGCCGACTGCTACTCGGGCTATCAAGGAATCACACTGCGCAGCGACGACCGGATCCAGCGCGGCGCGTGCAACGCCCATGCGCGAAGAAAGATATTCGACGCGCGCCCCAGCGAACCACTTTTGGCCAGTCGCTTCCTGGCGATGTACCAAGAGCTATACGACGTGGAGACTCGTGGCAAAACCTTGTCGGTCGGTGATCGAGAGACGTTGCGTGCCGCCGAGGCCCGACCGGTGTGGCAGCGCTTGCGGGAGTTACTCGATGGCGAGGCTGCTTCAAGGGTGCTGCCGAAGGACAAGTTCGCCGCGGCCTTGGGCTATCTGCGGAATCAGTGGGATGCCTTGCAGCTTTATCTGAGCGACGGCCGGTTGCCGATCGACAACAACGAGACCGAGCAGTTGATGAAACAGGTAGCGATTGGTCGGAAGAATTGGCTGTTCGTCGGCAGCGTGGCAGCAGGCGAGCGGGCGGCGGACTTCATGACCTTGGTCAGCAGTGCGCTGCGGAACGACCTGGACGTGTGGGCCTACGTGAAGGATGTACTCGATCGGATGTTAGCCGGCGACAAGGATTACGCCGCCTTGCGGCCGGACCATTGGGCGGCGGCGCATCCAGAGCACATTCGCGTCTATCGGGCGGAAGAGCGTCGCGGTCGGGCCGATGCCCGACAGATCCGCCGTGTCAATCGCCACGGTCGGGCGATCGCGTCCAGTTGAGGGCGTTTCGCTGTCGCTCCCTCGTTCTCAATCAGCGGAATCCCACGCCTCGCCTGTCTCGCCCCCCCTCGTTCTGCACCTGTCGCCCATGGGCGCACACCTGGCAGAATCTGGCCGGTAGTTGCGCAAAAATAGAAGAACTGGCAGATGGCCC
>JBAWVO010000518.1:0-2922 GCA_037147235.1 Planctomycetota bacterium | reverse complement strand
CGATGAACTCGCCGCTCAATCCCGTCCCCGAGCCGAGCACCCTTGCTCTCTTGGTCGCGGGAGTGGTGGTTGGGTTTGGAGCGTGGCGGAGGAGGAGGAAATAGGAAAAAAGAATTGAAAATTGCAAATTGCAAATTGCAAATTGAAAATTGAAGATGGGGGGAAGTGTGAAAGATTGTGAAAGATTGTGAAAGATTATGAAAGATTGCCTTTGCCCTGGAGGGGCGGGTGAGAATAGCCCAGCGATTTATCGCTGGGAGAGAGGATCGATAAAACCAAAAGTCCCGTAGGGACGACTGAGTAAAAGACACCGAAAATGCAGTTCATCCGTCCCTCTGCTGAGCGGCATGGGCCGGTTTTTCCGGTCCAAGCTAGTATCGACCCTGGCAGCGTCGGCCGGATTGTTACTAAGATTGGCCGGAAAGCCGGAGTCGTGGTCAACAGGTCGACAAAGCTTGGGGTGGAAACGGTCAAGCATGCAAGTTGCCATGACCTTCGCCGGTCGTTTGGTTTCCGGTGGTCGAATCTAATCGACACGTTCAAGTTGCAAGAACTAATGCGGCACAGCAATATCGAGACTACCCGAAAGTATTACGTTGGCCGGGATGCACAGAACACGGCCGCGAACCTTTGGGCGGCCAGAGACCGTGCAAACGGCACCACGGAGCGCAACACTCTTGACAACAAAGGGCCGATTGAGCAACCGGCCGACAACCAAGAAACGACACAAGCCCCTGCATTGCAAGGGCTTGTATCTTGTACCCCCTAGGGGAGTCGAACCCCTGTTCTCGGACTGAGAATCCGATGTCCTGGGCCACTAGACGAAGGGGGCAAGGTGTTCAAAAAAAAGGAGTTGCGTCACTCTTGGCAGTGCTATTTGACCGACTACACTCCATAAACACTCCACACTCATAAGGCCTTTGCTTTCAACGAATCCGGAAGAAATACGTCATAGACGCGGTTTTGGTGAATTTCCGCGTACTTGATGTATCGCTGTGTAGTTGTAAATGTAGCGTGCCCCATCTGTTCTTGCAAGTCCCGATCCGATACTCGGCCAAAATTGTACGTCGCATGAGCGTACCTGAAACTGTGAAAGCCATAAAGGTGGCAAGCTGGGGTATGCTCGTGATCCTCTCGGCATGGCAAATGAATTCCGGCCGCCTTCTGATTTCGGGCGAGAAGGTGTTATTCGTGATGATATTCCGCACCCCATACTCTCGCATTGGCCCGAATTGGTAGAAGATAGCACCTCCGTCCAATCCAAGAGTATCGGCGAGATGCCCCTGGCTTGCTCGCGGTAGAACTCCCTTGTTTTACGCACCTCTCTGCGATCCAGAAACGGACTGCGAATGCTATTGCGATAGCACACCCTGGCCAGGACGAGCTTCTTGCCTTTTAGGTTTTCAGGCGAACAAACCCCCGCGGTCAGTTTTCGGTATAGCTTTTGCACGCTCCTGGCATGGCACCAAGGGCAGAGTTTCGCGTAGCCGCAAGACCTGCCGAAGTCTTTATCGTTAAGCCGCTCGAATAAAGCTCCCCGTGGCATGCAATCGTCCATCGCGTCGAGCATGGTTGAAGACTGTTCAGGGTCAGCACTGAAATCCACCGATGTACGCATTCGGCAAAGGAGTTCTTGCTGCATCAATCCCAGAATGCTGAGCTGATTCGCCTGCCGCCAGAATTGCTTCGGCCAGTCTCTGGGTAACTCAGGAACCCATTGAGGCGGTTGATGGCAGTAACGGCGGAATAATCGAGTTCGGAAGTCCCGTAAGGAGGAAGCTAATAGCAGATCGCGTTCCCTATAATCTTGAGGACGATTTCCCATAGCCACCATCCTGCGATCGCCAAATAACGGAGCTTGATTGGATATTTCTGGCCAGCACGCGAGATTCGAGGTCTGAAAATCTAGTCCGTTACGTTCGTAGAAAGTATCGTTGAAACCGTTCATGTCTTTTAGAATTCACCAAAATGGGCCAAGTATTCTAGTATTCGGGATAGCTTTGGCGATAATCTTTTGCACTGAGATTCGATACCCAATGTTCAGGTCAAGGCAAAGTATAGATTCGTGAGTTAGAATTGCCATCGGTAATCGATAGCAAGCTACGACCATAAAGGTCAGCATCGAGACATTCTCGCATTCAGCCTTATCGAATCCAACACGCGTTTATTATCGGTGCTGTACCCGAACCCGAACAGCGGATCTCGGGACGTCGCATATTTGAAGCCGCTGATGTTCAACGGTTAGCGGATCACTTTAAGGTAAAGATTGCGGCCGTGCCCGCAACGAAGCCCGTCGTGGCATAAATCTGTTTTTTGGCTGGCGAGGTGTACTCGTCGGCAATCGCAACACAAGTCACAGAGAAAACAATGACCACAATTTCTACACGCAACGCTCTCGATCTCGGAAGCCCAACAGGACTATTCGTACCCCCACGGCCACGTCGGACGATGCTTGATATGCCAGCCATTGCCTGGCAAGCAGCCGCCGATCGCCTTACCGAATGGACCGTAACACGCATGGTTATTCACCCCGAAGTATATATGAGTTATGATCGTCCGTTTACGATCAGGCGGCATTTCTGCCACGAGTGGCATACCCATGACATCTCCCTGCGTCCAGTGTCACCCGAAGGAATGTCGAAATGGTTCGTGATCACCGTTAATCATCAATGCGACGATCCGACACAAAAGGCAGTCGTCACCTGGGAAGCCGCGTCGGGCTGGTACGACGAGTTGCAACATCGTGGGTTGAATCCATTACTACTGGATTCAAATGGCGGCGAAGATATCGAGGTTCTCGTGCCCCACTCTGAGGAGCTTCCTGCTTCGCAGGTAATGGAGTTTGTCGTGTCCTTCCGGCAGCCGTGAAAAATCTTTGACGGCAATCGGGTTGGCTGGCGGCGGCCGGGGACTGGTGTGGGG
>JBAWVO010000517.1:0-2931 GCA_037147235.1 Planctomycetota bacterium | reverse complement strand
GTCATTCGTCATTCGTCATTCGTCATTCGTCATTCGTCATTCGTCATTCGGATTTTGTTATTCACTGCACTTCCGGTCTTAGTAGCGGAAACAAAATTACATCTCGTATGGTCTGCGTGTTCGTCAAAAGCATCACGAGCCGGTCGATGCCGATGCCCAGTCCGCCGGCGGGCGGCATGCCGTGCCGCATGGCGCGGATGAAGTCGCGGTCCATCTTGGCCATCGACTCTTCTGCCGGCATCCCGGCAAGCTGCTGGGTGAAAAGCTGCTCCTGCAAGTCCGGGTCGTTCAACTCGGTATAGGCGTTGGCCAGCTCCATGCCGTGAATGAAAAGCTCGAACCGCTCGGCGATCATCGGGTTCGACGCCTTCCGCTTCGTCAAGGGGCAGATGCTGGCCGGATAGTCGATCACGAAAATTGGCCCCGTGAGCGCGTCTTCCACCTTGGCCTCGAACACCTGGCTCTTGATCACGTCGGGATGGCGGTTGGCGATCTCGAAACCGATCTTCTTGGCCAGCACTGCGATGCCCTCCACATCGTCGCCCGCCACGCCGGTCTGCTCGAGGAACAACTCGTCGTAGGTCTTCCGCGCAAAGGGTGGTGTGAAGTCAATTTTCTTGTCGCCCCATTGCAGCTTGAGCGGCTGGCCCGTGGCCGCAATGGCCTCGACAATGAGCTTCTCGGTCAGGTCCATCATGGCGCGGTAGTCGCCATAGGCCTGATAGAGTTCCAGCATCGTGAATTCCGGGTTGTGTTTGGTGTCGATCCCCTCATTGCGATAGACGCGGCCCATCTCATACACCCGCTCGACACCGCCGACCAGCAGCCGCTTCAGGTGCAACTCGAGGGCGATGCGGAGAAACAGATCAAAGTCCAACGCATTGTGATGCGTCGTGAATGGCCGCGCGGCGGCACCGCCGGCAATGGCGTGCAGCGTTGGCCCCTCAACCTCGACAAAACCTTCGCCTGCGAGCGTGTTGCGGATTGACTGCACGATCTTCGTCCGCCGCAGGAAACGCTCCCACTGGCCGTCCGTATGGATCAAATCGAGATAGCGCATCCGCTGCCGCAGTTCGGGGTCGGTCAGGCCCTTGTGCTTTTCCGGCGGAGTTTCAATGCATTTGGTGAGGAAGTGGACGTCGGTGGCAAAGATGGTCAGTTCGCCCATCTTCGTCCGGATCAACTCGCCGTCGATGCCGATCAGGTCGCCCAGGTCGAATTGCTGGGTCAGCTCCCAGCTCTTCTCGCCCACTTGGTTCATGCCGATTGCTATCTGGATCCGTCCGGTCCAGTCGTGTAGATCGAGGAAGACAAGCTTCCCGGCTCGGCGTAAGAGCACAATCCGCCCCGCCGCGCGGACTTTTGGCCCATGGAGCTTCGGCGGCTTGCCTGGCTCGGCGGCCGGCTCGGCAACGATTTCACTCTCCCGAGGACGAATTTTGCCGATGGCGGTATGATTATCGAATCGCTGCCCCCATGGGTCGATGCCCATGTCCTCTATTTTGCGCAGTTTTACTCGTCGTGCGGCTTCAAGGGCGGCGGCACCGTGTTGGGGTTCGTTGGTTTCTGTATCGCTCATGGTTTTTAGCAGGTTTCGCTTTTAGGGCATGGTGTGGAGGGATTGTAGTGGATCGGCGGCCTAGGTCAATGTCAACATGGGGCTAGCGAACCGGTGCGATCTACACAATCCGCATAATTTACGGGAAAAAAGCACTGTTTTTCTATTATTCGCGTGGCATTATTTTGAAATTTCGGCAAGACAGGATAAAATGGAGGTTTACCAGGGCAAACACACTCTTCGAGGCGACCACCGATGATCGGAAAATTTATCGCTAAAATCCTTCGCGGCCCAAGTATTGGGCGTGGTGTTTCCACCTCGAAGAAGATGACCCGGCGGATTGCGATCGAGCCGCTCGAATCGCGCCGCTTGCTGGCCGTCACGGGCAGTCTTTCCGGGTTCGCGTATCTCGACACCCATGACTTCGGTATCAAGGACGCCGATGAAGCCGGATTCGCCGGGCTCACCGTGCAACTAAAGAGCCGGGACAGCCAAGGAAACCTGGGTGTCGTGTCCGGCGTTGGGCCGGTTCAAACCCTTGCGGACGGGTCGTATCGCTTTAACGGCCTTGCCGCCGGCTCGTATCAGATTCAGATCTCGCCGTCGTCGAAACTTGCCGTAGGCGTGCCGTCGGTCGGTTCGGCGGGCGGCACCGCCGGCAGCAATGAGGTTCAGGTGACACTTACCGCCGGCCAGAGTGCTAGCTATTACAATTTCGCGATTCTGGGCGCACAGACGAACCAGATCTCGCTGCGGATGTTCACGGCCTCGACCGGTTCGCTCACGGATTTCTTGACCACGCTGCACACCAAGCCCTACATGGTGGCGGGCTCCAGCGGCAATTCGCCCTCTGCGGCAGCGGGCACCCGCGGCAGTTCGACCTTCACGAGTACGTACACTACTGGTGGTCCCGAAGTGGCAATCGTACCCGCGATCGTCACAATCGCCTCGACCGACAGCCCCACGCTGACGGCCATGACCGTGACCATCCAGAACCCACAGGACGGCAGTGGCGAACAATTGTCGGCCGATACCACGGGCACAATACTGACCTCCAACTACGCCAATAGCGTGTTGACCGTCTCCGGCGTGGCTGATGTGGCCACGTATCAGACGGTGTTGCAAACGGTGAGGTATCGCATCAGTTCATCGCCCGCCCACATCGGCGATCGCACGCTCTCGATCGTTGTCAACGACGGCACCGCCACGAGTACGGTTGCCACCTCGACCATCACCGTCGTGCAAGGCACGCAGATCGCGCCGAGCGTGACCGCCCCGAGCGTGACCACGAACCCGGCCCCTCAGACGATTCTTGCGAGCGGCACGGCGAGCTTCACGGCGGCGGCTAGCGGCAACCCCACTCCCACCGTGCA
>JBAWVO010000516.1:0-2949 GCA_037147235.1 Planctomycetota bacterium | reverse complement strand
CCACGAGGGCAGCGTGCCGACCGAACCCAGAAGCATCAAAACCAGAATCACAATCAGAATAGTACCAAGCATTTCAGTTCTCCTTGAATAAAGTTAAAAACAGGAAATCGTTTCGTTGTTCTCTCATGGGTTAACAGGTGAGTCTTGTGAAAAGACCAACACGCTATAGGACCCGATATTAATCGTTCCCGCGGTGGGGAATCCGTCCCGCTGCGCGGTGCTCGCGTGCTGCGGTTGGTCGCTCTGTTCCGCTCCGGCGACCACATCGGAGCAAGCCTGGTTTCCAAAGGCGCGGCTGTAACCGTTTGAGTCGCTGTTCAGCCGCAGTCGCCACGTTCCCGGCGACGGAAACCCAAGTTGGTAGTTCTCATGGGCGACGTGCGAAAGATTCACGACGACCACCACATCGTCACCCGGGCCGCCTTGGTGCCAACGATGATAGGCCATGACGTCGTCAGCCTGGTTCTGATGGAAGGTATTCAGGCCGGATCCCGAAAGTCCACGCGTACAGCCCGACCGGTTGAGGCGAAGATGAATCAAATCCCGATACATCCGCACTAGGCCACTGAACTCTTTCGACTTGTGCCAGTCCAAGGGAACCGAATCCTGGAACCAGCCATCTTCCAAAAACTCCTGTCCCTGAAACAACATCGGGATACCCGGCGCCGTGAGCACCAAGGCCGCCGCCAAAGTGGTGCGCTTCTGTGCGAACCAACTGTCGGGATCGTGAGGATCAATTTCCGTGGCGACGCGGGATTTCCCGTTCGCCACCTCGTCGTGCGACTCGCTGTAGATGACGCGTTGGAACGGATCCCCGTTGCAACGGCCCGCGATCGCTTCGCGAACTCTGTCCAACGACCGCTGCTCGTCGCTGGGCGTGATGACGGCAGCCCGAACGGGATGCACAAAGCGAGCGGCCCACTGAGCCGTGAAACCGGCTCCGCCCTGGTCCACGGGCTTCGTGATCCGGTCGTCGTTTTGCAGATCCTCGGCAATCGTGATCCGCCCCGGATACCGCTGCCGCACCTCGCGATTGATCCATTGGACGAGGCTCCATCCGTCGGGCAGATCGCCACCCGGATCGCCGTTTCCCCGCACGTTCCGCATGAAGAGCGTCATGTCGAGCCGCAGGCCATCGACGTGATACTCCTCCAGCCACATGAGGGCGTTGTCGCGAATGAATTGGCGGACTTCTTTGCGGCCATAGTCGGGTCGAGTCGAACCCCAAGGGGTCTCGGCATGCCAGTCGCTATAAAAGTAAATCCCGCCAAGACCATTCTCGCTCCAGCCGTCAAACTGCCATAGATCGAGGTCGGTGGGACCGAAATGGTTGTAGACAACGTCCAGGATCACCGCCATGCCGGCCCGATGTGCCGCTTTGACAAACCGCTTGAAGCCGGCTGGCCCACCGTAGTTGGTCTCCACGGCGAAAACGCAGGAAGGGTTGTATCCCCACGACAACTCGCCTGCAAACTGGGCCAGGGGCATCACTTCGATGACATTCACGCCCAATCGCTGCAAGTGGTCGAGCTTCTGTAGGGCTTCTTCAAACTTATCTGACTTTCCGTCTTCCTTGTCGTGAAAGGTTCCCAGGTGCATTTCATAAATCACCATTTCGTTGACCGCGGGGAGGTGGAAATTGTCGTCTTCCCAGTCAAAATGTGGGTCGTAAACCACCGCGTTTCCCACCGAATTGGTGACTTGGCGGGCATAGGGGTCCAGACGCAGCAGTTCCTTGTCACCGTTCAGGATCCGGTAGCGGTACTCGTCACCGCTGGCGGCCGAGGAGATGTCCGCATACCAATAGCCCTCTTCCTCCTTCGCCATGGGGTGCGCATCGGGCGACCAATCGTTGAACGAGCCTTTGACGAACACCGCGTCGGCGTGGGGTGCCCAGACACGGAACGCCACGCCCGATTCGTGAAGGATCGCTCCCATTCCGGCGCGAACTTTTCTGGATAATGTTGCTTGCATCGCATGACTCCAAAATATTCAAAACAGTTAGGCAGTCTGACCGGCCCCTGTGTGGATTTGTTCCCAAACCTCGGCACGGTGAACCGGAACGTCGGGATCGACCTCGAAGCCCAGTTTTACGTTGTTGCCGCAAATCCCCAGTACCTTGACTCGGAACAGGCGATGAAGACCATCCGTCCCGCCGATGACTACCGATTCCTGATTCTTCCTCGATAAAACTAACATGACAAAACATCCATTTCTTGTGTTCGTTCACTCACTCGGTTCCCACTCCAACTACCCGCAGGTACACCCTGCGCGAGCAAGAACACCTGTACCATGGTTCCGGTCCTGAAGACCTGTAGCACGGTGCCCGTCTTCATTTCTACTTCCGCGGCAGCTTCTTGTACCTCGACCCCGGTAATCCGTTTTATCTCCTGCCGCAGCTCGTCGGCTGAGTTGCTGAACAACTGCCGGTGAAACTCCTGCACCCGAGCGGCACCCTCGGGACTCTGGGCCAGGGCTGCCTCGGCTGGCGACAAGGCCCCATGCAATGTGACCAGCAGCGTGTCGCCGCTGAGGACCACGGCCACCGATTGGGGGTCGTGGCCCGTTCGCTGCTGCTGGGAAGCGACCGCCGCTCTTGCAATCTGCTGCGCCACGCTCGGATCGAACTTTTTCATTATGCGCCCCTCCAGTGAGGTGAAGTAAATCTCGCACAACCAAGAACAAAAAAAGCCGACGTGGCGGAACACCTGGAGGTATTCCACCACGTCGGCTTACTCGCTAACGAGCCTCTCGGCACCGCCGGGTTGCTCTTTATCTAATCATCCGACAAATTCATTGAAAAGTCGCACTCAAGTGCTTCGCGACTCTCCCAACACCTTCATTCTACGCCGCTCCAGGACAAAGGCAATAGGGCTTTTGAATTTTTATTAAATTGTAGGGTGGGACCAGATCGCGCAGCGAGCGCAGGCCCACCGGAGTGAGGTTTTC
>JBAWVO010000515.1:0-2954 GCA_037147235.1 Planctomycetota bacterium | reverse complement strand
TCTGGGATCACATCGATAGCGATCATCGCTCGGTGCCAACTGCCGAAACGCCGCTCCGCAGACCGGCGAATTCCAGGTTGATCCCGGCCGCTTGGAGAGCATTCCGCCAAGTCCCATGATACTGTCGGGCCGCATCCCACAGACGTCGATCACGACGCTGGCAGTATTCGGCCTTGAGGCTGTACCCATTTCGGCAGAGTGTACGGATTCTCTGGAGGAGATACTCTGACGTGTATGCCTGCTTAGCCGACAAACGACGCGGGTTTACGCCGGCGTACTGGAGGGCCGTCTCCCATGTGCCAAACTGCTCGCAGGCCGCCTGGTGGAGATCGGAGGCATCCCGAAGCACCGCTTCTTCTGTCAGCCCTTGGCCTCCGGCAGGTTGGTCACCTTGCCGGCGATGCTGTCCCAGAGAAGTTTTACGGAGTGGCCGTTCTCGGATTGACATTGCCGCCGCCCGAAACGGATCGCCACATTGCCCAACTGCACGATTTCCGCAAGAACAGCCGCATGTTCGAAGTGCGAGCCTGGCTTCGGACCGCCCTTGCAGGCGCCGATCCACTCCTGATAATGGCCCGGCGATCGAGTCAGCCGCCGCTTGGGCCGACCGATCTCCTTCATTTTCGATTCGGGGATGATCCGCGGGCTTTGGCCGTAACAGCAGCAAACGATCTTGCCCCGCTCGCCCACGAACAGGCACCCCTCGTTATCGCCCATCCGTCGGTAATCCTCATACTCCAACGGCCGCGGAGGCATCAGCCCACCCTCATACCAGGTGAGTCGGACCGGGGGCATTTCTCCCCTTGCGGGAAACTCGTAGTAGACCATCGCGGCCAGCGGCCCGGTTTCGTCGTTGCACCCGGTAGAGTAGGCTTCGATGCTCGCCGGCCGGCCCAGTTGCAGCGGACGCCAGGCGTTGTTGATCACGTGGCAGCCCATGTCGCCCAGGGAACTGGAGCCGAAATCCCACCAGGACCGCCACTTGAACGGGTGGTAGGCGGGATGGAACGGCCGATGCGGCGCTGGTCCCAGCCACAGATCCAGCCGAGCCTTTCGGGCACCGGCGGCGTTTCTTTGGGGCCGCCAATGCCTGCAGGACATTCGGGCTTGTTCGTCCAACAGTGAACCTCGCGCACCTTGCCGATGGCCCCATCCTCGATCCATTCCTGTATCCGCCGCACGCCTTCGCCCGCGTTGCCTTGGTTGCCCATCTGCGTGGCCACCTTCGACCGGCTCGCCGCCTCGGCCAGCGCGCGTGCCTCGGCAATGGTGTGCGTGAGCGGCTTCTGGCAATAGACGTGTTTGCCGAGTCTGAGAGCCCACATCGAGACGAGAAAGTGCAGGTTATCGGGCGTGGCCACCATGACCGCGTCGATGTCCTTCTGGCTTACCAGCATCCGGCGAAAGTCGCGGTGCCGCTTAGCCCGCGGCCATCGCTGGTAGGCCCGAGCGGCCTGGCGGTCGTCGACCTCGCATAAGGCGACGATATTCTCGGAGCCGACGCTCATTAAATCGTTGTAGCCCTGCCCGCCAATGCCCACTCCGGCGATGCTCAGCTTTTCACTGGGCGGGGTCTGGCCGCTACCCGCGACCGCGTGACGAGGCACGATCGAAAAGGCCGTTGCAGAGGCACCCATGCCAATGAACCGGCGGCGTGTCAGGCTCATGTTTTACTCCTTCGGTGTGGCGATATAAAAAAAGGGGATCAGTCCAATTATTTGTGTTTCCTTATCCCCATTTTTCTTCTCATTTCACTTATTCTGCAGTGTCGGCGCACTTTTCAGGTATCCCGGTGATACAAGAAACAAGACCACTTCTATGAGCACTTTGGTGTAGTCGTCCTTATGCTCGAAATTGCAGAAACCGTGCTGCTTGCCGTCATATGGTTTCAGGTCGCAGCGACGCCCCTTTTCGGTCATGATGCCCGTATATTTCTTTGCCGCTGATACCGGGAGGTAATAGTCGTTCGTGCCGAGGAACACAATGGTAGGTGGAGTCTTTTCGTTGATGTTATGCAGAGGCGAGAACTCCTTCCAGTATTCCGCGACCTGGTTATGTCGGTGTCCTTGATGCGGTATCGTTGCCACGATTGCTCTCGAAACAGGGGAGAATAAGTCAGTAAATTGCGAACTTCGCACGAAGGACGACGCCGAGCCAACCGCGGATATTCTCTGCCGCGCCCCCGCTTTTTGATTTTTTCGGCCCGGAACGCAGGATCTTGGGCTCCTGCACCCAACCGTGAAAGTCCATGGGAACCTCGCCTATGAATGTCTGCTGCCGTTGCTCCAGGCCGTCGAGAAACTTGCCGTCGCGACCGTACAGTTCATCGAACGTCCAAGCGGCCACATGAACTCCGTTGCCTAAGGCCCGGTCGATGAGCTTCAGCGCGATTTGCGGCTTCGTGTGAAACTGCACCTCGGCGGGGACATAGTTTTTTCTCGGCGCGCAAGGTCGTTCGCGTAGTCCTCAGGCAAGTACAGGCCGCTACCCAGAAGACATTCAAAGCCCGGTGCCGCATAGCTCAGATGCACTCCCACCACACAGTTATCCACTTTTCCCTCGTTGCCATTCCATTGCCGTCCCACCCCCACCGTCTCGTGGCCGCTCTTACCGACCCCGGATTCATCCACCACACCGATCGCGTCGGGGTGACTATGCTCCTTAGCCATGACCTGTTGGCAACGGTCGTGGAATTTTTCTTCATCCCACTTGATGGATTCGAGAAAACGCTGTAAGGTACGGGGAGCTTCGCCAAACTCAAGGGCGATGCCTTCGGCCGTTTTTCGATGCACATCGGACAACTGCCCCTGGACATAGACATGCAGTAACTTCCGCGGCTCCCGCCGACCAAAACAGTCGGCGAACAACCCGAGAAACACCACGAGCTTCCTGCCCAACCTACCAATCTGCGATAACGTCATCTTGACGGTCCTCCGTGAGTAGTCTTCCATGAC
>JBAWVO010000514.1:0-2982 GCA_037147235.1 Planctomycetota bacterium | reverse complement strand
GATATGGACGGTCATCGCCACCTGCGCCCAGCAAAGCCGTTCGGCCTTTCAGTTTTTATTGGACTCGGTTCAAGCCTATCTCTCCGGAACTTCGCCGCCCTCGCTCCTGCCGTCAGGCCCCTGACGGCATTCTTTCGGTCTTAGTTTTCATTCTTCTCCGCGCCTCCGTGGTGCTTGTCTATCGCCCCGTGAACGCCTACATGCGCGACAACCCCCTCGCCGCGCCGGCCCTGATCCCGGTGGGTAGGTTCGGCACCGTGGACGAGGTTGCCGACGTGGTGGTCATGCTGGCCACGAATGGCTACATCACCGGCCAGACGATTAACGTCAACGGTGGCTGGTACATGACTTAGGGAGCGGCTAAGTCGGTAACCAAGATTTCGGAGAAGAACCTGGGCAAGTACACCACGCGGGACGAGGCGGTCCAGACCGGAAAGAAACCGTGCCACGTGTGCAATCCGTAGGAGGATCGAACCAACATGTTATTGTATCACAGGACATTTCACGCCGAAGCGATCCTGCGGGAAGGCTTTCGGGATCAACCTTACTTGGATTGGGGGATGGGCATTTGGTTTTCTGCCGATGGCCCGCTTGACGTAAACGAAGGGGCGGATGGGGACACCGTGCTGGTCTTAGATATTCCCGACGACGTCGCAGTAAAATATGAAGTTGTGCAGGAGGAGGGATGTTTTGAAGGCGAGTCCGATGAGAACGCTCCTTTCGTGCCCTGTGCCGAACCGCCGTACCTGGAGTTCTTCGTACCGGCCGATGTGCTGAAGCCCTATGGACCTCCGCGCATTTTCGCCGATGACTACAGAGGATTCTCGCGGAAGTCGTTGCTTGAGTTGGCAGAAAGGCTAGAAGCTCACGGCGGCAATGAAGGTCAGAAGAAAGCGGATCGCGTCCGCGCAAAGATCCCCTTCCTGGAACAACATGGTCTGCTGGGAGAGATTGAGGATGAAGGGGGCGGCTGATGATAATCCACGCTGATCTCGATGCCTATTACGCTTCCGTCGAGGAGCGGGACCGACCGGAACTGGTCGGCAAGCCGGTCATCGTGGGCGGTTCGCCGGAGCAGCGGGGCGTGGTGTGTGCAGCCAACCACGGCGCCCGCAAGTACGGCATGCACAGCGACATGACCTTGGCTATGCGGAACCTTCCTCTTCGTCGTGCTGCCACAGTCCGAATTTGTTTAGAAACCAACAAGCATCCCGTAACCGACACGCTTGTTTGTCGAAGCCTCCTTGCTCTGCTTGTTCCGCAGCCTTCAGTAGTTCTTGCTCGTCAGCCCCCTGGAAGTCGTGGGAGAAGATCCTGACGGGAAACTGGTTCAAGAACAAGGCCTGGTAGATAGATGCCCCACTCGCTATCCGGCCTCAAGTTATGTTGCTCGACCACATCCTGCGGCAATTCGACTTCGAGCACCACATGAGCCGCCATACCGTCTTTGCAAGAAAGATCCCCGTGTTCGGGCGGAACATCTCCCAACCAGATTCCCTTAATTGTGTGCTTCGCGTTGCTATCGTCAAAGCCGTTCTGCAATATGGCGTCCGCGCTCTTATCCGAGGTGCAGTGATACCACTTTTTCGTTTTCACTCTTGGCACTCCTGGCAAGGGACGGACGTCCCCAAGACCACAACCCTTTCTTTACACATCGGCCGACAACGGCGTCGACCGGGTAAGCAACAAGTAAATTGAGAGCCCCTACACTTCCCGGGCAACTGATGTTGTAGCGACCAGCAGTGCTGCTGTCGATCACCAATTCGGGGGGGCATGCAAGCGATGATCCTGCCAGTACGGCTACTGGGCATGGGCGTCAGCGGCCTGAACGACATGGGGCAAGCCCAGGGGATGCTTTTCGGCGGTAAGGACCGAGAAAAGCATAGCCAGGTGGACGCGGTGGCCGATCGGCTCAAAGAGAAGTTCGGCGACAAGGCACTGCGGAGGGGCAGCAATCTGGAACGCGACGAGAAACCCAAACCAAGCTGAAGCACGACAGGAAAAGTAGATTATGTGGTGGACACCTGTCGGCAAACGGATTCTCCAGGGTGCCGAGGGCCGGCTTTTCCGAGATGCCTTGGGCATCATCGTGGACATGGTCCGCGATGATGCTGAAGGACTCTGGCAGTTCGGTGCCCCGCCCTTCGATAAGCTCCAACCGAACCAGAAGCTGGCTGTCCTGGCCGAGGTTGGTAGTGCCTTGCTCTGCGAGGATCAGCCTGTGCCCAGGCTGACGGCCATTGAAGAGGCCACCGTGGGTGCCGTGTACGAGGCCATCCGGCTCTTGGTGGAGATGGAGATAGACCAGCCGCCCGAATGGCGCGAGTCGCCAAGCTGGCGGGAACTGGTGCTGGCTGCCTGCCAGGAACGCGGGATCGAGGAACTTCTCGATGTCCAGTCCGACGATCTCGACGAATGGGAAGTGCTGATCGGCTCACTGGCGGGCGAAGTGCTTTGGGACGATGACTGGAAGGATAGCGAAAGTCTCATGGATGCCGACCCAAGGGCCGGCCGAGCTGTGAAGGAACTACTGGGGATCGACGAAGACTACTACATTGCCGTGCCACCCGATCCGACCGAAGAAGAGATGAAAGGTGTGTGGGCCACGCTGCGTGAACTGACCAAGGGCGACTCGTAAACGGCATGCCCATGATCGTGGGGGCTGTCGCTCGACCGGTAGCAAAGTCGGCCGAGAGGTGCGCAACGGTCGCGCACCCTGCTGGATCGTCTTTCCCAACCAGTAAACGACCCCACAGCCCACTACGCTTTCTTGCTTCGCACCTGGCGGCCTCAGTGGACAGGGTGGCTCATTTGGCCAGTCTGGACGGTGAACGCTCTGGTGGCGATTCTGGGGGCTGTGGCGGGCTGCGTGGGCGGACATGGCGTCAGGGGCTGATTGAAAATGTTTTCAAACGGCGGGACAGGGGAGCGTTTCGAGAGAGTTTTTTGCGGGGCATAATGTCCTCAGTTAAACAGATGATT
>JBAWVO010000513.1:0-3005 GCA_037147235.1 Planctomycetota bacterium | reverse complement strand
CCCGCACCCCGCAATCCAATTGTCGAGGACGCAGTGCCAAACGCTGGCGCGAACGCCGCCGTTGATTCAAGTGCCGCGGAGACTTTGTACTGGCCTGACAGGCAAGACGGCCGGATGACCGACGGCAACGCCCTTGGGGGTGACTGCCTCCCTCTCACAAGCAGACAAAACGAACCCCAGTTCTCGGAAGTAAGCCATGACGAACTTCGCTACCCCCTGGAAAGAAGCCCTGAACGAGTACTTTCAGGAGTTTCTGGTCTTCTTCCCTTTCCTCGAAATCCATGCCGGCATCGATTGGAACCGCGGTTGTAGCTTCCTAGACAGAGAGCTGCTGCCGGTGGCTCGCGACGCAGAAGTGAGGCGGCAATACGTGGACTGTCTCGTCAAGGTGTGGCTCAAAGACCAGGGGGAGTGGGGCCTGATCCACGTCGAGGTACAGGCCACTAGGGAACGGAACTTTGGCTGGCGAATGCACGCATACAACGATCGCCTCCGCGACAAGCATAAGATGACGGTGGTCAGTCTGGCGGTCCTGGGCGACGATCATCCCCGCTGGCGTCCGCACCAGTTCAGCATCGAGCGTTGCGGCACGCCGGTCGGCATGCGATTCCCGGTAGTCAAGATCCTCGATTACGCCGAACAGGGGGAGATGCTCCGTGAGAGCCGCAACCCGCTTGCCAAGGTGATCATGGCACACCTGATCATGCTCCGGACACGCCACGATCCGGATGCCCGCTGTGCCGCCAAGCTCCAGTTGGTCCAGGAAATTGACAAGCAGGGCTGGAGGGGCGAAGAACGCCGCCGCCTGCTTCGGGTGATCGACTGGATGGTGGTTCTGCTGAAGCCGCAGGAAGCGACGTTCTGGGATCGGATGCGCGAGTTCGAGAACAAGAGGCGCAAGCCTTTTATGACGACTCCGGAACGTATCGAATGGAGAGAAAGTTGGGCTAAAGGTTTCGCCGAGGGCCGGAGAGAGGGACTGACGGAAAGCATCGCCTTGGTCCTGGAAATCAAGTTCGCGGCGGCCGGACTAAGGCTAATGCCTGAAATCAGGGCCATCCAGGAAAATGCAAAACTTGAAGCGGTCCTCCACGCCATCCGCGCGGCTGCTAGTCCCGAGGAACTGCGGCACGTGTGGACCGGCTGAGCGAGGGGTGCCTGCCGAGGCCGACTGGGGTCGCAACGGGGAACACCATAGGGAACGTGGTGCTGGGAATCTTTCGTTCCAAGTGCGGGGCACGTTGCCGCACCCGGCATAGCCCTGGCAGGATTTGCCCGGGTCACACTGCCGCCGTCCGACGCATGCCAAATCTCCATCGCGGTAATAATGGTCGCCGACAATCCTTGGCCGCCGCATGGTTCGTCAGGGAACCGTGGGCCTGTCGCCGATTACCCCGAAGCATCCTGGCAAACCCCGCACCCGCCGTTCTGCACGTCCGGCCTTACGGCGCGGCAGAAGGAGCAGATCGCGAATCGCTCGTCGAGGTCTTCGAGGATCTCGCCCGCATTGCAGTCGTAGCGGTCCGAGAGTTTCACAATCTCAAGAACCAATTGTTGGCTGGCCTCCCGTCCGATCTTCTCGAACACGCTGCGCTGCTCCATGAGCTGGAGCATCTCGTTCAACATGTAGCTGCCTGCGTGATTGGACATGGGTATCCTCCTCAAAACTCCGTTGACTCCTGGCCGCACCCCGGTGACGCGGGCTCTTTTGTCCCGAATAGCGGGACGGGCATTCCGTGGACTTCTCGGATCGCCCTCCGGCATCCGCCCCTGCGCCCATATTAGCCGATCAATTCCCGCATTGCAAGGTTTGCCTCTTCCTTTCCTTGCTTCCATACGTTGACTTTCGCCGATTTTTCTGCGCTAATTGAAAGTGTTGCTGGGGTTCGGCTGCGGCATAGAGTCGGCTCACACGGTTTTCGAGACGTTGCGCCCGGAAACGGAACAGCCACTTTTGTTGACTGATTTGAAAGGATGTGTATTGTGTCGCAGGTACTAGAGAACAACGAAGAAGGTAATCCAACCATCAATACGCTGGAACGCTATGCCGCCGTGGGAAAGCAAATGATCGTACTGTTGGCCGATTCGCCGGTCGGGTGAGGCAGTTGCGTAGGCGATCCTTGGCGAGTCCCACTAAAGAACTTGTTACCGAACTACCTTTCAACGCCCCGGAACCGCATCGCCTTCTCTTGTTTGGATGTCAAGTCCGACTGCATCGCCCGAACGATTAACGAGCGGTCCGCAAAAGGTTGATTGTCTTTCTCGTAGTCGGCGACACAATACATGGATGTCGTAGTTTGCCTCGCGCGCCAACTCGTCCTTGATACGCCACAATTCCCGTATGATTTCATCACTCATCGGATAACTCTCCCATCAATTCTTCCGGAGTACAAATTTCCGGACATTGATATCCTGCAATGGCACAGATGACGCGAATCGCTGGCTTCTTTTCAGAATTGTCGATGTGCCGGCAGTTCCATGTGAGCAAATAGTCGATGTAAAGTACGGCGGCGAGAGCGATATGAAGGGCGTCTTCCGGAGCCGTCTTAGGCACAGCTCCGTCCAGGATAAACTGCTCCGCCAACCGCTCGGCTTCCACATTTACGACCAATTGCGGAATGCCAATCAAGACCGACAGGCGACGTTGCGAAGCTTCCGAGTCGCCCCGGCCGGCTTCCGTTACGACCACCGGAGAAACAAAAAGTTCAAACCGATGGCGAAGATCATGCCACCATCGCTCCGTAATCTGCTGACGAGCTGATGCCAACAGGTCTCTTGACGGACGTCCCGTCAGATACCCAAAAATGGATGTTTCGAGGTAAATCGTTTTCATAACGCACCTTACTCTATGAAAGTGTATCAGGCCGTCGCACTATCCGTCAATGGGGTGGTACCCTAGCGGTGGTGTCCTAGCGATGCAAAGTTGGGTTGGCGTGCAGTGGCCGGTATCCCCTCCCCCTCGTTGCGGCCGGCCTCCCGACCGAAGGTCCCCCTTTCCCCTTTCC
>JBAWVO010000512.1:0-3028 GCA_037147235.1 Planctomycetota bacterium | reverse complement strand
CCGCAGATTACGCAGATTAACGCAGACTCATACGATGGGGCCTTGAATCTGCGGATATCTGCGACATCTGCGGATAATAGCTAGTGTCTGTCGGAAGAAGCGTTTGGAGCCGCGTTTTCCGGCATAAACCATGCGTGTCCCCCTTCTAAGACTTCGTTAGAATCGCTATACTTTGATCAAACCACTGGGTTTTGTTCCCTTCCCAACGGATTCTTCGAGGAGATGCACGGTTGGCCACGCCGACAGCAAGATGGTCGAACACTACCGGCACCTCGGCTGCAAGGAAGCTCTGGCGAAGATGGAGCAAATCACTTTTGTGACCCCCACCGCGAACGAGCAAGCGCGGATTGGGGAGGAAAGCAGTCCTGCTCAAGACTCTTGAACCCGGCATCTGCAACAGCGCGGGGCAACGCGGTGAGAATCATGATCAGAACGGTTAGGATCAATTCGATGATCGGCGCGGCCATCGCCACCTTACGGTTGGCGACGGCTAATGCGGCGAAAATCGATCGGGTTTGTCCCAGTGTTTGTCCCAGTGACTGGGACAAACGCAAAACGCCCTTCGTAAGTGCTTATGCTAAAGCAACTTACGAAAGGCGTTTTTTAATAAAGCGGAGAGGGGGGGATTGTCTGGCGACCGCTTGTTGCTGACTTCTCGATTGTGGTAACTACTTATAAATCAAGCGGTTACGTTCACCGCTTCACTCTGTTGATTTTACCTGTTTCGCCCCATTTGTCAAGCCCGCGCGCCACAAAAACGCCACAAATTTCAAATACTTGCATGGACGCTTTCAATTTTATGGACGACGCTGAATCGCGTAGCGATCACTGCCATGGAGAAGAATCACACGCTCCGCCGCACGGTCGACAATGACGGCGAAAATGTTCAGAACGTCGCGGCCAAGTACGCTCATGTCCAATGCTTCGTGCTGCAAGCATGCCGCATAAGTGCCGCGGAGCGTAATCCATTGACCATCGTCACGCGCCAAGCGAATCTGGGTCGTAACATCAACCGAATCCACGAGGCCGCCAACTCCACCGATTCGGTCCCCGGGCTGAACACATGGAAGACCCAACAAGCCCAGTGCGCTGGCGCAGATTACTGTCCGGTCGGCACCGGTATCCAACAAGAATTCGATGCGATGCCACACGCCATCGCCGCCCAGAATTCTCCCCCTCAGGATCGGTCTGACGATCCCATCGTCGCAAAGCATCCACTCACCTTGGCAAAGCATAGATCCTTGCTGCCTTTTCTTTATAAATGTACCGCGTGAACCAACCTTTATCCTCTGGGTGGGCGGCAGTTGCCTGAGCGACCGCTTCTCGCACCGTGTCGCCCACGAAGAGTTGCTGTCCGGCGATGCAGATGCACTTTCCACGACAATTTTCGCCGATCTCCAAAATGTGCGATTGCAGCCAATCGCTGTTTCGGTCGAACTGCTTGTCCTGTTCTCGCGAGGCAGCCACTTCTTCGGGACTGTCTGAATTCTCAAACTCGATAACAATGGGATTTTCTTTCATCTCGGCCTCCTAGACATCCATTTTATCGTCAAAACATCCGGGGATCAACAAGTGACAGAAATGTTTTGTTGACAGAAATGTTTTGACTGCACGCAAATCAAGCCGGACGATACCAGTGTTATGCCGATTCCTTGAACTGCCGAATACTTACATCTCGGCCGGGAAGATGCGCGATAATCTCCAATTCGCCACCCAAGGCCCGAACCAGTCGTTGCAACGTGCTAACCTGAATGTCGTCTTGAGATTCAATACGAGACAGCGTGGGTTGTTTAATACCCAGGCTTGCGGCGACTTCTTCTTGAGTCAGGCCAGTCGCCTGACGGATCTCCGATAGTAGCATCTCTGCCATCATCCCGTTTGCGCGCAGTTTGGCTCGCGCAAGGGATTCAGGCAGCATCGTGGCTTCCAATTCTTTGAAGTTCCTGGCCATTAAATCAATCCTTCCTTTTCCAGTGTCACTAAGTGCGATTCCTGCTCTTGATCTTGATTGAGCAGGTTCCACCATTCACCAAACTCATCCGTGAACTCGATTTTCCACATGCTTTAATTATAGCATATAAGCTATATTTGTCAAGTGGGTGTTCCTGCCGCCACGCCGTGATTTACGGATTGGCGGGTAGGCAACGCAGTCCAGAAAAGGCTGAACTCGTTTTGAGGAATCTTGCGGAAATTCCTCGTCGGCATGTTCTGCCATGGTCAAGGTCTCCAAGGTTTGAAATGGTCGCCAGCAAGACCGCTGGCGCGATACAAAAGCACTGAACAAAGTGCCATGAGCGAGGCAGAAAATCAGTGTTTTCCGCCTCACAATCGCAAAGAATGAGGGGCGTGCATAGGTAGCACGTCCCTCATGTTATTATGACGCAATCAGTCCACCTATTTAGGGGGTGCGGCGTGGGTGTCTGCGAGTTTCTGTTGCGTGGCCAGGAAGGTTGGCAACGGCCATCGACGATGATCAACTTACCTTCCCGACCAGGCGTGAACAACATTCTGCGACGGTTGATTGCACGGTCTGATCGCCGTCGGCCTCGGCCTTCATCTTGTGACGCTTGCGAGCGACCGTACTATTTTATCGATTCATGTGAGATAATTAGGGGGTGCCTGTTTCCTTAAGTTCGCTTCAAAGGGGGGCAAGATTGTGCCTCCAGACATAATCCGCGAAGGTGGCGGGCTACTTGACAGCAGAACGGCGAGCGTCAAGGGAACCAGCAGACCCTTGGCCAGGAAAAGGACCGCAACGACCAGGGCGGTTGCCCCCAACATCAATGCGGATTTGACGAACTGGTCCAAAGGCACCATGGGCTTATCTCCCCCTCAGCGGCCTTTCCAAAGGCGACCGAGCAGCCAACCGATGCCGGCCGCCATCAAGACGGATCTTAGCGGTCGCTCGCGGACGAATTGCTCGCAGTCACATGCGATGCCGTGGACTTTGTCTTGCACCTGCTCCCGCACCAGCGTGAGCGTACACCAGGTACAGGTCGTGCCGGGCGGTGAGGGCGTCAGCGGCGAT
>JBAWVO010000511.1:0-3082 GCA_037147235.1 Planctomycetota bacterium | reverse complement strand
GGGGGGGGGGGGGATAAAATGGTGAGAAAGGTGAGAAAGGTGTGAATGGTGAGAAAGGTGTGAATGGTGAGAAAGGTGTGAATGGTGTGAAGGGATGGCTATTCGGTGCGGGGATCGGAGGGGCGGTGCTCTTGCTCGCGTTGCATGTTGACAAGTTGGGATTCGCGAACCTTCGCCCGCTGCACTTCTTGCCGGGATATCGCTTGACGTTGTGGACGGGCGAACTTGTCGCCACGATAATCCGTCGCTTGCAAGTGCGCAATGAAATTCGAGATCATGCCGGAAGTCTTACGGGCGAGTGTCGTGAGCGTCTGGTACGTGTCCTCGTTCATGTAGTTTTGATCAGTGGCAACTTGCAATTGGGCACGAACTTCCCCGCACGATCCTTTTGCGATGTACAAAAACTGAATGAATTCCACCGACGTCCCGCGTTCAAAACCTTCGGCGATATTCGACATCACCGAGACCACCGCACGGCGAAGTTGATTGACTAGTCCGAAATCCCGCGCAAAAGCTCCCTCCCGAGTGATCGAATAAACCCCGTTCGTAAGTTCCCGGGCCCGCTGATAGATATGCAACTCTTCAAACGACCTTGCAGCGTTCCCATGCATGGCAATCTCCTTTCAGACCTCCTTTCCATTGTACCAAATTCCCGCGACTGAAGATATACCCCCCCTTCACACCCTATTCCGCCAAATTCCAGGGGGGCACGACAAATTTCTCCCTGAACGCGGCCAAAAACCGAAACAGAATGCGAATTAAGTCATGTGTCTGGAATTCCCCAGCCTATCTATTGAACATTCGATTTGACGATATAATGTAATGCATAGGAGGTTCCGATGACAATTGAAACTGAAATCCTACTGACTAACTTGACAGTTGGCGAAAAGCTCGCGGCAATGGACCTATTATGGCGTGATTTATCGCGTAGTCCTTCGGTGTATGCTTCACCGGATTGGCATGGACCTGTGCTCGCGGATCGCCTCGCAAATCCGGAAGGGGAGTAAACTGTCGCTGGATGACGCTCGCCGTGATGTCGAGGAACGGCGCCATGCGATCCGAACTCAGGTCCGCAGTTCAAGCCGAGGAAGCCTGTGACTTGCTGGATGAACTGTGCGACGAGCTTCCCATCGATTTGCACGGGGATCGGCTAACCCGGGATCAACTTCATGATCGCCGTTGACACCAATGTACTCGTCTATCGGCTTGACCGTAGCGAACCCGTGAAGCAAGCCAAAGCACGTGCGATTTTGCAACAGCTTGCTGCTGCGGTTAGCTGAAGACCCTTCGGGCCGAATACCCGCTCCGCTGGAGCAGATCACCAAGCGTGGGCGAAACAGATTTTCACTTTCGCCAATCCCCGATTTTCTCTGTCAAGCCCAACTTTGCATCGCCCTAGACCGGCACTGTAGACTTTATGCTCGCCTTTCATCGCAAGCCCTAAAGTGCATAGTGCCGGTCTGTCCCCGGTCTGACCCAAGAACTATGAGGAAATTCCCGTGTCAATGTTTAGTCATGTGTCCTTCATTTATCAACATCTGGGTCAAGCTCTTTGGCTTTTTTCAAGTCCGCTGTGGCTTCGGCTTGGCGACTCATTGCATCGTATACCTTGCTTCGGAAGAAATAAGCTTTAGCGTCTTTGGGTTCTGCTGCAATTATTGCACTAAAATCGCCCAAAGCCTCTTCAAACCGATCTTGCCTATAGTATGTGACCCCACGGGAAACCAGAACTACACACTTAGACTTTTGGTTGGTGGCAAGAGAAATGGCCTTGCTGAAATCGGCTACCGCTTCATCGAGTTTGTTTCGGTCTCGCTGGGCTACTCCGCGACAAAAGTAAGCCTCGTCTAAATTTGGGCGGAGCCGAACCAACTCATTAAAGTCATCGACAGCTTTATTAGGGAGCTTCTGCTCAAGGAAGCACATCCCTCGCACTTTGCGAGTTATGGCAATGCCCTCTTCGTCTTTCTCCAGCGACAAATCTCGGGTAAAGTCCGCGATGGCTTTGTCAAACTGTTTTCGCTCCTGGAACACCTGCCCTCTGGAAAAATAAACACCGTAACAGCTAGGGTTAATTCTAATGGCCTCGTTCAAATCGGCCTCAGCCTTATCGAGTTGGCCTTGATTAAGGTTGGCCCTTCCACGGCGACCGTAAGCTAGGTCTATCGGTTGTAGATGCGATTCGATAATGCGAGCATACAATGCAATAGCTTCAGCGTTCTTGCCTTGCTTCTCAAGGTCTTCCGCTTGGGCGAATAGTTCCGAGGCTGCCCGATTGGGGTCGGAATCCTTATTCGAGGTTCCCTCTTGTTGTTGCATTCCGTGTGATGAAGCAATTGCGACATGCTTCTTGCCGTCGCCGTCGCCGTCGCCGTTACCGAAACAGATAATATAGAGAAACCACCAGAGGAATAAGCAGAGAGACAAGGTTGACCACACAACGGAGAATATCGACCACTTGATTCCCTGCTTCTTGGAAATTGAATCTCGCAACCCCAATATGGACAATACGAATGCGATGGGCTGAAGTGGTAAGAGGAGAGAAAATACATACGACTGATAAAAGAACTTGGGATACCCTTTCTCCTCAATCGCCGTCGTATATTCTTTCTGTTGTGATACTGGAGTTTCGAGAGCAGTCAGAACGTCCGCGACAACTTGGCATGTTATTTTTCGGCAAGTCGTCCGCACAAAGGAGCGATTGGAACCACCAAAAAAGCGACCCCAAAAGCCAGCGTCACGACGGTCTAACGTGACAGACGACGACTTCATCGTTTGTTTAATGATTAGTTTGCCGTCTTGATGGAACGCAAAATGAGCTGTCACGGTTGGGCGACCAGCGAGACCAAACGAGAAATATCTGGCTATGCCGCTGCCGCCCCCAACTGATTGAACATTGAATGCAAGGTGATTCTTCGTGTCACGAAACGGGTTAGGATCAACATCCGCAGTTGTAAGTGAAGTGAGAAATTCATGAAAGGCTTCGGCTGCATCTTTGTCGGTTCCCGAGAGCGAAATCGTTCCTGACACGAATGGCACTGCCGTAAGCGGCGCAAGGACTTAGGAAAACGGGCCCCAGCAC
>JBAWVO010000510.1:0-3084 GCA_037147235.1 Planctomycetota bacterium | reverse complement strand
GCGACCTGTTCACGATGCGGCAGTACGGATTCGCCTGCAAGGGATTGACGGAGTGTGGGCGGATGGTCGGCGGCTGGCTCAAGCAGTCGGCCGCCAAGGAATCCGGCGTTGCGTAGGACGGTGCGCCGGAAGGAGTACGTCGTCCAACATTTGCATTTCGTCGCGTAGCGACGGTGCGACGGTAGCCGTGGGTTTCAACCCACGGAATACGTCGTCCAACGTCCGCATTTTGTCGCGTAGCGACGATTGAATTTTCAATTGTCGCTACGCGACAAACGGGGATTTGGGCGGATCGCAAACCGTGGGTTGAAACCCACGGCTACCATCATGGCGTCGCTACGCGACGGGGAAAACGCTACCATCATGGCGTCGCTACGCGACTAAGGAACGGACTTCCCATGCACAGCCACCACCACCTTTTTGAGAAGATCGCCACACTGGAAAACCTGATTGCGGCGACGCATGCCGCGTTGCGCGGCAAGCGGATGCCGGGCGCGGCGTTCCTGGCGGACTTTGAGAAGGAAGTCTTTTTGCTGCACGAAGAGCTTTGGGCAGGGAGCTACCGGCATGGCGGCTATACCTACTATTGCCGACATCGTGCGGCGTGGATTTTGCGGGCTACGTTGTCTTCACGGATGGGCGCATACGGATTCGCTCGTCCAGCGTGCGGCGATTTGATCGACGTTACAAGAATCTGCTCTGGGATCTGCGCTGCCGACGTACCAAGGCGGCGAGGATCACGCAGAGCGTCCGCGCGTGGGTGGCACATGCCGAACAGAGGGACTACCCGGTGCGTCCGGCGTGTCCGCCGTTGGCGGGCAGGCAAAGAATGAGTCCCGACCGCGGCGAGTAGCTCGTCGAAAGGCGTGGTCGGGTCGAAACGCAAACGGGCCACCCGTGGTGTATCGTCAGGCTGGAAAGCCTGACCTACGGGTGGCCCGCGTTTTTTAGAGTACGTCAGATGTAAAAAAACCAGCTCTTCCGGGAAATCGTTTCCGAAGACGATCAAGAAGACGGTCTAGCAATCCTGGTCTTACCCTCTTGCTGGGCAGAGCCAGCACGGCGTGCAGCTTGATCGGGCACGTCGAGTGGCGTCGATGCGATCGACTTGGCAGCAGTCCTACCTTATGCCGATTCCTTAAACTGTCGAATTCGTACATCTCGGCCTGGAAGATGCGCGATGATCTCTAGCTCGCCGCCCAGGGCTCGAACGAGTCTCTGCAACGTGCTGACCTGAATGTCGTCCTGCGATTCAATCCGGGACAACGTGGGCTGTTTAATGCCCAGGCTCGCAGCGACCTCCTCTTGAGTTAGTCCAGTGGCCTGATGCGAGCCTTGAATGGCATCAACATGCGGCCTTCCCATGTGGTCCAAGTTGCCGCAGGAGTTCAACGCCCGTCGGCAATTGATTCCTGCTCTTGCTCACTCAGCAGGTTCCACCACGCACCAAATTCGTCCGTGAACTCGATTTCCCATATGACCAGCGTTTTGTGCTGGGCGAGCGTATGGAAAGGCAGCTTTGCTGAACCATTGGCCAAACGATGCTAGCATTTCGGTGCCCTACGATTAAATTTGACAAACCGCAGGGCCCGCCAATCATATAATACGCACACCCCTTACGGAGGGAGTGCGGTGTTTTCAGATAGCATCCGACACCCCCCCCGCTCCCCTACGGGCGTTGTGCCGATTAGAATGTAGGTTTGCAATCGTCGGGCTAGATTGGATCGGGATGCGAAGAGCGGAAGTCGTAATCACGGGTGTGGGCGTTGTCAGCCCCATAGGGATCGGCAGGGAGGCATTTTGGGATGCCCTACTGGCGGGGCGTTGTGGCATTGGCCCCGTGACGCTAACCAACTGGTCCGGTATGCCGCCGCAGCTTGTTGGAGAAGTTCGCGACTTCCACGCGAAGACGTTTGTCGCCAATCGCAAAAGCCTGAAGGTGATGTCGCGGGATGCACAGTTGGGTATTGCCGCCAGCACGCTTGCCTGCTCCGATGCCGGGATCCGTGTCGGAAAGATCGATCCAGAGCGGTTTGGTGTCGTTCTTGGGGCCGACCAGATCTGTTCCCTGATTCAGGAAAGCGAAACGACCTATGCCGCCTGCCTCGTAGACGGCCGCTTCGATTATCAAGTCTGGGGCACCAAGGGCATGGCGGCCACCTTTCCGTTGGGGTTCTTGCGGGTTCTGCCAAATATGGTTGCGTCGCACGTTTCCATTGCCCAAGACGCACGCGGACCGAATAACACCATTCATGAAGGCGAGATTTCCAGCCTGCTGGCGGTGACCGAGGCGGCCAGCGTCATTCAGCGTGGAATGGCCGACGTGATGCTTGCCGGCGGGGCCAGTTCGCAGATGCATCCACTGGATTTTGCGCGGCGGATGGCCATGGGCCAGCTCTCGCCGCGCTGTGACGATTCGGCCTCGGTGGTTCGGCCGTTCGATGCCGGCCGCGATGGTTACGTCTGGAGCGAGGGGGCGGCGGTGCTTGTTTTGGAAAATCGCGAGCACGCCGAGTCGCGTGGGGCGAAGATCCTTGCCCGGCTGAAAGGCTGGGGAGCGGCTTTTGAAGCAATCGATTCCCACGGAAGGTTATCGGGCAGCAGTTTGCGGCGAGCGATGGTCAGGGCATTGGATCAATCGGCCGTGAAGCCGGATGCGTTGGGGCATGTCAATGCCCACGGGCTGAGCACCGTCCGCGATGACACCCTAGAGGCCGCAGTTTTGGGGGATTTGCTGCCGCAGACGCCTGTCACGGCACTGAAAGGCCATTTTGGCAATGCCGGTGCAGCGGGGGCCGCGATGGAAGTGGCGGCCTCGATCCTCGCCTTGGAGAATCGCTGTGTGCCCGCCGTACGGAACTACGAGCACCCCGATCCTGCCTGCCCGGTGCGAGTCATCCGCGATCAGCCGTTGGTCATTTCTCGGGCCGACGCCCTTTGCTTGACCTGGATGCCTTTTGGCCAAGCGGCAGCATTGGTGGTGGGGCAGTAGGTCAAGGTGAGGATCGGCGCATAAATAACTGTCGTGCTTTGCCCACTCGCCGAGCGGGGGGCGGACGGCACACGGAGTGTGCCTGCTACTTT
>JBAWVO010000509.1:0-3118 GCA_037147235.1 Planctomycetota bacterium | reverse complement strand
GTCAGGCTGGAAAGCCTGACCTACTGGCACCGCACTATTGGCGGAGCCTGGGGCAATTGGCCGATACGCCGGAATTTTTCACAGGGCTAGAGCGTCAGCCAGCCTTGGGAGCGGACGAAGCCCTGCACGCCTCGCGGCGGCGGTTCCTGCAAACCATGGGAGCCTCGCTGGGCCTGGCCGGTTTGGCCGGCTCGGGCTGCATCCGCCTGCCGGAGGAGAAGTTGGCCCCCTATGCCCATCGGCCGGAAAATCGCACGCCCGGCAACCCGGTCAGCTATGCCACGGCCATGGATATCGGCGGCGTGGCCCAGGGGCTGCTGGTCACCAGTTTCGACGGCCGACCGATCAAGATCGAAGGAAACCCGAGCCACCCGCTCAATCGCGGCGCCGCTGACCTGCTGGCCCAGGCGAGCGTGCTGGAACTGTACGATCCCGATCGCAGCCGGGGAGTCGTAAAGAGGGGTTTGTATCGAAGCCTTAGTGGCGATGGGCCGCACGATGAACAAATTTCCGCGGCGCCAGCTTCTTGGGACGATTTCCGTGGCGAGTTCATCAAGCAGATTCCCGCGGACAGGACCGGATTTTGTGTCTTGAGTGAGGCGAGCAGTTCGCCCAGCCTTGCCGCGATGCGGGCCAAGTTCCAAGCAAAATTCCCCGGGGCCGAGTGGTTCGAGTACGAACCACTGAGCGACGACAACGTCCGGGAAGGTGCGCTTGCCGCCTTCGGCCAGAACGTGCTGCCTGTACTCGAACTGGCCAAGGCCAAGGTCATCGTGAGTCTGGATGCCGATCTTTTTGGCGGCGGCTCACCCTTGGCCATCAAATATGCCCGTGACTTTGCCGTTGGGCGTAGGCTGCACGACGAGAAAACACAAAAGGAAATGAACCGCCTCTACGTGATCGAGTCGCTGCACACAATCACGGGTGCCTCGGCCGATCATCGCCTGGCCCGCACGTCCGGTCAAATCGCGACCATCACCAGCGAATTAGCCGAAGCCTTGGGCGTGGCGGGCGTGGAAGCTCGCAAGGACTCGAATCTGCCATTGCTGAACGCGATTAAGGCCGATCTGGAAGACAACATGGGCCATTCGGTGGTCGTGGCTGGACCGCGGCAGCCGGCCGAGGTCCATGCCCTGGTGGCGACGATCAACCACAAGCTGGGCAACGTCGGCAAAACGGTGGTCCATTATCCAGACCCGCAGCCCAAACGACTTTCGCACACGACAGCCCTCGCGAACCTAGTCAAGCGGATGCAGGGCGGTGAGGTAAAAACCTTGCTGATCCTCGGTGGCAATCCCGTTTACAACGCCCCGCAAGATTTGGAATTTGCCGAGGCATTGAAGAAGGTTCCCAGCAGGGTTCATCTGGCTCTGCACGAGGACGAGACCTCGCAGCTTTGTTCTTGGCACCTTTCGCAGGCCCATTACCTGGAATCGTGGGGTGATGCTCGGACTTTCAACGGCACGATGAGCATTGTGCAGCCGCTGATCGAGCCGCTTTTTGAAGGCCGCAGCCCGATCGAGATCCTGTCGCTGATCGTCGAAGAAAAGCCTCGGACTGGCCACGACATCGTCCGCGAGACGGTCAAGTCGCTGGTGGATTCGTTTACCGATTACCGCTGGAAAAAAATATTAGCCGAAGGTGTGATCGCGGGTACGGAGTGGAAACTTGCCCAGGTCGATAAACTGGCCGAAAAGCTCCCCTCTTCCTCTGGGAGAGGGATAGCTAAGGACCAGTACGAATTGGTCTTCTACACCGACAAGATCCACGACGGCCGCTTTTCCAACAACGGCTGGTTGCAAGAACTGCCCGATCCGATGACGCGGCTCACCTGGGACAACGCCGCGGTGATGAGCGAGAAGACCGCCCAGACCATCGGCGTCAAGCAGGACGAACTGGTCGAATTAACGGTGGAAGGGGCCTCGCTTTTGGCCCCGGTCTTCTTCATGCCAGGCGTGGCTGACGGCGTGATCGGCCTGGCTCTGGGCTATGGCCGCACGGCTGCCGGACACATCGGCAACGGCGTGGGTGCCAACGCATACACCCTACGCACGACCGGCAACCTCGGCTGGCGGAGCGTGAAGGCCCGGCCTACAGGCAAGAAGCACCCCTTGGCCACGGTGCAGGACCATCATATCGTCGA
This sequence comes from Planctomycetota bacterium, assembly GCA_037147235.1. GTDB lineage: Bacteria > Planctomycetota > Planctomycetia > Pirellulales > Thermoguttaceae > JANXQG01. Next base: position 975 of record JBAWVO010000509.1, on the reverse strand, counting down.
TCATTACGGCAAAGAGGCCGTCCAGAAACGGATTCCCAAATTGCTGCACGAGATCCCGCTGGCCGATGCCTACAAAGGCATTCGCGAAAAGCCCGCCATGTCAATTTTCGACGAACACAAGTTCGACGGCACGTCGCCTGCCTCCGGCGATCAAGGCCAAGTGCCCAAGCACGATTTGCACAAATGGGGGATGGCGGTCGATCTCAGCTCTTGCACCGGCTGCGGGGCGTGCGTGGTGGCCTGCCAGGCGGAGAACAACATTCCCATCGTCGGCAAGGAGCAGGTATTGCACGGCCGCGAGATGCACTGGATCCGCATCGACCGCTACTTCCGTGGCGAGCCGGAGGAAGCGGTGGCAGTCCATCAACCGGTGCTCTGCATGCACTGCGAGAACGCCCCCTGCGAGTCGGTCTGTCCGGTAGCCGCCACCACGCACAGCCTGGAAGGCATCAACATGATGACCTACAACCGCTGCGTGGGAACCCGATATTGTGCGAACAACTGCCCCTACAAGGTGCGGCGGTTCAACTTCTTCGACTTCAATCGCGGCACGCTCACCGATCATTACGTGCCGAACCTGCTCCGCCAGCCGGTTACCGAACTGATCGAGATGCAAAAGAACCCCGACGTGACCGTTCGGATGCGGGGTGTGATGGAGAAATGCACCTACTGTATCCAGCGGATCGAGCAGACGCGGATTGCGGCCAAACGAGAAGGCGATCGCCCTATTCGCGACGGAGAAATCCAAACCGCCTGCCAGCAGACATGCCCCACCCAGGCGATTGTTTTCGGCGACCTGAATGACGCCGAGAGCCGCGTGTCAAAGCTTCATGCCTTGCCGCGGACTTACGGGATGCTCGACCCGGAGTTGAATACCAAGCCGCGGACGCAGTATGTGGCGAAGGTGCGGAATGAAAAAAGAAATGACGAATGACGAATGACGAATGACGAATGACGAATGACGAATGACGAATG
>JBAWVO010000508.1:0-3126 GCA_037147235.1 Planctomycetota bacterium | reverse complement strand
AAAATCCAAAAACCGCCCCTTGACTGGTAAGAGCGTTTCAGGGATAGGGTGGGCCAAGTGAAACGAGTCCCACCTTTTCAGCAGGTTCGGCGCGGGTCTCCTGACCTCGCCGAAACGTCCGACCGAAGGTCTCCCGGTAAATTGGAGATATTAGGTCGGCGGCGTGGCTCGGTCGGAGACCGGCCACAACAAGGTCCGCTTTTGGTGGGGCTCGTTTCACCTCTTCCCTATCCATTGTACTTTTTCGGACATTATTTACAATTTCAAGGGTATTGAGGCTCTCCGCCAAGTTTGTGGTGCGGGCGTCTCGCCTGCCCAAGATGTTGTGGTTGAACCGGGCATGCGGGACGCCCGCACCACAACTATCCGCAAACCCGGCGGAGAGCCAGTATTGAATTCACCCTTTGTTCCCCGTACACAAGAGGAAACGCATTATGTCTCATTTTTGGCTTCGCACTTTGGTCGTCATTTTCGTTTTAGGCGCGCTTGGAAATGCCTTGGCCCAGGTTGTTCCCGGCACTCCGCCGCCCAATCGGCCTGTGCCCAAGCAGGGATCGGCCGGCAATTCGGCCGGGCCGTCCGCCGCATCTTCTAACAAGTTCCTTACGATCCCCGGCCTTATGCCCTTGAGCATGGAAGGGGTGCAGCGCGACGTCGGCCTGACCCCCGATCAGAAGCAGCAGTTGAAGGCCGTTTCTGACGGCTACGTGTCGTCGATGCAGCAGTTGGGCAAGTCCTTCCGCGAACTTTCGCCGGAAGAGCAGCAGAAACAAACGAAAGATTTCAGCGACCAAGCCACCCAGTTCGCCCGAAATGCCCGACGCAAGGCCGAAGCGATCCTCACCCCGCAGCAGTTGCAGGTGGTGGAGAAGATCATTTTCCAGTTGTCGGCTGCCGCGGTCCTGTCGGATCCCGGCCTACAAGAGAAACTCGGCCTCAGCCCGGAGCAACGTCAGCGGCTGGCCGGCGTCTATGAACATGCGGGCGAGAAGATGCAACAACTTCAACGCGACACGGCTGCTCAGGTCATTCAGTTGCTCGACGAGGAGCAATCCACGGAATTGAAGAAGCAGATTGACACGCAAAAGATGCGATAACTTCGCTTCCGAGCAAAGTCCCTTCGTAGAACGGAATTTATTCCGTTGCCTATCTTTTTCGGGTAAACGGAATGAAGTCCCGTTCTACGTGGGGTTGCCACAACCAGACATTTCACTTCCCCTCCTTCCCCTCTCCCCCGCTTTGAGATAGACTTAGGGACGAGGTAACTATGTTTGTCGATGAAGTGGTCGTTCGTTTCGAGGCAGGTAAGGGGGGTGACGGTTGCGTCAGCTTCCGGCGGGAGAAATATGTACCTTTGGGTGGGCCCGATGGCGGGGATGGCGGCGACGGCGGCAGCCTGATCCTTGTCGCCCGCGAAGGCGTCGATAGCCTCAACATGCTTGCCCATCGCAAATCGTGGAAGGCCGAATCGGGCGTACAAGGCTCCGGGGCCAACTGCCATGGGGCCTCCGGTAAGGATTTTACGATCGCCGTTCCGCCGGGTACCGTGATCATCGACGCAGAACATGGCCACGTACTGAAAGACCTGGCCAAGGAAGGCGACCAGGTCGTTGTGGCTCGCGGCGGCTATGGGGGGAAGGGGAACAACCGTTTCAAGACGTCCACCAATCGGGCCCCACGAGAATCAACGCCCGGCGAACTTGGCGAGATTCGCACCGTGCGGCTGGAACTGAAGTTGATCGCCGACGTCGGCTTGGTCGGCATGCCTAACGCCGGCAAGAGTACGTTGCTCAGCCGCCTCTCCCGCGCCCGGCCCAAAATCGCCGCCTACCCGTTCACCACCAAGCATCCCAACCTGGGCCTCGTTCAGATTGACGGGGATCGCGGTTTCGTCATGGCCGACATCCCGGGGTTGATTGAAGGTGCCCATGCGGGTGCCGGCCTTGGGCACGAGTTCCTTCGCCACATCGAGCGAACCGGCATCTTGGTCCATCTCGTCGAGCCGGAGCCGATCGATGCCACCGACCCCATCGCGAACTATCGCATTATCCGCGGCGAGTTGAAACAATACAGTGCCGATTTGGCTGCCAGGCAGGAGATCACCGTCGTCACAAAGGCCGATCTTCCCCAGGCCGAAGAGGTCCGTCGCCAGTTGGCCGAACTGCTTGGCCACGATGTATTGCTGATCTCCGCCGTCACCGGCCTGGGTCTGAATCAGTTGGTTGCCGCGATTGCCCAAGCCTTGCGGCCACCGGACGATAAGTGGTAGATCGATGCCACCCGCCCCCCTCATCGCCGTCGACGTTGGCAACTCGCGGATCAAGCTCGGCCTCTTTCGGCAAACCGTTGCCGCGGGCCTGCCCGAGCCGGAGACCACGCTCCATCTCACCGGCCGGTTACCCGAGTTCGACCAGATTGATGCCTGGCTAAACACAACCGGCAACGCGGGCCGTCTCCGCTGGCACATCGGCAGCGTTAACCGCCCGGCAACGTCGCGGCTAATCGACTGGCTCCGCGATCATCGCGATAACGATGAAATCATGTTGTTGACGTCGGGCGATTTACCGTTGGTTGTCAAGCTGCCACGGCCCGACATGGTCGGCGTCGATCGGTTGCTGGACGGTCTGGCCGCCAATCGCCTGCGGTCGCCCGGTCACCCGGCGGTCGTCGTCGATGTCGGCTCGGCCATCACCGTCGATCTGGTCGATGCCGAAGGTGCCTTCCTCGGCGGCGCGATCCTGCCGGGTATTGCCATGTCGGCCAGGGCACTGCACGAATTTACCGATCTCTTGCCGCGGATCGACATGGCCGAACTGGCCGAGCCGCCCCCCGTATTGGGCACCGCAACGGTGGCTGCAATTCGATCCGGCCTGTTCTGGGGTGCCGTCGGGGCCGTACGGCAACTGGTCGAACAACTTACCGGCAATAGCGACGCCAAGCTCTTTCTCACCGGCGGTGCGGGCCCGGTCGTTGCGCAACTCATGGGCACGGCCGCCCAGTACGTGCCCCATCTTACCCTGGCGGGAATCGCGCTGGCTGCCTCCTGGCATGACTACTAACATTCTGGCTCTTCGCCGGGTTTGCGGATAATTGTGGTGCGGGCGTCCCGCCTGCCCAAGATGTTGT
>JBAWVO010000507.1:0-3148 GCA_037147235.1 Planctomycetota bacterium | reverse complement strand
GATCATATTGCGAGAACTTGCGGACAACGACCACCGCGACTTGCTGTAGAAGATCGTCGCGATTGTGGGAGGATTGGACCATCGCCCTCAAAAATGCAGACACTGCCCGCTGTGCGGCCGTCCAATACTGCGCCAATTCTTCAACGTCGCGTGGTTCCATCGAAAGACTTGCAAGGCGTATGAAATTAACGATAAAAGAGGTTTCTACCTATACTCTGCGCAGGAGGGCAAGAATGTCACAAGAAAGCCAAAATAATTCCGTAAGGGGGGAAGGCCTATTCGGTCGCGAGCGGACCACTCCCAGCCTGGATTCGCTGATTGCCATGAATGACTCGGTGCGAATTTTGGGCCAAAGTTGCCGCGTAATCAGCAAAAGCAATTGGACAAGTCGTGTTTCGTGTACGATGCGGAGAAGGACCGATATTATTGTCCGCAAGGTCACGCGATGCCGTTTGAAAAGACGACACCTAAGTGAGTTGGAGAAGGTGAAAACGGAATGGCGTTGGGCGGCAACCGCCTTCAACATCATCAAATTGGTGCGAGCCATAGGACGCATAGGCGATGGGGATGAGCCACCCGATTCGTTTGACCTTCCCCACCCAGCCGCCCAAGGGAATATCAGCGTATTGATCGTGAGCGACCCCATGCTTCACCTGCACCAACGTGCCCTTCGCAAAGAATGCCTTGGGGGCGTTCTTTCCCCTGCGTCGGCCAAGCCAACGGCGAAGTCGAAGAAGCTGATGGTTTACCTCATCCAAGTCGAACTTCTCAGGATCGAAGTCGTTGCCCACCCATTCCAGGGCTTCGTCATGCTCGTCGTGTTTTGGGTCTTGGAGCTTTTCAAGGAGGTAGGGGCCTAATCCATTTCCTCGCGAAGTCGGCCAGTACGGACGGCGAACGCTCTGGGGGCGATTCTGGGGGCTGTGACGGGCTGCGTGGGCGGACATGGCGTCGGGGGCTGATTGAAAATGTTTTCAAACGGCGGGACAGGAAAGCGTTTCGAGAGAGTTTTTTGCGGGGCATAATGTCCTCAGTTAAACAGATGATTGTCGCCCTGTTACTTCATGCAGCATTTTTTGAACTTTTTGCCACTATTGCAGGGGCAGGGGTCATTTCTGCCGATATGCTTTGCCGCCTTGCCAGGATTGAAGGGCGAAATGGCTGCGACGTTCCTCGGTAACTTGGCGGAAGTTATTTGCGACATGGCGGGTGGTTTCGTCGTGCCGGCCTGTTCGGACTGATAATCCTCTGCCATATCCTTCATTTGATTAACCACCCAAAGCATCATGGCCTGTGGATCGTCTTTCAGTTCTTCCATCATCTGCCTGTGCGACTCTCGCTCCTTGACCCCGGTAGCCAGCCACTCCTCGTACTCGGGAAACCGCGATTCCATGATTGTACAGGTCTGCACAAGATAGTCCCGCAAATGCTTCCATTCCCCTTTGTGCGGCTGCGTCAGGAGTAGCTGACGGACAGGTTCGATGGCTTCGTAGGCGAATTGCGACAATGAGGCTTGTGCCAAGTCCCTCTTGACGGTTAAATCCTCCTCTTGGGGCAGAAATGCCAAGCACTTCTCGACCGACAGATCAGCATGAATATGTTCAAGCACTCCGGTGCCATAGACTCGGAAGTGGCGTTTGGCACTGAGGAATTGCTCGGCAACAGTCTCCACCACGAAGGCGTTACCGATTCTCACCAGTGCATCCTTGCATTTGGGCGTCAGAAGGTCGTCGTCTTCATGGAGCTTTTTGACGATGATCGGAACGACCGATTCCAGACGGACTAGGCCCGCCAACTCGACCATCAGCGGCTCCATCCACTTCATGGGGTTGTTGTCGTAGCTTTCGATCTTCTCTACGAGAACGGAACGGATTCTTTCTTCACACTGCGAGTTATCGATTCTCGCAAGGACTTCCAAGACGTGGCGGGCACGTCCATATTTCACATCCCTGAGTTTGTCTTTGTCTTTGCCGGCCTCGCAAATCGCCTCCAACTCTCGCCAGCAAGCGGCTTCATCCCAGGAAAGCAGCGCCAAGCGTTCAAGGAAGTTATCACGAAGGGCGGCATCGAAATGCCGGGCTTCAATGATCTGCGTATCGCGGTGAACCAGCAGCCGGGGGTCGGCGTGATACAGCACCCGCATCAAGTTGTAGGCATAATTCTCGTACTGGTCGGCATCTTCCCTGTTCAGTTCCTCGATCACCCAAGAGATCGTATTGTCGGTGTGGGCAAGATCGGTGCAGCCGCCGAAGTTGGTAAGCACCCTCCCTTCCGTATCGTTCGACTGCTTGGATAACCAGGGGAACGACGGTCGTGTCCTGACTGAAGCATCTGTCGAAATAACGCACCACCCTCTCGCGGATGGCAGCATCGGCGTGGAGGATGGCTTCTTTGATCTTGGATTCGGACAGCCTCATGCTGCTTGCCTTTCGTATTCTGTTCTCGCCAGATGAAACAGCTATTATACCCGGTTGGGCTGGCTGGCAATAAGGATCGGCGCATAAATAACTGTCGTGTTTTGCCCACTCGCCGAGCGGGGGCGGACGGCCTGCCCAAATTGGGTCTTTGTTGCCGCCGCGATTCATAGTATGATTCTCGCTCTGGCGGAATGGATCTGTCAAAGTCACCACCCTGAAGGGTGATGTAGCAGCTTGTCAGCGGGAGAAACCTATCTATGGGCGAATTATCGCAGCACACGATTGCCAAGGTGAGCGGGCCCGCCTGGGAACAGCTTCGCGGGCAGTTCATGCAAATAACTCGGCTGCTCTTGGCTGTTTCTCCCGACGCTAGCAGCGAGCTAGTCAACACTTATGTCAAGTTCACGACCAACAGTGAACCCAAAACCCGTATCTTTGCTGCGGTCTGGGTGAAAAGCAGCAAGCGATTGATCGTCGGCCTGGCAGTACTCCACAGAGCCTTGCGGTGCAAGGCTTTATGTCTTTCTTGAAAAAGCGAGTAAGTCGCCGTTCCAGACTATACTGTCCGCGGTTGAGATTGTCCCAATCCATACCAGCCCGAAGCGCAAGCGAGGCAACGACTTAGCAACCTCGCTCGCGCTTCGGGCTAGTGTCAGTCTCAACCGCGAGCAGTATATGTTCGGTTGGGCGGTTCCGTTCCAAGTGGTATGGGCGGAAATAGCAGTTTCAGT
>JBAWVO010000506.1:0-3229 GCA_037147235.1 Planctomycetota bacterium | reverse complement strand
ACTCGGCGGAAGATACTCTCAAGGCCCTTATTCAGGATGGGCTCAGCGAAGTGGAGCTGATGGGGGGGCCAATACAGGCGTATGCCGGCTCGGGCGGTGGGGGTGCTCGCGGTCGCAAAAGTGGTTCCGCTGAGCAGCCGGCAAAGCCGACCGACCCCCGCCAGGCGCAACTTGCCAAGTGCATGGAGCTACGCAAGATGTACAACGACGCGGGCGTTAACATCCACATCCAGAAGATCGGCTTTGGCAAGTCGGATGAGGAGATTGACTTCAATTTCCAGGTGGCCAAGGCTCTGGGCTGCGTAGGCATCACCACCGAGCGTTCGGAGGCACTTGCCAAAAAACTTGCCCCTTTCGCCGACAAGCATAAGATCTGGGTTGCCTTCCACAACCACACGAACAACTATCCCGTGATGGATAAGACCGACCCCATCCTCTCTTATGGCGAGTACATCGGCTTCAACTTCGATGTCGGCCATTATTTTGCCGGCACCAAGGGACGATCTCCCCTTCCCGTGATTGAGAAGTACCACGACCGCATCGTCAGCCTTCATCTGAAGGATCGGACCGCGGAGGGCGGGAACCTGCCCTGGGGCCAGGGGAAGACGCCGATCAAGGAAATTCTCCAGTTGATGCGGAAGGAAAAGTGGACGTTCCCGGCAGACATCGAGCTTGAGTATAACATTCCAAAAGGCTCGGACTCCGTGGCGGAAGTGGCCAAGTGCGTTCGGTACTGCAAGGATGCGCTCGCCTGAGTGGCCAAATGAATAAGACAGACAATTAAAGAAACGCCAATCCTTACTCGGGTGGCAATTCCGCCAACTCGGCCAGCCAGGTGCGGATCTCGTTGTCGTACTCGGAGGCCAAGTCGCTTTTGACCAATTGCCGGTGGAACGCAGCCGCGCCATCCTTGACCAGATCGGCCGCCTCGGCACTGGGGAAACGCCGGGCCGGATCGGGCGCGATCAGCCCACGGCAGAAGGTCATCAGCAACTCGTTACAAACAACTTCTTCCGGCAGGATATGCGGTAACTGCTGGGCCAGGAACCGTTTCGCCTCGAGCAATTCGCGAAAGCCCGTCAGACCGGCGAAAGGCGACTGGCCGGCCAGCATTTCGATCAGTACGTAACCGAGACTTGCCAAGTCGCTCCGCGGCGTACACTCACTTCCTTCAAACACCTCGGGAGCGGCGTAGGTCGGAGTGCAAGTCCGTCGAGCCGGCGGATTGCCCACCTCAAAGGCGGAGCCGATATCGACGATCTTGGCGTTGCCGGTCCGCTTGAGCATGATGTTCGCCGGCTTAATGTCGCCATGCACGATGCCTTCGCGGTGCAACGCGGCCAGCGCGGCCAGACAGTCGCGAACGACGGCCATGGCGATGCCCGGCTTAAGCCGCGGCTGGACGGGCCCCGCGGTGACGATCACCTCATTGAGATATTTCCAACGATCCTTCTTCACGCGGCCCCGCATGTGATCGAACATCGTGCGGGTCAGCAGCAGACTGAGATCGTAGCCGTTGACCCATTCCATTTCCATTACGCGGATGCGATTGCGATCAACCCAGTTATGCACGTCCAGCAGGTTGTCTTGCTGGATCTGGGCGACGCGTGCGGCCACGACCGCCATCCGGCCCATGGCCTCGTCGTAAGCACGGTCATCTTCGTAGTGCTCGGGCGAAAATATTTTCAGGGCCACGGGAAGGGTGAAATTGTCCGTACCACGCCTCAAACTGAGGTACACGACCCCCTGCCCTCCCGATCCAAGCATCCGCACCAGCCGATGGTGTTCGGTCCAGCTCAACCGCTGCTGGTCAAGCATGGTGCCGTAGCGGCCGAGAAGTTCCGTGGAGCAACGGGTAGTCTGATGACCACCCCGGATCCTGGTGCCGTTGCCCTCATAAAATATCGTAGTGGACATCCAAAACTCCAGGCCGATTGATTCTCCCCAGTTCGAGGATTCTCTGAATATGTTAACCTTAAACGGGTAACGCCGTAAAGGCCACCTGGAATTTTCCTATTATTCGTCTCCCCAAAGCGGGTACCCACTACCCCGAATGGGGAAACCAAGACGCTTGTCCGACAAGAAGTTGATCAGCGGCTGCCCTTGTTTCCAGCGGACGAGATTTCGGCGGAACAGATCGGTGATCTTGTCATTTCGCCACCGCGCCTGACCGCCAACGTGCGGCGTGATGATAACTTGGGGAAGATCCCATAGTTTGCTCGAAACCGGCAGCGGCTCCTGTTCGGTAACGTCCATCACGGCACCGGCCAAATGCCCGCCTTCCAACGCCGCAACCAAATCGCTCTCGACCACCAATGGTCCCCGGGCAACATTGACCAGCACGGCCCCCGGTTTCATCTTCTTCATCGCCTCGGCGTCGATCATGCCTCGCGTCGTTGAGTTCAGCGGCACGCTGAGGATCAAAAAATCGACCAGCGGCAGCAACTCGTCGAGCCGCTGGGCCGGCCAGAGCGATTCGACCCCGTCAGGTTTATCGACGGGGAACATGTCCACTGCCAGAATCCGTGTATCCAACGCGCTGAGGACCCGCGATAGCCGGCGGCCGACACCCCCCAGGCCGACGATGCCGACCGTGCTTCGGGTCAGATCCCGAGTCGGCCGGCGGATGAATTCTTTCTGCTGCTGCGCGCGAAAGAACGTCGGCAGACTACGCGTCCATGCGGTCATCAGTGCGATCGTGTGCTCGGCAACTTGGTCCGCCAACGCCCCCGAGGCGCTGGTCACAAGGATCTCGGACTCGATCACCGACGGAACCAAGCAGTGATCCATTCCTGCGGCCGAGGATTGGATCCACTGTAGCCGTCCCTGGCGGACAACGCCGTCCCAATCGATCGGCACTTTGGCATGACCACAAAAGATGTCGGCGGAGAATATCTCCGTGGCAATCTGCTCTTGAGAAGCATCGATGATTTCGGCCTCTGGCACGACGGCGGCAATTTGCTCCAGATGACAGGGCTTGGTAACGTAACAGAGAACAATGCGCATGGTAGGCGTAAGCGTTGGGGATAAGCTGATTCAGGAATTCTGTTGTGGCCGGTCTCTGACCGAGCCACAGGAATTCACCGCGAAAGACCGCAAAGTGCGCAATAGAAGGAATAATTCTATGTGTTCTCTGCGCTCTTTCGCGGACAATCCATTCCTCTCAATATGCCAAACAATTTTCAATTTTCAATTCTCAATTTTCAATTCTCAATTCTCAATTCTCAAT
>JBAWVO010000505.1:0-3238 GCA_037147235.1 Planctomycetota bacterium | reverse complement strand
ACGAGATTATGCCGCGTCCAAAATTATGCCGCGCGCAGAGGCCGGAGGCTCACTATCCTGCCGTTTGCCACCTTATTGCGTATCCATGCGCGGCATAATCAAAGGCTCTCTAAGAAGGCGAGCAGTCTATCAGGTGGGCGATAACGTTTTGGTACCACTTTGCTTTTCGTTGCTTGAGCCAACGCCTTCTCCTTCATCGCCATGTCGGCATGGAGGTAGATATGGGTGGTCTGGATTGACTCATGACCTAACCAAAGCGCGATCACGGTGATGTCCACCCCACGATGTAAAAGGTCCATCGCCGTGGTGTGTCTGAGTGTGTGCGGCGTCACTTTCTTTCGCTGCAAGGATGGGCACGTCATGCAGGCGCCCTTGATGTGCCGGGCCACGAGCCTTTGAAAGGCGTCCGAACTCATGGGTTTGCCGCGGGCTGTTGGGAATACCGGCGTTGTTGGGTCCGGAGGCAGTTGAGCAAGCCAGTGCCCGAGTCGTGCGGCAACATCGGACCGCAGCGGTGTGCATCGGGCCTTTCGCCCCTTACCAAGGCAGCGGACATGTGCGCCTGTTCCCAGTTGCACGTCCTGTCGCCGAAGTTGGGTTAACTCCGAGTTACGCAATCCGGTCTGTACCGCAACGTCCAACAGCATCTGGTCTCGCAGCCCCAACCATGTGTTGGTGTTGGGTGCGTTAAGAAGCGCAATGGTTTCCTCGCGCGTAAGGAACTCCACCGGTCCGCGTTCAAACCGCTTGAAAGGAATCGCCAGCACACGTTGGCAGTGGTTAGCCAGCGGCGGTTCGTTGAGGCACGCAAACGCGAAAAAGGCGTGGATGGCACTGAGGCGACTGTTACGACTCCGGGCGCTGTTCCGTCGATCATGCTCCAGGTGCTGAAGGAAGGAACTAACAAGTTTGGCATCCAGATCCTCCACGTTCAAGTCGCTGGCCTGACGACGATGATGTTTGGAGGCGAATTTCAGCAGGAGTCGGAAGGTGTCCCGATAGCTGGCGACCGTGTGAGGGCTGGCACCCAGTTGTCGCAACAAGCGGTCGGTGAAGAATCGCTGTAAGTGTCCGGCCAGGTTTGCGGTACTCATGTTTCCCTCCCTTCTTGTTCCGAGATGATCTGGGACTGCGTCGCCAGCTGGAGAAGTTCCGGCACCGCTTCGATATACCAATAAGTGCATGCCACCGACGAGTGACCCAGATAGGTGGACAGCTTGGGCATTTGAACGGCCACATTACATCCAGCTTCATACCATTCAACCAAGCGCCTTGTGGCGAATGTATGCCGCAGATCCTGTAGACGAGGGCCTCGTCCGCACCGGTGCCCCTCAGCTTTCTGTCTCAGACCACAGGCGACCGAGATATTACATAACCACAGGCGGACGGCGCGCAAATCCAAGGCTGAGCCACGCTCCGATACGAAGAAAGACGAACTGCCGGGATTAGGGAAAACCCTATCCCGCACCCTGGCATATTGTCTTAGCGCCGTGACCGTTGATGGATGAATGGGTACGAGCCGGGACTTGCCAAACTTGGATTCGCGAATGGTCAAGAGTTGTGCTTCCAGATCCGCGTCGCTTTGCTTCAAAGCTGCGGCTTCGCCCGGCCGCAAACCCGTGACTGCCAGCAGTCCTATGAGGGTTGCCAGGGTCAGCCCTTTCATGCCGTTGGGTGATTTCAAGCGGGCGGCCTCTGCCATCAGACGGGAGATTTCGTCCTGGCTATAGATATGCGGTTTTCCGCGGCGATGCCGGACGTCCAGCATGCGTCGTGGCGGAACCTGATGGCGAGGGTCGATGACGCTCATCCAGCAGGCGAACTGGCGAACCATGGACAACTTTCGTGCCCAAGTTGCTCGTTGCACATTGGGGCGAGTTTGCTGGGACCATTCCAAAGCCAGCTGGATCGTTATGAAACGAGCCTTTTTGCGAGCCAGGAATCTAACAAACTGGCAAAGCGTTTTGGCGGGCTCCTCAAGGCGAGTGCCCAGGGATCGCCTTGCGGCAACGTATTCGGCCAGGTGGTGTTGAAGGGATTTCATTGCATACCTCCTTTCTTCGGCCAAGGACGGACCACCTCATTGAGTGATCGCATATCGATCTTGGCATATATTTCCGTGGTGCCGGGTGCCCGATGACGAAGAATCTCCGAGATGTCCCTGAGGCTGGCCCCCTGTTGGAGCATGCTACTGGCCAGGGTGTGACGGAATAGATGTGCTGCGATTTGCTTTGGGCGTTCAACGGCCGCCTGCTCCATTGCGTGGCGCACGATATGGCCGATGCTCGCCGGGCCTGACAGCGGCACGCGAGGGGCATTCGCGCGCAAAAAGACCCTTTGTGTCGGTCGAACATCCCGGTCCAAACGCAGGTATCCGGCGAGCGCGGCTCCGGCCTCTCGGGGCAATGGCAGGACATCTCGTCGGCCTCCTTTGCCTCGGATCAGGATTTCGCCTGTCCGCCAGCGGATGTCGCCCAGTTCCAGTGCAAGGACTTCACTGGATCGAAGCCCCAGTTTTGCTAGCAGGAGCAAAATCGCCAAATCGCGGCGCCCCTTCGCGGTGGTCCGGTCCGGCGCACACAATACACGATCCACTTCCTCGGGCGTCAGCTTTCGGGGAATATCAGGGTGAGTCCACCGGCGCACCGTCGGAACAGCGGCGGTCAAGTCGTGGCTGATCTCCCCCTGCGCGTGGAGAAAGCGCAGAAAGGAGCGGAGGCTCGTGGCCAGCAACCGGACAAACTCGCTCGATCGGCCCTGCGCACGATCAAACAGAAATGCACGCAGCATGCCAGCATCCAGTCGACTAACTGACATGCTGCAGTGCTGCTTCTTCAAGTAACCGAGCAAGTCGGCAACCAGCGGCAAATAAACGCGGAGTGATAGTTCCGCCAGACCCTTGTCATTGCGAAGAAAGTCCGCGTAGCGCTTCTCCAGCGCAGAACTGATCGTTTCAGAGGCCGCAGCGGTACTGGTTGCGATCACTCCTTCGCGGCGCAGATACCCCAAGAAGGCGGTGAGGGCTGTGGATGCCAGGCAGCGGTGTTGTGGTGCAAGCCGGGACGAGCGCGCCATAAACTGTGCCACTTCAGATTCGTCCGGTTCACTACCGGCAAGTTTTCGGCGTCGCCGCCAGAGTAAAAACCGCCGAAGAGCGGCGCGTTTTGTGCTAACAGAGCCACGCGCGTAACCCGCGGCTTTCACTCCGGCGATAAACCTATCAACATGGGACTCGATG
>JBAWVO010000504.1:0-3245 GCA_037147235.1 Planctomycetota bacterium | reverse complement strand
GGCCAGGCAGTTGCCGAGAATCGTTTGCAGTTTGCCCGGCAGATTCCGCGTTAGCCCTTAAAGAAGCGATCCCATCGGGCTAATTTTCAAAAAAGTTCGGAACCATCCGCGTTTTTCGGGGTTTAATGGTTGTCAACAAAACCTATGAACCAAAGACACGGAGGATTTCGAGTGAAGACCCGTATACAGAAACGATTGCGGAAATCCAAGCAGCGAATCGAGCGGCAGTTGGACGGCTCGCTGGAAGATCAAGGTCGGCCCATGTTCGCAGCCACGAACATCCGCATGGAACTCGCCGACAAGGTGCGTGCCATCGGTGTCGGGGGCATTGGGATGGTCCATCAGTTGGCCCGCGAGGTTGGCCTCGTCAACGCCATCGACTGTCACTTGCATCTATTGAAGATCCATCGACCGTACCACGAATCGGATCATGTGCTGAATCTGGCATACAACGCGTTGTGCGACGGCACGCGACTAGAGGACATCGAGTTGCGACGCAACGACGAGGTATTCCTTGATGCCCTGGGCACGCAACGGATTCCCGATCCAACCACCGCAGGCGACTTCTGCCGGCGCTTTGATGAGGCGAACATCCGCAGCCTGATGCAGGCCATCGACGAAGCACGGCTGAACGTCTGGGCTCGGCAGCCCAGGAAGTTCTTCGACCGAGCGACGATCGACATGGACGGTACGTTGGTGGTGACCACCGGCGAGTGCAAAGCGGGGATGGACATCTCCTACAAGGGCACCTGGGGTTACCATCCCCTTTTGGTTTCGCTCGCCGAAACTGGCGAGGTTCTTCGCCTCGTGAATCGCTCCGGAAATCGTCCCAGTCACGAAGGGGCTGCCGCGGAGGCCGACGAGGCCATTGCCTTGTGTCGTCGGGGGGGCTTTCGCAATATCGTGCTTCGTGGCGACACGGCCTTCAGCCAATCCGAGAAGCTCGACACATGGGACCGCGACGGAGTGACCTTCTACTTCGGCTTCAAAGCCCTGCCGAACCTGAAAGAAATCGCGAATAACCTGGAACCTCAAGTCCTGGTGGGCACTGTGGCTGCCCGAGACAGGACGTTGGCACAACAAGCACGCGGCAGAAAAGGCTCGGATTCTTGGGATGGAATTCAAGACCTTCCTCAACGCCTTCATCAAGATTCCCTGCCAGATCATCCGCACTGGTCGGCAATTGATCTACCGTGTGCTTAACTACAACCCGCACCTGCCAGTGTTCTTCCGGATGGCAAGCGTACTGCGTTGCTGACGGAACGAACCCAGAAGCCGGAGTCCGGTCCGCCGCCACGCCTAACCGCACTGATGTGCAATCGAGTCCCGCAGTGAAGCAAACCACAATTCGACGCATCCCCCCGACACCCACCGTGTCGGTCCGTTCGTGCTGCGCCCCAGCCGCAACGAAAACTCCGGCTGAAATTAACCTTCCGCGTTCGCTTGTTTAAGGACTAGGTAACTCCCTGCATCTCGACCTACTTCACCTTCAGTTCAAACCACCGAATTGCGATTCCACGCTGGAAGGGGGCGGAAATCCGCAGCGTTTGTTCGCCCTTTTCCAGCTTAATGTCTACCGGCGGGGTCGTTCCCCACAAGCCGGTTGTGTTCGGAACATTAATGGTTGCGAGTTTCGTTTCTACGGATCGAATGTCCAGCACCTGCTCAAAGTTTGGCGTCGCGGTTCGCACGGTCAGTTCATAGACACCCGCTGCGGGCACGTCGATCGCATAGTCCACCCAACTAATCGTCATGTTCCGCTGGAGGTTCACCTGCTTGCCGCCCGTGAAGCAGTCGTAAACAAAAACGCGGCCCTTCTGCTCGTCGGGATGGGCGGGTTCGGCGTAGCTGTTGATGAAAGTCTCGGCCTCGACGTGAATCACCCCCGGCACGACCGGAAATGGCACTTCCGGCGTGCTCGCCGGTGCGGCCGTCAGCGGTGTCTTCGGAGCGGCCTTCACCGACCCATTGGCTTCTGCTTCCGCTTGCATCTCCGGTGCCGCAGCCTTGAGCGCGGGGGTGGACTGACGTAGTTTGCGGGCGATGCTCACGACCGCATCGACCTGTTCTTTCGAGGTCAGCGCGGCCGCAAGCCATCGTAGGTGCTCGACTTGCGAGAACTCCTCCGCCCGCGAGCGGGCCGCCACCGCTTCGACGAACTCCATGCCCGAGAGGCCTTCGAGCTTCGACACCTCCCATCCGCCCCCGTAGCCGACCTTCCAGGTGCCGTCGGCCGTTCTCCAGGCGACACACGCATGCGCCGGCTGCCCCACGCCGACCGAAGGAATGCCAAAGGCCTGACAAATCATGACGGCCCAGGAGGAGCGAGGGCCGCATTTGCCGCCGGCCGCCAGTACCGAGCGGTAGTCTGTGAAAGGAATGAGCGGCTTTCGATAGCACACCTCACTGGTCGACCTGACGACCTGTTCGTTGATCCGGAGGTCTGGTCGCCACGTGTTCAGCATTTCTCGTGCCCATCCCAGATCACTGTCCGAAGCGCACGACGAGACCACCCTTTCGTACTCCCAAACGGCAAGGCGGTCAAAGCTGGGAAACATTGCCTTTTTGACGCTGGCAGACTTGAAATGCTTGTAGCGATCGACGGGGTCGCCGGGCGTTTTGGCCATGCCCGCGCCGCGGTTGCCGGAGCCGGGAGGAGCTAGTGCCGTTGCAATGGCGAGCCTCTGATACATGCCCGCTTTGGCTTCGGGATCGGCGTTGCGGATCTTGTTCCAGATCTCCAGCGATGCCGTGGAAAGCGCCCATTGGTTCTGCTCGCGTTGCCCGATGCCCAGAGGAGTTGCGCCTTCAAGGTACAGGTCCATGGCTTCGGTGTTTTGCAACAGCCATGCCAGGAACGCCTTGTTGCCCTGATCGGCGCGGGCGTAAATACCGAGGTTGGCCGCGCCATGCTTGGCGATGAGCTGTCGTTGGCTGAGCGCGTTTGCAAAGACAGGGTCCTGGAAGAGTGGCTTCAGGGCAGCCTCGGAGATGCCGTTTGTCTCGGCAGGCAGCTTCTGACCGAGCCATGCCGAGAGGTTGCCGAAGTAGGTGGTGAAATCGCCGCGGTTGATGGCGGCATCCAAGTCCTGGGCGTTAGGCTCCCAGGCATGGCCGCTTGTGGACTGCGACAAAAGTGCGACCCACACGATGCACGCTTGCAGGGACTTGCGAAATAAGGGGGTAAATCTCGTTTGTCGAGTAGACATAATATGGTTTTCTCATTTAGGTATGCTTTGTATTCT
>JBAWVO010000503.1:0-3256 GCA_037147235.1 Planctomycetota bacterium | reverse complement strand
CTGCCGTCACTGTTAGCAGTTGGCAAGGTTGTGATCATGGCCGACCGAAGGTCTCCAATTTCCGGGAGACCTTCGGTCGGACGTTTCGGCGGGGTCAGGAGACCCGCGCCGAACTCGCTCTAGGACTTGTGTTTAACAACGAGGCGCATGGCCCGCTCTTGCGGTTGCGCTTGCCTCAGTGGTCGGGAGTTGTTAGTATTCGCCCCTCTTTTGGAATTCTTTTCAGCGTCGGCAATGATCTCGGGAGTAAGTCATGGCTGTGATTCCATGCAAAGTTGCTTGGGTTTTCCGCGCGGTTTCCATCGTGGTGGCAGTAAGCCTGTTCCTGTTTGAAACAACGGCATCGCTCCATGCGCAAGGAGGCTCGCTGGAGACGATTCGCAAGGACGTGCAAGAAGGACCGCCGCCAGTTTCATCGCCATCGCCATCGCCATCGCCACCGCAGCAGTCACCAACGCCCCGGCATTCCTACGATGGTACGGACAATACCGCGACGGACGATCCAACGTTCGGCCTATTGGTCGGTGGTGCGGCAGTGGTCGGCGGAACTCTAACGGCACCGATTTGGTTACCGATTAAGCTTTCCGACGACGATTATTCGCAGCCGGCCTATTTGCCTCGATACCCTTACGAGGAACCGTCCCGCCCTCCGGAACGCTTGTTTGCGGCCCGTTTTGACGCGGATTACGTCGATGCCTTCGATAATCTCGACCGGATCAACGGCCACTTACTGATCAGTACCGCATCGAGATTTGAATTCGATGCCCGATTCCAACATCTGGACGAACGTCTGGCTGAGGGGGGAAAGGATCAATTATGGACGGGCGACTGCAACGTGACGTACCGCTTTGCTCAAAGTAAATGCGCACAGTTCCGTACCGGGTTGGGAATCAATTGGCTGAACGCCCCCACACAAACCGATCTGGGATTCAACTTTACTTACGGTGCCGACATTTTCCCCGCAAGACCCTGGGTTTTATCCGCAGTGATGGATGCCGGGACACTCGGCCATGCGGGGCTCTTCCGATTCCGTACAACGGTGGGCGTGATTTATCAACGGGTCGAACTCTTTAGCGGCTACGAGTACACCGACATCGGGCGCGTGCATTGGAACGGCTTGATTGGCGGCGTGCGGTTGTGGTTCTAAATCTAACGATCCAGGCGACGTTTTCCAAAGTTATTTATGCGCCGATCCTTAGTTCTTGGCAGGCTCACCTGATCGGAAAAATATTTTGGTCCTTCGTCACACATGGCGCGGCCGCGAGTATGAGAGAGAGAGGACAGCAGGAGCGAGAAAAAAGAGAGATTTTCCCCGCCGCCCTAACTGTTCCCAGCGCCGGGATGGTCCCGATTGCTGAAATAACCCATAAGCGGGGGTGCTTCCGACAAGGAGAAATGCGATGAACGACCAGAACAAGAACATGGGACTCGACAGCAAGAAGCAGCGTTACGAGCCGCCCAAGGCGACGCAAGTCCGCGTGAAAGTCGCGGAGCGGCTGGGCACCTGCACCTACACGACTCCCAGTCTGTGTGGCTTCACAACCTGAGCCTTCACTGTTCCGAGCCAGGAGATCGAACCGACGGAACGCCTGCAGTCCTAGTGCCGCAGGCGTTCTGTCTCTGGCCAGCCCGCGCTTGACAACCGTCCTGGGCTTTGGCAGAATGGGCGTGAACTCGAGATCTTAGTCATTGGTGCTGAGACATGAAACGAAGCCAGAACTACATGCTGAAGAGCGTCGGAGGCCAAGACTTCCTGGTTCCGCTGGGTGGGCAGGTCTTAGCCAGCAACACCCTGGTAACGCTGAACGCCACGGGCCGCCGGGTCTGGGAACTGCTGGCCGAGGCCCCTTCCCTCGACTACCTAGCGGCGGAAATTGCAGCACAATTCGACATTGACATTGAAACCGCCCGCACCGATGTCCAGTCATTCTTGAGCGAGTTGGAACGACTGGAAGGAGGCGGAGACACGCCCGACGCGCCGCTGGACTACGGTACGGTGGTGCGTGAGATGCTCGTGAATGCGGGGAAGAATCGCCAACCCGGCCATGGGGCCTTTGAATTGACGCGCCGCTGCAACTTGTCCTGCCGCATGTGCTACGTGCGCTTTGGGATGGGCGACAAGCAGCAAGCCGCGCAGGAACTTTCGGCTGCGGCGTGGGTGGAGTTGGCCCGCCAAGCGGTAGATGCCGGCATGGTCTTCCTGCTGCTCACCGGCGGCGAGGTTTTCGCCCGGCGCGACTTCTTCGAGATTTACGAGCCGTTGACGCGCATGGGTCTGGTCCTGTCGCTGTTCACCAACGGCACCCGCATCACCAAGGACATCGCCGCGCGGTTGGCCCAGGCGCCTCCCAGCCGAACCGAGATCACGCTCTATGGTGCCACGGAGGCCACCTACGAGGCCGTCACGGGCGTGCGCGGCGGCTACGCAGCCTGCTGCGCCGGCATCGAAGCCCTGGTGTCGCACGGTGTACCCCTGGGATTGAAGACGACGATCACCAGGCAGAACGTCGGTGAGTTGGAAGCCATGCGCCAGATGGCGCACAACTGGGGGCTGGCGTTCTCCGGCGGCTGGCTATTGGCCGGGCGGCCGGACCGTGCGCCCTCCGAGGCGGACGACTGCCGGCTGTGCGCGGCCGATTGCACCGCGTTGGAAGCGGCGGACTCTGCGTCCGCTCACGAATTGGACGAAACCGTGATCCGAGAAGTTGCCGGCGGCGCGCCCGCCGAGTTCTATCCCGGCAAGTTCTACTGCCAAGCCGGCAGGGCGGCATTTGCCATCTCTCCCTTTGGGGAAATGAACGCCTGCATGCTCACGCCCCAACCGGCGGTACGCCCGCTGGAAATCGGCTTCGCCGAGGCTTGGAGCCAGACGCAGCACTACGTTGATTCCGCACCGCAGACCGTCTCTGAATGTAGTGGCTGCAAGGTGCGCCCCTATTGTCTGCGTTGCCCCGCGTGGTCGCTGATGGAGACGGGGACATTGACCGAGCCCGTCCCCTACCTGTGCGAAATCGCCCACGCCCGGAAAGATCGCCTGGGCAAGAGGTAACTACTGCCTAGCCAGGATTATTCATCGTAGGGTGCGTGGAACACGGATGCCCGCAAAATGGTGCGTTACGCGAACCGATCTATTCCAGGGTAGACATTCTCGAAATACTGAGTCCATGCGCAACGCACCATTTCCCGGATGTTGGTTCGCTTCACGCACCTATCCCTGTCGCATTAGCTAGCAGGGAGGAGGTTTTGCTTTTTGGGC
>JBAWVO010000502.1:0-3261 GCA_037147235.1 Planctomycetota bacterium | reverse complement strand
GATGAACCAAATAAATGTGGGTAACGACAAGTGCTAAAGCACGGGCCTAGTACCGGCTGCGCCGGGAATGACCATAAATGGCCATGAAGACACTCGGCGGTTGCTGGATTGCCACACCACCGGCAAGCCGTGTGGCATGTCGCGATAAGGTGCTAGGGAGTTTCCCAGGGGGATTGCTTATCTGGAGAATCCGGGGTAGATTGACGGGTGTTTTCGTCGGGATTAGCTCGGAAAGGAAGGCGAGTCATGGACAATCAGTTTTTTATTCGAGATCGTGGCGCAGTTCGCGGTCCCTACAACCTGGAGAAGTTGCGCTCGCTCGCTCATCGGGGGCAGCTAAGCCGTGCCCACGAACTCTCTCAGGATCGGACGCATTGGGTTTGCGCATCGGCCTATCCGGAAGTGTTCTCGTCGGATGACTGCTCAGAGACAGTCGAGCCCGCGACGGGGACACCACCCGACCCTGCGCAATCGGGATACCCGGGAGGAGAGTTGATGCCGACTTTTGCGGTCCCGCCCAGACAAGGTCAAACGAGATCATCTAGGACTCGGTCGTATCTGTGGCCCGTCGTGATCTCCGGTGTCATGGGCGCGGTATCTCTTGTGGTCGTTCTGGCGGTGTTTCTGATCCGCAACAAGGCCGGCCAGACCCTACAGGAGGCAGTGACCTTCACCGTCGGTTCCCACGTTCAGTCGACGTTGTCCTCGATCAAGGAACACGAGGCAATTGCCGATGCCGTCGGTAAGGTTGTCGTGGGCAGAGAATACACGCTATATGATGGCAAGCGATTTGAAGTACTACGTTGCAGCGGGTCTGCGTTTGCCATTAACCAGAATGGCGTCATGCTGACGAATAGACATGTTGTTGAAGACTACCTCGACCTCTCACGCGCCGATCAACTTAAGGCAGATCTATTACGGTCAGACAAGTTTAAGCTTCACGAGATGCTCTGGGTTTTTGTGAACGGCGAGAAATACGTCGCAAAACTGCTGTATAGCTCTCCAAAGCATGACTACGCCATCCTCAAAGTTGAGCGCCGTTTTGCAAGACCCTTCCCGCTCAAACTTTCTACCAGCGATTTGCTAGATGCCGACGTGCGAGCCATCGGTTTTCCGGGAGTCGCAGCTACGGGTTTCTCCGATCAAGAAATAGTGCAAAAGATCGCAAAGAAGCAACTCCAACATGCGGACGTGGCTGAAGAATTCAACGAGCGCGACTTGAAGTATGTGCTTACCGCCGGACGGGTCAGCCAAGTGACTAGCGACGAGGTGCAGCGAGCCACATGGATTCAACACACAGCCAACATCGCACCAGGGAATTCGGGAGGTCCTTTGGTGCTTCTCAACGCCACCGTTGTGGGCATCAACACGCAGGTTGCCGGCGACAAGAAAGAACTTGGTGCCCAGTTCTACCGCGCAATGTGCTTGGGTCAGTTCCGTAAGGATATCGACCAGCAAGCCGCCGGAGTTACCTGGGTACCTTGAACAAAGGCCATCACCCGAAATTTGGGAGGCTGACGCCAATGGCAAAGATCCAAATGGTAAAGAACCCAACGAACGCAAGAATCACGATCAAGACAATACTAATAAACATCCAGAATGTCTTGAGCCGTTGCATCGATTTCTCTAGGTCCTTGCAGTTGCTGCGATAGCGCAGGCTGGAAAGGTCACGGGCATAATTGATCAAGAGGATTCCGCCTATCGCGCTTACGATACCGCTTACGATCGAGGATACTCCCATGGATACGAGCAGTGGGACACCTAACCTTGCCCCCATGATCGACCAGAGAAATCCACCAACGACACAAAGCCCCCCGTAGATGAATGCGGTGATTGCAAGGAACAAAACCCAGGGCTGGGAGGCAAAGGCTGCCTTGCAGAGGCTTTGAACCTCTGCATCCGACGGCTGCGAATTGCCACCGCCGGGACGCCCCTTCCCGCGGACTAGCGAGACGAGGCCGGGGATTTGTGACGCCGCCGTCCATTGCGACATGCCCTCGTTCCAGACGAGCGCATCGGGATCAATTTGGCCCGTCAGAAGCAAAGTTCGCAAAACGGATTCTTCGACGGGACCGCTCTGCGTCGAGGCATGTTCATAATACCAAAGCCGCCCGCCGGACGGTTGGGTGTTCGGCATTGCCGGCGCAGCCCCGGGTTGGTCTCCCTCTACGCTAAATCCCGGGTCATCATTTGCAACTGGACTTGGATTTACGGGCTGGGGGTAATTTGAATTCCCAGGCGGCGATGGCAGTGTGACGGGCGCGCCGACAAACAGATCAGGGTAGGTGGACGCCGCCACCCAATGGGTTCCATCCGTGGAAACCTCATGCTTGCGGCTCAACTGGCCGCGGCGGACGAGCGTTTGCAGTTTTTCCAGATCGTAAGGGCCGAGAACCCTGCCGCGCACTCGTAAATAAAGATCGGTGTCCATGTTTACATCCTTCAAAAATGTGTTTTCAAGATCATTTGGAGGGAGGTTTTGCCAAGTAGACTGGTCGTCCCTCCAGCAAGACGGACCCTGGTGCTGCGTCGATGGTGGCTTTGTCCTGATCCAAATGCCCAACAGGCTCCAAAAAGGTCTCTTTATCCTTCCGGACAACGAACAGTTTCCCCGATTTGGGCAGGTTCGGCAGGGTCAAACAGTACTGTTTGCGACGGAGCCAACCGATACATTGATACTTGGTGCCAATCGGCCCCAGCAAAGCACGCAATTCCCTGTCCGTGGCATCGCGGGCCGCAATGAAGTCCGGCAGCTTGGCCAATATCGCCCTGGCAATCGGGCGGTTCTGGTCTCCCGCTGGGTCGTCCGGATCGATCCAATTCACACCCGCGGGAATATCCGAGCCACCCAGCACCTCCGTGTAGCGGCTGAATCCCTTTTGAAGACAAACGCTTCCCTTGCAACCCACCGCGAGAACTTTCTTGAGCAAGAATATTTTCAGCAAGGGGTCCGTCTCCTTGTCCGTCAGGATCGCATCCATCATGTTGCAAAAACATGTTTCCCAACTGTTGTCGTCCACGGTTGCGAGGAAGCCATTGACACTTTGGGCGATCGCTCTTTGGGGTGCGGTTACCTCGCGCAGAACGATCGCGCTGCCTCGCAGCGATTTGCGTCTCGTGGAGAGATCAAAGCCGACAACGTATTCAAAGCCATAGGTCCGACTTGGCTGCAAAGCATTCAGCGGTCCGAACCTTACCGCGGGATTTGGAAGCGTCCCATTGATTGTTAAAAGTTGACGATGGTCTCCGCCCCGACGAAAA
>JBAWVO010000501.1:0-3261 GCA_037147235.1 Planctomycetota bacterium | reverse complement strand
TGGAAGTTCACGAGGCATGAACGCCAACAGCCTGATCGGCTGCTGCAAGTGCATTTGGCCGGGAGTTTCGGGATTCTGGTCCGGCGGGACATCGCGGCCGGTACTGGAACGGTTTCTGGAGTTGATCACCAGGTGCAACATGCGATTGGATAATCTCGCCCTGCCGAAAATTCCCAACAATCGCTTTTACTATGGTGACGTACCGTGGGATCCCAATGCCACCGATTGGAGCGGCACCGCGCTCACGATCACGCGGGCTCATAAACCCACCGACACCTACCTGGGGCGAAGGTTTTTGGGGGGTAGCCGAAACCAACTATTCCGACGACGGCCGCGAGACGCTCCAGTGCGAGTGGCGGTTCTTTTGGGATCGGGCGGTGGGAACAGGGGTTTCGGTTTGGTCTGGCGGCTGGTGTGGGCATGGGTGCGAGGCGAAGTGGTGCGGGTGGGGAGTGCCGCCGGCGCAGCGAATCGGCGGCTTGCGGGGGTAACTCCGGCGTTCAACAGCCCATCCCTCACCCATCCCTCACGTATGGCGTCACGCAAGGACGACTGATAGAATGCCCGGATTGCCAAAAGTTGGCCTTCACAGACGATCGGAGTTCGGTTTAGTGACCCCTCAGCAGTTTATTGCCAAGTGGCAACGGGTGACGCTTACGGAGCGGAGCGCATGCCAGCAGCATTTTCTCGACTTGTGCGAACTATTGGACCAGCCAAAACCGGCCGAGGCCGATCCTGAGGGTACGTGGTACACCTTTGAAAAAGGGGTACAGACCAGCGAAGACCGGCAGGGCTGGGCCGACGTCTGGATGCGCGACCACTTTGGCTGGGAATACAAGGGGAAGCATAAGGATCTCAAGGCCGCCTATACGCAACTGCAATTGTATCGGGAGGCACTCGAGAACCCGCCCCTGATGATTGTTTGCGACATGGACCGGTTCGAGGTCCACACGAATTTCACCGGTACGCTCAAGCAGCAGCACCTTTTCGACCTTGCCGGCCTGGCCGATCCCGCCAACCTCGATATCCTCCGTCGAGTCTTCACCGACCCCAACTCCCTCAAACCCGGCATCACCAGCGAGGCGATTACGATCGAGGCGGCCGACCGCTTCGCGAAACTGGCGGACGGGATGCGAGACAGGGGGATTGAGCCGCTTCGTGCAGCCCACTTCCTGATGAAGCTCATGTTCTGCATGTTCGGTGAAGATACCTTGCTACTGCCGGCAGGGCTGTTCGGGAAACTACTGGACAACGCCAAGGCCAACCCGGCCTACCTGCCCCGACGGCTCGAATCCCTCTTCAAGGCGATGGCCAGCGGCGGCGATTACGGCAACGATACGATCGCCTGGTTCAACGGCGGCCTGTTCGCTGATGCCGACGTGATTTCGCTCACGCAAGAGGAGATCAACTCGCTGGTCGTGGTGAACGGCAAAGATTGGTCGTGCGTTGAGCCGTCGATCTTCGGCACACTCTTCCAGCGAACGCTCGATCCGGCCAAGCGGTCTCAGATTGGTGCCCACTTCACGGGCCGCGCCGACATTGAGGATCTTCTCAAGCCCGTCCTGCTGGCCCCGCTCCAGCGCGAGTGGGCGGAAGTCAAGCGGAAGTGTGAGGAGGAGCTTTGGCCCAAAGTGGTCAAGGCAAGCCGCGCGCGGACGAAAGGTCTGTCCGACAAGGATAGCCCGCAACGCAAGGCGTTCGACCGGGCGATCCTCGACTTCATCGAGCGGCTGGCCCACGTCAGCGTTCTCGACCCGGCCTGCGGTTCCGGCAATTTCCTCTACGTGGCACTTCACATGCTCCTGGACCTGGAGAAGGAGGTCATCGCCTACGCCGCCATGCGGGGTTTATCGCTCGTTCCGCAGGTCAATCCCGCGCAGCTTCGCGGGCTGGAAATCAACGTCTACGCGCAGCAGCTTGCCCAGGTCGTGATCTGGATCGGCTACCTGCAATGGATGCACCACAACGGTTTCAAGATGCCCAACAATCCGGTGTTGGCCCCCATCGACACGATCAAACAGATGGACGCAATTCTCGACCTATCCGACCCGGAACATCCCAAGGAGCCGGAGTGGCCGGAAGCGGAGTTCATCGTGGGGAACCCGCCGTTCTTGGGTGGCAACAGGATAAGGCAGGGTCTCGGCGACGACTACGTTGAATCTCTCTTCCGCGTATACGATGGGCGTGTCGCGCCCTTCGCCGACCTCTGCTGCTACTGGTTCGAGCGGGCTCGCTCCATACTCAAATTGAAAGGTCGTGGCCGCGTCGGGCTTCTTGCGACGCAATCTATTCGCGGTGGGGTAAATCGTGATGTCCTGCAACGCATTAAGGAAACTGGAGAAATCTTCTTTGCCGAAAGTGACCGAGAATGGGTTCTTGACGGAGCGACCGTACATATCTCGATGATCGGTTTTGACTTGAGAGTCGAGACAATGCGACTTCTTAACGGCAAGCCAGTTCTCGAAATCAATAGTAGCCTTACGAGCAAGATCGACGTTTCGCAGGCCGCTAAGTTGTCAGTCAACAGCGCCATTTCATATCAGGGCGCTTCACCTAAAGCGGCCTTCGATATCGAGGAGTCTTTTGCTCTCGATCAGCTTCAAGGGTTTGGCGTGAGTGGCTGTCCAAATTCAGACGTCGTTCGCCCGGTAATGAGCGCGAGCGATATCGTTAATGAACGGCGTAAGGTCTGGACAATTGATTTCGGTCTAATGGAACTTGAAGAAGCCTCGCTTTATGAGACGCCGTTCGAGTATCTCAGAAAGACCGTATATCCGGTGCGGTCGCAAAACAGACGAGCCGCGTATGCGGCCAAGTGGTGGCGGTACGCAGAACCGAGACCAGGAATGCGTAAGGCAATTTATGAATTTACTAGATTCATTGCAACGCCGTGTCATTCCAAGCACCGAATTTTTGTTTTTGTTCGTTCCGAGGTTCTTGTAAATCAGGCCAGTATTGTATTTGCACGCGAAGACGATTACTCATTCGGAGTGCTTCAAAGCCGGCCCCACGAGGTTTGGGCTCGCGCACAAGGAACCCAGTTGCGCGAGGTTGAGAGCGGATTTCGATATACTCCTGGCAGTTGCTTTGATACATTCGCGTTTCCCGAACCAGACCTGAGCCAGTCGGCCGCAATTTCTTATGCCGCGAAGGATTTGGACGACCGACGAAGCCATTGGCTGAACCCGCCGGAGTGGACGAAGACCGAGGTTTTGGAGTTTCCCGGTTCGGTCGATGGGCCGTGGGCGAGGTATGTCGTCG
>JBAWVO010000500.1:0-3281 GCA_037147235.1 Planctomycetota bacterium | reverse complement strand
GAACTCCCCATATCTTAGCTGTCAGGTAGACGAGTTACAACATGCCACGCTGAATGCCACGCTGAATCACACGCTTTACAGCCGAGCTGTTGCATTACCTTGGACACCTTTCGCTTTCGCGGTTTCGTCTCCCTGGGTGGCCGTCTCGTCACTCCGGCTTTGGTACGGTTCATCCCTTCTCTGCTCGCTCTAAGTTCAATTTGAGAAGTCGCTCCAGCAATTCGTCGTCAGAAATTCCGGGATCCCAACCGTAGGCGGCGAAGAGGGCTGTGTCGAGCTTCATGTGGGTCAGATCGAGCCATGCCGGCCGCTGGTTGTAAAGATTGGTGAGTGTGCGAGTCTTCAGGCTCGCCGCGCAGTCGGTGTCTTTGGGTATCAATCGCGGCCAGCGAACCGTGCCGATGCCACGGGCGTCAGGATCGACGACATACCTCGCCCACGGCCCATCGACCGAACCGGGAAACTCCAAAACCTCCGTCTTCGTCCACTCTGGCGGGTTCAGCCAGCGGCAGCGTAGATCGTCTAGCTCCTTCGCGGCACAGGAAATCGCGTCATCTTGATAAGGGGTTGGTTGCGGAAAAGGAAAAGTTTCAAAGCAACTACTGGGGGTGTAACGCGGTCGAGTCTCTAGTTGAGTGCCCTGCTGGAGTGCCCAAGTCTCGTGAATCCGAGAATGTAGGATGCCGAAAAAACAATCTTTTGCCTGTGCAAACACAATAAGTGCATGATCTGGCAAGACGGGTGCCTCAAACCACGCGAAGAGTCGATATTTTGAGACAGTCGTTGTCCCAATGAATCGGCAGGTAGAAGCAAATGCTTTTCGCAGTGCTGGTCGTGGTTCAACGTGAATCCACCATCGATCGCGATACGATTGCCGATTGTTCTTTTCACGTTCGGGTCGTACGTTCTGGCAGATGTAGTCGAAAGGGCTTTCATAACGAGATGCTTTCTCGGACTCCATTTCCACGCCGAAATCGATAATCCACATGTCACGATTTCTGCGACTAACATCAAGGCCATTGATCCAAGGAACCACCACATCCGAGTTTGGGCGACCGTGCGGATTCGGATGCTTTAGCATCTCTAATGCAATGGCATCAGCAATATCGAACGCTCCGCCCTTGGTATCGCCCATAAACGAAATACCTCGATTTACGGCGATAACCTTGGCCGTTGCCGTGTTGGCGGCGGCCGATAGGTCGGCGTGGATTTTCACGACGGGCTTGCCATCAAGCACATGGCTCTTTTCTTCGCCGCCGTCGAATCCAGCCATTGAGATATGGACCGCAGCACCGTCCAGAACCCATTTCCGGTCGCTCTCAGCAAAGAAAATGTCCCCTGACACCTTGATGCGCTCAAGTATCTTACGATTCGCACCGCCCCGTATTCCCTGCGTCGCCAACAACCCGGCACGACGGCATTTCTTATTTTCGATATGCGCACGCGCCCGTTCAAACCAGTAGCAGCACAGGTCAGCCTCGCGCGGCACACGTTCTCCCCAGACTTTGAACATGGCGTCAACGTAATCGTCGCCCAGGTTCTTTCGCAGCAGTTTTCCTCCCAAGAACGGCGGATTCCCGACGATAAACTCCGCTTCCGGCCACTCCGGCTCCTTGGGATGCTCTGGGTCGGAGAGGTCGAGAATTGCGTCCATCTGCTTGATCGTGTCGATGGGGGCCAACACCGGATCATTGGGCATCTTGAAACCGTTGTGGTGCATCCATTGCAGGTAGCCGATCCAAATCACGATCTGGGCAAGCTGATGCGCGTAGACGTTGATCTCCAGCCCGCGAAGCTGCGCGGGATTGACCTGCGGAACAAGCGATAAACCTCGCATGGCGGCGTAGGCGATGACCTCCTTCTCCAGGTCCAGGAGCATGTGCAGTGCCACGTAGAGGAAATTGCCGGAACCGCAGGCCGGGTCGAGAACGCTGACTTGGGCCAGCCGCCCGATGAAGTCGAGGATCGCTCGGTCAAACGCCTTGCGTTGCGGGCTATCCTTGTCGGACAGACCTTTCGTCCGCGCGCGGCTTGCCTTGACCACTTTGGGCCAAAGCTCCTCCTCACACTTCCGCTTGACTTCCGCCCACTCGCGCTGGAGCGGGGCCAGCAGGACGGGCTTGAGAAGATCCTCAATGTCGGCGCGGCCCGTGAAGTGGGCACCAATCTGAGACCGCTTGGCCGGATCGAGCGTTCGCTGGAAGAGTGTGCCGAAGATCGACGGCTCAACGCACGACCAATCTTTGCCGTTCACCACGACCAGCGAGTTGATCTCCTCTTGCGTGAGCGAAATCACGTCGGCATCAGCGAACAGGCCGCCGTTGAACCAGGCGATCGTATCGTTGCCGTAATCGCCGCCGCTGGCCATCGCCTTGAAGAGGGATTCGAGCCGTCGGGGCAGGTAGGCCGGGTTGGCCTTGGCGTTGTCCAGTAGTTTCCCGAACAGCCCTGCCGGCAGTAGCAAGGTATCTTCACCGAACATGCAGAACATGAGCTTCATCAGGAAGTGGGCTGCACGAAGCGGCTCAATCCCCCTGTCTCGCATCCCGTCCGCCAGTTTCGCGAAGCGTTCGGCCGCCTCGATCGTAATCGCCTCACTGGTGATGCCGGGTTTGAGGGAATTAGGGTCGGTGAAGACTCGGCGGAGGATGTCGAGGTTGGCGGGATCGGCCAGCCCGGCCAGGTCGAAAAGGTGCTGCTGCTTGAGCGTGCCGGTGAAATTCGTGTGGACCTCAAACCGGTCCATGTCGCAAACAATCATCAGGGGCGGGTTCTCCAGTGCCTCCCGATACAATTGCAGTTGCGTATAGGCGGCCTTGAGATCCTTATGCTTCCCCTTGTATTCCCAGCCAAAGTGGTCGCGCATCCAGACGTCGGCCCAGCCCTGCCGGTCTTCGCTGGTCTGTACCCCTTTTTCAAAGGTGTACCACGTACCCTCAGGATCGGCCTCGGCCGGTTTTGGCTGGTCCAATAGTTCGCACAAGTCGAGAAAATGCTGCTGGCATGCGCTCCGCTCCGTAAGCGTCACCCGTTGCCACTTGGCAATAAACTGCTGAGGGGTCACTAAACCGAACTCCGATCGTCTGTGAAGGCCAACTTTTGGCAATCCGGGCATTCTATCAGTCGTCCTTGCGCGACGCCATACGTGAGGGATGGGTGAGGGATGGTGTTCGGCGCCGGAGTTACCCCCGCAAGCCGCCGGTTCGCTACGTCGTCGGCACTCCTCACCCGCACCACTTCGCCTCGCACCCATGCCCACACCAGCCCCGACCAGACCGAAA
>JBAWVO010000499.1:0-3281 GCA_037147235.1 Planctomycetota bacterium | reverse complement strand
TTTGACGCTCCGCGTCGTCTGCCCAAGGACGCAGAGCGTCCGTGGCTTGCGTTCCAACGCAGAGCGTCGGAACGAGAAGAATTGAGGACTTGGACAACCACTAGACTGAAGTTCCCCCAGAGAAATGCAGGATTCTGCCGTATTTCCGGGCGTTTAAGCTCGGATCGGGTGTGGTGGCTCTGCCTACGAGCTGATGGACTGGAGCAGGTTGAGGGCTCTTTGCTGCTGGGTATTGGGCGTGGTGGTCTTGGTGAATGTGGGTGCCTCAGCCCCGATGCCAGGACAGCGACAGATGTTGCTGACGATGCGAGCGAGGTCGTCCAGTAGGGTGCGGAAGGAATGAACGACGGAGTCGTCATCGAGCTGCTTGGTCTGTACCTTGTGGAGGGCCGCCTCCGAACGCTCTGCGGGTGCCACAGGGTCGCGTGAGAGCTTGCTGTCCTGATCCTCGTCGGCGAAGAGCAGCGGACGCCAGGCTTCGGTCATGTGCCACTGGACGTAGTAGGAGAGCATGCACAGAAAGATGTGCGCTCTCACCCGGTTCTCGAGACGATGGCGGATGGGTCGAACCATCAAGTCCACGCTCTTGAGGCAGCGAAACGCGCGCTCGACGTTGCTGAGTAGCTTGTAGCTGCGGACCATTTGGCCTGCGTCCATCGTCTCGGTCGAGACGCTGCTTCGTACAACGTAGATTCCGTCGAGCGCGGCCTCGGCCGCGACCGCCTCTTGGTTGATTTCAAAGCGGAATGAGTCGTCATTAATGTGAAGCACAAAGTGCTTGGACATTTTGTACTTATTAACGACTTTGCCCACTCGTACCCCGATTGCGTCCTGGCCATGTAGCTGCCCCTGCTTGGTTTTCTGCCGGACCTTGTCGAGCTTCGCAGCGATGGATTCGATCTGCCGCTCGTACTGAATCAGCCGCGTTTCGGCTACTTTCGTGTTTTCGTTGCTCTTGGCTGCCGCCTCGGCGGCGATCGCGTCCCGGTCGATCTTGTAGTCAAACCCGTCGTCGCGAAGGTCGACCGTATAGTGCTTGCCGACTTTGTATTGCTTGAGTATCCTGTCAACCTGAGTGCCGATGCTCTCCTTGCCGTGCAGTCGGCCACGATTCACCATGCGGAAAATACGGTCCAGCTCCTGGGTCGTTGCCTTGAGTAAGCTGATGCGCTTGGCGACTCGCCGCTCGGCCAACTCGAGATTGCGACAGGCCACCAACCGCTCGCCGGGAAAGTCCGGATGCGTGAGTTCAAAGAGGTTGCGTTCATCAAACAGCCCCATCTGAATCGAGCCCCCCGTAACCAGCTTCTTGATCGCCCCTGGGCGAAGAGCACTAATCCAGCCGCACCCCTCGATGTCGCGCAAGGCATCGACTTGTTTCTGGGTGATCATCCCGCGATCACCAACCAGCACGAACTGCTTGATGCCGAACTCCGTACGCATCTTTTCGACTTGGGGTAGCAAGGTTTTGGGATCACCCGAGTTGCCATCGAAGACCGACACCGCCACGGGGACGCCCTTTTGGTTAGTCAGCAGGCCGTAGTTGACCTGAAGCATCCCTCTCTTGCCATCGCGGTTGTATCCCAACTTGGCCAGAGGACAGGTTACGCCCTCGAAGTAACTCGATGTCAGGTCGTAGAGCGCAAGTCCGCCGTCCGCCAAGTGACGAGCCGCCAGCTTCTTCTCGATAGGGGCCTGATGTTCCAGCAGCCAATCCATGGCCTCGTACAGTTCGTCCTCATCCGTCTGGCCCAGGCCCAATATCTCAGTCAGAGTCGTGCTTGACCACCAATGCGTCGTGGCCAGTTTCGACTGGGGATTGAGGATACGGGCGGCCACCATCGCCACCACCAAGTCGCGCTGACGCGATGGCCGAGAGTTGATTAGTGCTGAAAAGCCGAGACGCCGCATCACGGTCAGCACGGCCTCTGCGTGCCCGTGGGCTCGTGAGCCGTCTTCGACGATCTCGAACGCCTCGTCGGTCGAGACCAGTTGCTTGCCCTGGAGGACCT
Organism: Planctomycetota bacterium; assembly: GCA_037147235.1. Lineage (GTDB taxonomy): Bacteria > Planctomycetota > Planctomycetia > Pirellulales > Thermoguttaceae > JANXQG01. The sequence continues at coordinate 1,269 of JBAWVO010000499.1, read as the reverse complement.
GACGCAGGGCGGCGATGGCCTCTGCCGGCAGCTTCGACAGGTTGGCCAAGGTGCGTGTCTTGACTTTGCCGTCCTCGCGATAGCCCTCACGAAGAAGGATAGCAGGGGGTGAGTCACGGTTGGGTATGGCGGTGATATACATGCCTACGCATTGTACAGACATGCTGCATAAATACAATGGCAGTATCGTACTAAAAGCGACATTTACATGCCAACATTTCAGCACCCAGATTCTCCTCGATCAACACGAAAAAGCCCTGATTTCGTGCAGTTGCGCAAGGATCAGGGCTAAAAATCAGGCGGGAACTTCAGGTTAAGGAGAAAGAACAACTTGCATGGTCTAGCCTGACCAGCCGTATCACAATGCTGAGGAAAAGGCAAGGAATTGCCCGCTGAGCAGCCCAGGGCCGGTTCTCGCGGGATTGCTGCGCATCGGATGGCCGCGTTAGAAGAGTTGCACGTCGTTCCGGATGCGGTGCCGGACCTCGGCCAGGGCGTCTTCCAGGGCCTGCTCAATTTCGTGGTAGGTGCCCTTTCGCTGGGCCGAGACGACGACTTTCCAGCCTGCCTCGGTGGGAAAGCACAGTTTTGTGTGACGTGGCTTGTCGCGACGCCTGCCGCGCCGCTGGCGGACCAGACGGGCCGCCTGCTCGTGCGTTAGGCTGTCCTTGGTGACCTGATCGGCGAGCAGCCGTTGCTGATGCTCGTTGTCGAGCTTCGACAATTCGTAGGCGATTCGGGTGGGGATTTCGCCGTGGTCGACTCGCTGTTGAAGGTCCTCCGGCAATCGCAAGAGCGCCAGGGCCCGGCTGACCTGCGATGCAGGCACACGCAGTCGTTCCGCCACCTGCTTGCCGTTCCAGCCATTGAGCCGCATCAAGGACGCAAACGCCTGAGCCTGTTCGACGGGCTTGAGGTCCTCCCGCAGCAGATTCTCGATCAACTGTTGCTCCAGGACTTCGGACGGCGACAACTCGTGGGTCTGGAAGCAGCACTCGATGGTCGGCAGTCCGGCCAGTTTCGCGGCCTGCCAACGGCGTTCGCCAGCGATAATCACCCATTTGCCAAGCTCGTCTGACCAGCGGACGCGAATCGGCGCCAATTGTCCCTGCTCGCGAATGCTGTCGGCCAGGCGGCCCAAAGCCTCCGGGGAGAAATCCGTACGCGGTTGCGCCGGGTCTGGAATGAGCTGATCGACCGCCAACGTGCCGAAGCCGGGCAAGGGACGCCTTCCGATATCCTGCGGGTGTGGTGCCACAACCGGTCGCG
>JBAWVO010000498.1:0-3374 GCA_037147235.1 Planctomycetota bacterium | reverse complement strand
TCCCTGCTCCACGCCTCCCGCCCTTTTCACCGCATCGCCGCCGGTAAGCCGCTGCTCCAGATGGTGTGCCAACGCAAGATCGAGATTATCGCCGCCGAGGATCAGGTGATCGCCGACTGCCACGCGATGGAACTGCACCTTGCCGCCTTCACCGCGACGGACGCGGATCAGCGTGAAGTCCGAAGTGCCGCCGCCGATATCGCAGACGAGTATTTTCTGACCCGGTTTGACAAGCTGGTCCCAGCGATCACGATGGGCATCGATCCAGGCGTAGAAGGCCGCCTGCGGTTCTTCGATAAGCACGACTCGCGGCAAGCCGGCCAATGCGGCCGCCTTGATCGTCAACTCCCTCGCGACTTCATCAAAGGAGGCCGGCAAGGTGAGTACAAAATCCTGTTCCGCGAGCGGATACTGCAGGAAACGGGCATCCCAAGCAGCGCGAACATGGGCCAGATACCGCGAGCTAACCTCGACGGGCGACAACCGCTGAACGTCGGCCGCTCCATGCCAAGGGAGAAGCTCGGCTGTGCGATCGACGCCCGAGTGGCAAAGCCACGACTTGGCCGAACTGATCAATCGCCCCGGCACTACCGCGCCATGATCGCGGGCAAAAAAGCCGACGACATGCAGCGGTTCGTCGGTCTTGGCCACGGTCCAAGGTAAACGCAGCGCAGCAGGCGGCAGTTCGCCCTGTGCGGGCTGGTAATGGAAGGAGGGTAGCGTCTCGCGGGCTTCCACATGTCCGGCGGCTACCAGTTGCGGCACGGCAAAAACGCAGACTTGCCACGGTTCTTCCGTGGTGTCGACGTAGGTGACGGCTGAGTTCGTTGTCCCCAGGTCGAAACCGACGACATAACGGCTCGGGCTGCTTTCGGTTGACAGGGAATTGGCCAAGGAATGTGCTTTCGACGGAAGTTCAAATAGATGAATCTTACCACGCAGGTCGGAAAATTCCCAGGGCTGCGCTGGGGTGGGACGAGCGCAGCGAGGCCACGTTTCACTCGTCCCGCCCTACAATTATTCGCATTCCGCCCCCGGAACCGGAAGAGCCGGTTTTATCCGTGGCCAAACCCAAAAAAGATTTTTGACAGGATAAATCGCACTAGACATTCAGTCTGTTTTGCGATACGCTCCCCACCTCTTATTAACGTCGTCGCGTTTGTGGCGACGGGAAGAGTTGGCAATTGAGGCAGGAAGCCTTGGCCAATACTTTGTTCCAAGTGCCGTATTTCCGGAGAAATGGATGTCTTCCGGGGTAGCATCAACATCACCGTTGTCCGCAAGCAGCATCGCGCGGCTGTCCGACCTGGTCTTTCCGGTCGGGATCGTTACCAGTGTGCTCGTCATTCTGGTGCCGCTGCCCCCTGCGCTGATGGATCTACTGCTGTCGGCCAACCTGGCCATCGCAGTGATCATGCTGCTGACGACCATCTACGTCCGCACGCCGCTGGAATTCAGCATTTTTCCATCCCTATTGCTAGCCACCACGCTCTTCCGCCTCGTGCTCAACGTGGCCACAACGCGATTAATTCTCACACGGGCTGCGGCCGACGGACTGTTTGCCGCTGGCGGCGTGGTGAAGACATTCGGCGAGTTCGTTACGGGCGGATCGACAGGCACGGACAAGATTGTCGTCGGACTGATTATATTTGCCATTATTGTCATTATCCAGTTTGTCGTAATTACCAAGGGTGCCACGCGGATCAGCGAAGTGGCCGCCCGATTCGCGTTGGATGGGATGCCGGGTCGCCAGATGGCCATTGATGCCGACATGAATGCCGGGATCATCGACGAGCGCGAGGCCCAACGCCGCCGCAAGGAAGTCAGCCAACAGGCCGATTTTTTTGGGGCCATGGACGGTGCCAGTAAGTTCGTTCGCGGCGATGCCATCGCCGGAATTATCATTACCCTGATTAACATTGTGGGCGGACTGTTCATTGGCATGATCGAGTCGGGCATGAGTATCGGCCAGGCCGCCTCGCTCTACACCACGCTCACCATAGGTGATGGGCTGGTAAGCCAAGTTCCGGCCTTCTTGATCTCCCTGGCAGCCGGCTTGCTGGTCACTCGCAGTAGCAGTGATAGCGACCTGCCGAGGGAATTTCTCCAGCAACTGTTTTCGCGTCCTCAAGCCCTGATCGTGGCGGGCATCTTTCTTTCGGTCCTGGTTTTCACGAGCCTGCCGCGGATTCCGCTTTTGGCGATCGGTGCCACCTGCATCGGCCGCGCCTTGTCGATGAACCGTCGCGGCGCGGCGGCCCAAGCGGTCACGGACGCGAAGAAGCAGGCCGACTCGACCAAGCCGGCCGAGACACGCGTGGAAGACTACTTGAGCGTCGATCCGATGGAAGTCGAGATCGGCGTGGGCCTGATTCGCATGGCGGATCCCCGCCGCGGCGGAGACCTGCTGGAGCGCATTCAACGGGTTCGCCAGAACGTGGCCGGTGAGATCGGCATCATCCTGCCGAAGGTTCGCATCCGCGACAACATGCGGCTGGACCAGAACCAATACCGCATCAAGATCGCCGACATGCCGGTCGCCGAGGGAATGGTCTATGCGGCCAAGTTCCTGGCCATGGACTCCGGCACGACCAGCGGCCGCGTGCAAGGCATGGCCACTCGCGAACCGGCTTTTGGAACGCCCGCCGTCTGGATCGAGCCGACGGTTCGCGATCAGGCCGAGATGTATGGCTACACGATTGTTGAGCCTGCCAGCGTGATCGCCACGCACCTCACGGAAACCATCCGTCGCCATGCCGACGAGATCCTGACTCGTGACTCGACCAAACACTTGATTGACGAACTCAAGCGGACCTCGCCCGTGGTGGTCGATGAACTGACCCCCGGCGTGATGAAACTGAGTGAAGTGCAGCAGATTTTACAGATGCTCTTGCGTGAGGGCGTGCCGATCCGCCAGCTTGGCCCGATCCTGGAAACCTTGGGGGACTACGCCCCGCGAACCAAGGAGCCGATCCTGCTTACCGAATACGTGCGGCACCGCCTGGCACGCTCGATCTGCACGCGGTATCGCGATGCCGAGAATCGTTTGTTCGTTGTCACGCTCGATCCGGCATTAGAAGATCGGGTTCGCGCCGGTTTCGAGCACAACGAGCACGGGCTGTTCATCCGCATGTCGCCGCAAGCCGTCGAGTCCACCTGCCGGCAGATCGCCGCGGGCATCGAGCGATTGACGTTGGCCAACCATTCGCCCGTGGTGTTGGTGAGTCCGCAGATTCGCGCCGCCTTGCGGCAGATGACCGTTTCGCACCTACCGAACCTAGTGGTGCTGAGTTACAACGAGATCACGCGAGACACGAAGATTGAGGCCATGGCGATGGTCTCGGATGCGAAATAATCCCCAATCCCCAATCCCC
>JBAWVO010000497.1:0-3376 GCA_037147235.1 Planctomycetota bacterium | reverse complement strand
CCGTAGAACGGCGCGACGTGGTTGTAGTTCAAGTGATAGTCGCCGTGCCAACTGGGCTTGTCCGTCGTGATCCACCCGAACAGGCCCGGTGGAAAGTCATACACCCGGCTGGCACTGGCCATGACGTAGTGAGACAGGTAGTACCGCTGCTCCAGAACCTTGTCCGGGATTTCGACGAAGGACTTGGCCCAGAACTGCCGCCACCATGCGACATGCTCCGCGCGCACGCGGTCCAGCACCTCCGGTCCCAGTTCGTTGGCGCGGCGTACGGCGGCCTGACGAAACTCGGGCTGATCAAAACGGCTGCAAACGGCCGCGACGATGAGCACCGGCTTTTCCGGCGTCACAGTAAACTCCCTGCCGCCGCCCACTACTCGCAGGGCGCAGGCCGCGCCGGCCGGGACCAGCACATCCTGCTCGAAACGACGCTCGACCATCGGCACGTCGCCCGTGGCGGCCGCATCCTGGCCCGGAAGATACAGGCCCGCCCGACCCTGAAGCGCGCCGCCTTCCGCTGACAGCTTGATCCATAGCAGGTTTTCCGTCGCCGCCATGCCGGTTTCTAACGACAGCGTCACCCCCGCCTTCGTGAACCGGCCGACGGTGATCGCCTGCTGGAGATCCTGCTCCACCCGATAGGTTGCGCCCTGCATGCCCGGAAAATCGAGTTCCAGCCGGGCCAGCGGTATCGGCTGGGAACCTTTCGCCGCGCGCATGATCCACAGGTCGTTCTTGTTGATGTAGAACCGCAGTCTATCCGGCGTGCCGCCGAGCGCCGCGAGCGTGTCGCCGTTACCCAGCAGCGGCGCGTCCACGGAGTTGTCCGAAGGGATCTTCTGCGGCGGCACTGTGAACACCGCCTTGTGTTTAGCCACGACAGCCTCCTGCCGGGCCGGCGTCAGGCCGAGGGCTTTGACAGTATTGGGGTCGGCCACACGCTCGCCCGGCTTGCCGGTTGCAACGCCAAACCCACCTGCGTAGTCCCACATGCACCAGCCGATGTTGTGTTTCTCAAGAGCCTTACGAACATCCTCGATACAGCGGTTCCGGTCGGCCGCGGGGGCTGTGCGGATTACGCCGAACTCATTGCACGTCAAGGCAACGTTGTGTTTTTTACCCCACGCGGCGGCGTGGGCAATGAAGGCATCTATCTTCCTTGCGTTCCAATTCTCATTCCCGTACTGGATCATCAGTCGCTTGGCCTTTTCGTCTGGAAGATCGGCCAGGATCTTGTTCACGGCCTCCAGGTTGGACGGGTAGGGCGCGTTCTTCAAACCCTTTGTAAGCTCACCGACCCAAGGGGCATTCTGGTGGGTGAACTTGAACGGCTCATAGCAGTGGAAGTTGTAGACCACATTGCGGTCAGACACGACCTCGACGAGTTCGAGTTTGTAGATTTCCGACCATTCCGTCGAAGAAGCAATGAGCGTGTGGCGCGGGGCGGACTCGCGCATTGCCCTTAGAACCTTTTTCTGAATCTCATTCCAGCGAGCGGAGTCGCGCATCACCGGTTCGTTCATAACCTCAAGGAAAACCTTTTCTGGGTCGCGTGACGAAAGGTGCCTAGCCAAGGCGCGCCACATACCAACGAAGTTCGCAAGGGCGACATTGTCTTTCTCCACAGCTTTCTTGTACTCGTCCTCAGGATGGAAGTCAACAATCACCGCCAAATTGGCAGCCAGGAGCATGTCCATTGCAGCGTCAAATCGCTTCATCTTCTGAGCATTCAGGACCGCGGGATTCTCACGATCGACCACGGTTGCATCGTTGAAGGTGAATCGGACATGATGGAAACCCAGCGACTTGATGAGCACCGCATCCCTGGCAGTGTCGTAAGTATCCAGGTGTTGGTTGGAGTAGTTGTTCGATTGAGAGAACCAGTGTGAGAGGTTAATTCCCTTAGTCAGTTTCTCCAGCCTCCCGAGCGGAACACCGCTCGGCACCTCTGTCGCAGAAACTGGCATGCCTGTCGTCCCGATCAGTGCCCATGTCGCCAAGAGCAATGCAGGCATCATGATTCTTCGCATTGGTCGATTGAGATTTATGGTAACGCTCCTTGGAATGGTGAGTGGGAATGGTCCTCGCGCCATAAAGTGCCGCCCGTACTCATGGCGTGATGCGGACCCGCGTGGCGGTCGAAAGGTCGGCGCGTAGCCAGACGACCAGCGAGTTGTCCGTCAAGCCGAATTCGACGGCCTGTTGGATTTCCGTGGGGGGGTTGGACGTGCCGCCGCCATCAACGGCGACTTTTGCGGCGGAACCCTGCCAGCGGCGAACGATAATAGCCGGGTTGTGCAGGGGCGTTTCGGGGGTGGCGGCGATGTCGAACTCGATGCTCCGGGTCGTGTCCGGATCGCGCAGAGTGAAGACATACGCCCGTTGCGTACGGTCGTAGCCATCAAAGGTGGCACCTTGCGTCTTCATGGTGACGGGGGCCGGGCGCAGCCATGACTTGGCGACGGCGACCAAGCGGTCAGCCGGTTGGTCACTCAGTCCGTGCAGCATGACCATGGTTTGGGAATGGTCGGTGGTGGCGGTGGGTTTCCAGCCCTTCCAGAATGTTAGAGAGGTGCAGGACGGCTTGGAATTGTCCTTGGCCTCGCGGCTCCACGACTTGTCCTGGGACACCGGCCAGTGGTTCCACTGGCGGAAGATCGAATGGCGAGCATGCTTGTCAAAAAGTTGGATTTTCAGTCCTTCGTCGGGCGGAATGACCAGAAAGGGCTTGAGCTTCGACTTCAGGTTGACAACTTGCAGGCAGGAATGGTCGGGCAGGCCGTCCAAGGTGGTTTTCTTGGATGCCTCCGGCCAGCTATAGTGCTTCATGGTGCCTTGCAGGTTGCCGATGGAAACGGCGATGGTCTCGATGTTGTCTTCCGGACTCCGGCCGGGTTGGTGGACGACGATGCTTTCCTGCCAATCGGCAAAGGCGTTGACCTCGGTCGAGTAGAGCGTCGCCTCGCGGGTGGCCACCGCGTCGGGGTAAAGGTAATAGTATTCATCCACCCAATCGTACCAACCGGTTACAGGATCGACGTACGGATGACGGTATTGGACATCCACCGGAGCATAGCGCCAGTGGATGACCTTGCGGGCGTTATTGTCTTGAATGATCCGCACTTGCGAATAGCGGCACTGCTTGTCGCTCATCGGCTCGTCGCAGCCGGTTGTCTCCTTGACGCCCACCGAGCTGCGTTCGACAAATTGGTTGTTGTACCAAATCCCGTTCTCGGTCACCCAATGCGGAATGTAGTTGGCGCCGTGCCAGAACAGAAAGGTGGCGTCGCTGTTAGGAAAGCAGAGGACAACATCGGTATAGGGACCTTTGACGCTCACCTAAATTGACCAGTCTTTGCTCAGCTAAATAGGACTACTA
>JBAWVO010000496.1:0-3377 GCA_037147235.1 Planctomycetota bacterium | reverse complement strand
ATGCAGGTCGTCGTCAACGGGGCCAGCAAGGTGTTTCCCGATAGCGGCAGCCCGCTCAACGTCGTTCACGGAACGACGCCTTTGCCGGACAAGAGCGCGACCGACAGCACGAGCATACCTCCGAACGTCGGCCCATTACCTGTCCTCAATGGCCCCACCGACCAGACTACGACCTTAAATACCGGCGGCACGCTCAGCAACACGACGGGCACGCCCATTCTGGGCGGGGGCGGCGCACTGCTTGGATCGCACGGCGGCAGTGGCGCGGCCGTCGTTACCCAACCCACTACCAGCCCAACTACACCCCAGGGTACGACGGGCAGCGGCCCAGTGGGCACGGATGGCGAACAGGACACGACCTCAGGCGATGCCGCGCTACTGGACGCGGTGCGTCAAGCCCTCGCACTTCCCGCAGGTGTCCCGGTATCGGTAGGCGACTGGGGGAGGCTAACCACGCTCTCGGCCGACAGCAACCGCGTGTTCTCCCTGACCGGCCTTGCCAACGCCGTCAATCTTCAGTCCTTAACCCTTGTGCCCAGCAATTTCACGAATCCAGGGCACTTAACCGACCTGTCGCCTTTGAACAACCTCAGCACCCTCAAGAGCGTGACGCTCCAGCGGTGCGGAGTCACGGACGCAATGCTCTCGTCGACTTCGTTCCCCACGCTCTCAGGGCTGCAATCGCTCGATCTGCGATACAACAACATTACCACGATCCCCAGTGCGGCCCTCTCCAATCTGCCGAGCCTAGCCACGCTTTTCGTCTATGGCACTCCGCTGGCGGACAGTCCTCAAACGGGCCTTGCCTCGCTGGCCGGCAAACTCCTCAATGTCGATCTCCCGGCTGATCACCCCGAGAAGGCCCAGACGATTGCCGACCTTGCCGACCGCCTCTACAACTTGCCCATCAAGATGTACGAGTACGTATTGAACACGATCGAGTACCAGCCCTATCCGGGGGCAATGAAGGGTTCGTTGGCGGTTTTGGAAACCAAGCAGGGCAACGACTGGGACACCGCAAGCCTGCTCAAGGATCTCTACGGCGAGGCCGGGATCAGCCTCAATTATGCCAACGCAAAAATCATCGAAAACAAGGATGCCGTCCTGCACTGGTTGGGAGCCACCAATGCCAAGGGGGCGTATGACATTCTTCAATACGCTGGTCTGGAGCCTGTGTTGTACAAGGTCGTGAGTGGCACATACACCCCACTCAACGCCGACACCCAGGCCGCACAAACCGAGTACATTGCCTTCTACCACACCTGGCTCCACCGCAATGCGGGCGGTGGTCTGCCAGGAATCTACCTGGACCCTTCTTGGAAGTATCGGGATCTCCAACCGGGGGTATCAGCGGTTTCCGCCAGCGTGCCTTTCAACGACGACCGGCAGGCGGACTATCTCTCCACGGTTCGGACGGATACGCCCACGGATTACTACGAGACGGCCATCCGCTCCTACTTGGCCCAGAACGTGCCCACCCGTACCATCGCGGATGTGGCCCACGATGGCGCGATCCATCCCGTGTCGATCGCGGCTCTGCCGAGTGCGTTTCCCTATGACGCCCAGGTTGGAAGCAGTATCGAGAGTTCATCCATCCCCGATAATTACCTCCACAAACTCCGCATCAGCGTGAATGTGCTCCTGTCGGGCCAGACCCTTAGTCGGACCTCCTATGATTCCACAAATGATCTGACCAGGCTCACGGCAACTACAGCGGTATTTGAGAGCTGGATGGTTGGCGCTCCGCTACTGGCCAACATTAACGGCGTGCTCCAAACGCTAACGATTGGCGGCGTTCCTAGCTCTCCCACGACGTATGTTGATGTCAAGGGCAGCATCTTCTTCTTCGGAAATGCGTCCTTTTATCCTCCTGGAATTTCATACTGCGAGCAGACCGCCAACTTGGCCTTGCAAACAATGGCCATCGGCAATACCGATACGGGCGACTATCCGGCACTTTATCTCAACGGTCAGACGGACTCCGGCAGGACCAGCACTCTCCCCGTACCCAACGACACCGCTCCCTACTATTTGACCCTCGAACGGACGCACGGCAATGGGACCGTGACATTTCCGGAGCCTGTGGAAAACACGCGCAGGTTCGCGGGCAAAACCGGCGAGTATATCGGGGTAGGTCTGGACGTTGCCCAGTTCTCCGAAGCGTACCTTGCCGATCTGCGGAGCAATCTCAATGACGCCGAATTGAGCAAGGCCAATGGTTCAACCCCCTCTGCGGAACAGTTGATCGGGGGGTTGCTGGAACTGGGGCTGGCAACCTATTACAACGAGTTCCTACAATCCAAGCAGGTCATTGCCGGGCTGACCGGCGCGATTTCCGTGCAAGTTTCTTCCGGCCTCGGAATCGCGACCAGCAGCGTGGACGATGTTGCGGATTCGGGATTGCGAGATGCCACCAGCAAGAATGTGCAGTTTCCTTATCTGCCCGAGAATGTCGGCTTCGACCTGCCGCAGAACATCGCTCAGGTCATCGCGATCGATGGCGATATGAGCCAAACACTGTATCGCAATCGCCTAGTCAGCGACACCATGTCGTCGCTGGAGTCCAACGTCTGGGAAGAAATAACGAACATGCCAGCCGTCTCGACCATGAAGATATTCGAGATGGCTAAGCAGGACTCGGGCAACAGCTTCACGACCTTTCAGCCGAACCAAGGGGTGGTTCTCGCGACGATCACGGATTTCCTTGACATAACAGATTCCACTCGCGAAACTAACATCGCGCAAGGTATCTTGGGATTCGTCCAGGACGGCTTCAGTGTTGAAGTTCACAAGAAAGAAGTCCGGATTGGCCAAGGCGACTCAAGCACGCAATGGCACGGTGTTGGCTATATCGTCCGGAAATCCGAAAATACCTACACATTTTCCGACGCCTTCATCATTCACGGCGGGGTGGGCAGCACCCTCGATGCGCCCCATGGCGGATTTGGCGTCTGGCCCGCGATTCAGGCAACACCGATTCAGACCACGCCCACGATGTCCTATACGGGCGATCCAATCAACACATCCAACGGCGAGGTGATGCACGATGAGACCGACGTAAGCATTCCGAACCTGGGCGTTCCGCTGAGCTTCGCCCGCCACTACCACTCGTTCAACACGCAGCAATCCGCATACGACCGAGGCATGGGCGATGGTTGGTCCTTCAGCTTCAGTGATCGGCTGGAATCAAGCACCGACCAACAGCACCCCAATGACAAGATTTGGTTCACGGACAGCGGACTCCGGTTGACGTTCACCTATAATGCCGGCAGCTATACGAACCCGCCATCGCTCTTCGGCACCTTTGCCCAAGAAGGCTCTCACTTCGTCTGGACCGACAAGACCGGCAGCAAGGTCGTGTTCGACGGCAGCGGGAG